>NZ_AXVU01000014.1:0-148910 GCF_000482585.1 Streptomyces sp. CNQ329 | reverse complement strand
CAGCACAGTGAGCGACGCACGCACGGCTGCCCCACCGCACACCACAGACCTACCGCACACACGCCGCGCGGGCGGAGAAGCGAACGGAGCAGCACGGTGAGAGTGGCGATCGCAGGTGCCGGCGCGGTGGGCCGCTCCATCGCGGGCGAGTTGCTGGACAACGGGCACGAAGTGCTGCTCATCGACAAGACGCCCACCGCCATCTCCGTCGAGCGCGTGCCGCGGGCGGAGTGGCTGCTCGCCGACGCCTGTGAGATCGCCTCGCTGGACGAGGCCGCGCTGCAGCGCTGCCACGTGGTCATCGCCGCCACCGGCGACGACAAGGTCAATCTCGTCGTCTCGCTGCTGGCCAAGACCGAGTACGGCGTGCCGCGTGTGGTCGCCCGGGTCAACAATCCGCGCAACGAGTGGCTCTTCACCGAGGCGTGGGGGGTGGACGTCGCGGTCTCCACGCCGCGGCTGATGTCCGCCCTGGTGGAGGAGGCCGTCAGCGTCGGCGACCTGGTCCGGCTGCTCCGCTTCAGCCACGGTGACGCGAACCTGGTCGAGCTGACCCTGCCGGAGGAGTCGGCGCTCACCGGTACCGCCGTCGGTGACGTCGACTGGCCGGCGGATACCACGCTGGTGACGATCATCCGCGGCAGCACGGTCCTCACGCCGAAGCCCGACGACACCCTGGAGGCGGGCGACGAGTTGCTCTTCGTCGCCGCGCAGGCGCGCGAGGAGCAGTTGGAGGAGCTGCTTTCGGTACGGCGCGGAAGCTGACCGGGGCCGGCGGGCCTACTCGGGCTCCGCCGTCTGCCGCGTCTTCTCCCGCTCCGCCCTCTCCCGCTCCTCCTGCGCTTTCTCCTCCGCCTCCATCTCCGCGATCACGTCGATCGGCGGCGGCGCCTGCTTGAGGAAGATGTACGTGAGCGTGACCGCCAGGAGCAGCGGCGGGATCTTCAGCGCCACGATGACCCAGCCGAACTCCTTGGGGTCGGCCCAGAAGTACAGCGGGAAGAGGATCGCGGACTTGGCCAGGAAGATCAGGCCCCAGGCCCAGCTCGCCTTGGAGTACGCCACCTTGCGGCCGGGGTTGCGGGTGCGCCACGAGAGGTTCTCGCGGAACAGCGGGCCGAGGATCAGCCCGATCAGCGGCACGCCGGCGAGCGTGGTGAGGATGTACGCCAGCGCCAGGCCGAGGCCGTAGAGCAGGCCGGGGAGGTAGAAGTCCTTGGCGTTGCCGGTCATCATCGCGAAGACGACGCCGATGGCCACGCCGAAGACGCCGCTGAAGGCGTGCTTGAGGGTGCCGCGGGTGATCAGCCGGGAGAGGCCGAGAAGCAGCGAGACACCGAGCGCGGCGATCGCCGAGGGCTTGACGTCCGAGCCGATGGTGTAGACGAGCACGAAGACGAGCCCGGGGACCGTGGTCTCGACCATGCCGCGGATGCCGCCGAACGCCTCGGCCATGGCGGCCCGGGTGGCGTCGTGCGAGTCGCCCTGCGGTACGCCGGAGGCGGGCCGGTCCGCGTCGTCACCGGTCCCGGGCGGGCCGCCGGTCGCGCCGCTGCCGCCGGTGCGGTCGTCGGCCGGCTTCTCGAATGACGTCACCGCTGCTCCTGTCCGAGGGGTCGCAGTTCGTACTTGGGGTTGAAGAGCACCCGCCGCCCGCGGCTCATGGCGATCCGGCCGGAGGCGGTCAGGCTGCGGCCCGGTTCGATGCCGGTGATGGCGCGGCGGCCGAGCCAGACCAGGTCGAGCGAGTCGGTGCCGTCGAAGAGCTCCGCCTGGAGCGCGGGCACGCCGGCGCGCGGCTGGAGCGTGACGGTGCGCAGACTGCCGGTGACGGTGACGACGGCGCGGTCGTGGCACTGCCGGATCGGCGTGACCTCGGCGGTGTCCTCGTCGGGGGGCAGGGTGTCCTCCGCCGGCGGCTCCGCGGCGCCGGTGATCCGGCCCAGCAGCCGGCGGAGGGGGCCGGCGGGGCGGTCGGCGCTGCGGGCGGGGTCCATGCCCGCAGGGTACCCGCACGGGGCGGTCCGTTTCACTGCTCGAAGCGGTAGCCCATGCCCGGCTCGGTGACGAAGTGGCGCGGGTGGGCGGGGTCGGCCTCCAGCTTGCGGCGGAGCTGGGCCATGTAGACGCGCAGGTAGTTGGTCTCCGTGCCGTACGAGGGCCCCCAGACCTCCTTGAGGAGCTGTTTCTGGCCGACCAGCCGGCCGGCGTTGCGTACCAGCACTTCGAGCAGGTGCCATTCGGTGGGGGTGAGCCGTACGTCGGTGCCGTCGCGGTTGACCTTCTTGGCCGCGAGGTCGACGGTGAAGGCGTCGGTGGTGATGACGGCCAGAGCCTCTTCGGGCGCCGCGGGCTCGGCCCGGCGGACGGCGGCGCGCAGCCGGGCCAGCAGCTCGTCCATGCCGAAGGGCTTGGTCACGTAGTCGTCCGCGCCCGCGTCGAGGGCCTGGACCTTCTCGTCGGAGCTGTGCCGGGCGGAGAGCACCAGGATCGGCACCCGGGTCCAGCCGCGGAGGCCGCGGATGACGTCGACGCCGTCCATGTCGGGCAGCCCGAGGTCCAGAACGATCACGTCGGGGTGGCGGTCGGCGGCGAGCCTGAGCGCGGTGGCGCCGTCCCGGGCGGCGTCGACCTCGTATCTGCGCGCCTTGAGGTTGATGACGAGCGCGCGCACGATCTGCGGCTCGTCGTCGACCACGAGCACCCGGTGCATGGCGGCGCCCTTTCGTCCGTCCGGAGGATGCGGATACCGGTACGGGGAGGGCCCGGCGGTCCCGTACCCGCGCCCGGGCGTCATGTCGCCGCCCGGGCCGGCAGCCCGGCGGGAGCGGACGGGCCGCGGCCCGGGGCGGCCCGCAGCGTGAGCACCATGGTCAGCCCGCCGCCGGGGGTGTCCTCGGCGACGAGGGTGCCGCCCAGCGCCTCGGCGAAGCCGCGGGCGACCGCGAGGCCGAGGCCCACGCCGGCGCCGCGGGGGGCGTCGCCGTAGCGCTGGAAGGGCTCGAAGATGCGGTCCTTGCCGCTGTCGGGGACCCCGCGCCCGCGGTCGACCACGCGCAGTTCGACCCGGCCGCCGAGGGCGCTGGCCTGCACCAGGACGGGGATGCCGGGCGGGCTGTACGTGACCGCGTTCTCGACGACGTTCGCCACCGAGCGCTCCAGCAGCCCGGCGTCGACGGTGACCATCGGCAGGGTCTCGGGGATCCGCAGCGTCACGCTGCCTTCGGGCACCCCGGCCAGCGCCTTGGGCACCACCTCGTCGAGGTCCACCTCGCGCAGCAGCGGGGTGACGGTGCCGGTCTGCAGCCGGGACATGTCGAGGAGGTTGCCCACGAGGGCGTCGAGCCGGTCGGCGCCCGCCTCGATGGCCGCGAGCAGTTCCGCCTCGTCCTCCTGCGACCACGCCACGTCGTCGGAGCGCAGCGAGGTGACGGCGGCCTTGATGGCGGCGAGCGGGGTGCGCAGGTCGTGGCTGACGGCGGCGAGGAGCGCGGTGCGGATGCGGTTGCCCTCGGCCAGCTTGCGGGCCTCCACGGCCTCGGCGGCCAGCCGCTGCCGCTCCAGTACGACGGCCGCCTGGGCGGCGAACGCGCCGAGCACCCGCCGGTCGGCGGCGGGCAGCTTGCGGCCGGTGAGCGCGAGGGCCATGTCGTCGCCGACGGGCATGTCGGCGTCCGCGTCGTCCGGCCCCGCGGGCGCGGCGGTGCTGCTGCCGACGCGGCCGACGCAGGTCCAGCCGTCCTCGCCGCGCAGCCGCTCGAAGAGCGCCACGGACTCCATGCCGAACGTCTCGCGCACCCGGTCCAGCAGCGACTCCAGCGACGCCTCGCCGCGCAGGACGCTGCCCGCCAGCAGCGACAGCACCTCGGACTCGGCACGCAGCCGCACCGCCTGGGAGGTGCGGCGGGCGGCGAGGTCGACGACGGAGGCCACCGCGACGGCGACCGCGAAGAAGACGACGAGGGCGACGATGTTGCGCGCGTCGGCGATGGTGAAGGTCTCGACGGGCGGGGTGGAGTAGTAGTTCAGCAGCAGCGAGCCGGCCGCGGCGGAGGCCAGCGCGGGCAGCGTGCCTCCGAGGAGGGCCGCCAGCACGGTGGCGAAGAGGAACAGCAGCACCTCGTTGGCCAGCCCGAGGCCCCGGTCGAGCAGCAGCATCATCCCGGTGAGCAGCACGGGGCCGGCCAGGCCGAAGAGCCAGCCGGCGACGATCCGGCCGCGGCCGAGGCGGGCGCCGCGGGAGATCGGCAGCCCGCGGCCCTGGGCGACCTCGCCGTGGGTGACGATGTGCACGTCGAGGTCGGGTCCCGACTCGCGGGCGACGGTGGCCCCGACGCCGGGGCCGAAGACGTACTGCCACGCCTTGCGGCGGCTGGAGCCCAGCACGATCTGGGTGGCGTTGACGCCGCGCGCGAACTCCAGCAGGGCGTCCGGCACGTCGTCGCCGATGACGTGGTGGAACGTACCGCCCAGGTCCTCGACCAGGGTGCGCTGGACGGCCAGTTCCTCGGGGGAGGCGGTGTTCAGGGGGGTCAGGCCGTCGCTGCGGGAGATGGAGACGGCCATGATCTCGCCGCCCGCGCCCTTCGTCGCCAGGCGCGCGCCGCGGCGGATGAGGGTACGGCCCTCGGGGCCGCCGGTGATGCCGATGACGATGCGTTCGCGGGCCTGCCAGGTCTCGCGGATGTCGTGTTCGCGGCGGTATTCGCGCAGGTAGTCGTCGACGCGGTCGGCGACCCAGAGCAGCGCCAGCTCGCGCAGGGCGGTGAGGTTGCCGGGGCGGAAGTAATTCGACAGGGCGGCGTCGACCTTGCCGGGGTCGTAGATGTTGCCGTGGGCCATGCGGCGGCGCAGCGCCTCGGGCGACATGTCGACCAGTTCGATCTGGTCGGCCTTGCGGACCACGGCGTCCGGTACGGTCTCCCGCTGCCGTACGCCGGTGATGTTCTCCACGACGTCCCCCAGCGACTCCAGGTGCTGGATGTTGACGGTCGATATGACGTCGATGCCGGCGCGCAGCAGCTCCTTGACGTCCTGCCAGCGCTTCTCGTTGCGGGAGCCGGGGACGTTGGTGTGCGCCATCTCGTCGACGAGCGCGACGGCGGGGCGGCGGGAGAGGACGGCGTCCACGTCCATCTCGGTGAACCGCGTGCCACGGTGGTCCAGCTCGCGGCGCGGGATCTGCTCCAGGCCGTGCAGCAGCACCTCGGTGCGCGGCCGGTCGTGGTGCTCGACGAAGCCGATGACGACGTCGGTGCCGCGTTCCAGCCGGCGGTGCGCCTCGCAGAGCATCGCGTAGGTCTTGCCCACGCCCGGCGCCGCGCCCAGGTAGATCCGCAGCCTGCCCCGTGTCATGAATCGATCGTCCGTCCGCTGACGTGCATGTCGCACCGTCGAGCGTACGACCGCGGGGGCGGTCCCGGGGTGCCCGGCGCGGACGCGGGACCGGACCTTGACGCATCCCTGACGGGGCGGAGTGCGTGCCGTACGGGCCCGGGAGCGGCCGGGAACGGGACGGGGGCCGGGTCCGGCGCGGGGCGTGCGCGTCAGGCCGTGGACGGCTCCGGGGCCGGGCCCGGGTCCGAGTGGTCCGTGATCGTGCCGTCGCGCAGCTCCAGCACCCGGTCCGCGAGGTCCAGCAGCGCCGCGTCGTGCGTGGCCACCAGCGCCGTGACGTCCTCGCTGCGCACCACCGCCCGCAGCAGTTCCATCACCGCGTGCCCCGTCTCGGCGTCCAGTTGCCCCGTCGGTTCGTCCGCGATGATCAGCGCCGGCCGGTTCGCCAGCGCCCGGGCGATCGCCACCCGCTGCTGCTGCCCGCCGGACAGCTCCCCGGGCCGCTGAGCGGCGTGGTCGGCGAGGCCGACCAGCGCGAGCAGCAGCTCCACCCGCTCCTCGCGCTCGCGCGGCGGCACCTTGCGCAGCCGCATCGGCACCCCGACGTTCTCCGCCGCGGACAGGATCGGGATCAGCCCGAACGACTGGAAGACCAGCCCGATCCGGTCCCGTCGCAGCGCCAGCAGCTCCGCCTCGCCGAGCCCGGACAGCGCCACGCCGTCCAGCTCGATACGCCCGGAGTCGGCGACGTCGAGGCCCGCGACGAGGTTCAGCAGGGTCGTCTTGCCGGATCCCGACCGCCCCTTCAGCGCCACCAGTTCGCCGCGCGGCACGCGCAGCGACACCCCGCGCAGGGCGTGTACGGCGGTGGCGCCGCTGCCGTAGGTGCGATGCAGGTCCTCGACGACGACCATGGCGTCGCCGGGGCCCGCCGCCCGCTCCCGTACCGCCGTGCCCTCTCTGCCGGTGTCCTCGCTCATGAGTCCTCCCCCTCGTCGTGCCCGTCGCCGGGCCGCTCGCCCGGTCCGTCCGGCTCCCCGCCGGCCCGCCACACCCCGACGTGGTCCGGCTCCGCGGTCAGCCGGACCCGTCGTCGCAGACCGTACCGCTCGACGTACTCGCGCGGGAGCTGCAGCCTGCCGACCCGGTCGAGGACGGCGTACTCCGCGGCCGTCAGCTCCTCGTCACGCAGGGTCTCTGCGGCGGTACGGCCGTCGCGGATCTGCACCGTGCGGCGGACCTGGCGGGAGACCAGCGGGTCGTGGGTGACGACGAGGACGGTGGTGGCCAGTTCCTCGTTGGCACGGCGCAGCGCGGCGAAGACCTGCTCGCCGCTCGCGGTGTCCAGTTCCCCGGTCGGCTCGTCGGCCAGCAGTACCCGCGGCCGGTTGGCGGCGGCGACCGCCACGGCGACGCGCTGCTGCTCGCCGCCGGAGAGTTCCGCGGGGCGGCGGTCGGCGCAGTCCCCGGCGCCGAGGGCGTCGAGGAGGTCGGCGGCCCGGGCGGCGCGCTCGCGGCGGGGGACGCGGGCGTACGTCAGGGGCAGCGCCACGTTCTCCCGGGCGGTCAGGTACGGCAGCAGGTTGCGGGCGGTCTGCTGCCAGACGAAGCCGACGGTACGGCGCCGGTACGCCAGCCGCTCGCGGCGGCCCATGGCGAGCAGGTCGTGGCCGGCGACGCGGGCGCGCCCCGCGGTGGGGACGTCGAGGCCGGAGAGGATGCCGAGGAGGGTGGACTTGCCGGAGCCGGAGGCGCCGACGAGCGCCGTCATCTCCCCGTCGGCGACGGTGAGATCGAGGCCCTGGAGCGCCTGCACCTCGACGCCCCCGGTGTGGAAGATGCGGACGAGGTTGTCGCAGTCGACGACGGGCTCGCGGCGCCCCGCCGCGGGGGCTGCCCCGGCGGCGCGGGCGGCGCGCTCCAGCTCGGCGAGGTCGGGGGGCGGGCCGGCGGCGGGGATGGGGGCCGGGGTGCGGGGTTCGGTCACGCGGACCTCCTGGGGCGGGTCCTCCGGGGTGGTCGGGGCTGCGCGGTGGGGCGCACGGCGCGGGCGGCCGGTCGTGTGTCTCCCGGCGCCGGGCAGGGCGACGTCATCGGTCCTCCCCCACGCGCAGGGCCGTCAGGCGGCGGGTGCGGCGGGTGGTCACCGCGTCGGCCGCCACCGCCGTGGCGACGAGGGCGAGCATGCCGAGGGTCAGGGCGGTGGTGAGGAGGTGGTCGGGGCGGTGGGGCGGGCCTGCCGGGCCTGCGGTGAGCGGCTGGAGGTCCAGCGCCGGGCCCAGGGCCGCGGGCAGCGCGAGGCCCAGGGCGAGGCCGCCGGCCGCGGCGGCGAGGGCGAGCGGGGCGAGTTGCAGGGCGCCCAGGGTGAGGGCGCCGCGGCGGTCGAGGCCGAGGAGGCGCAGGTACGCGGTGGTGCGGGCGCGCTCCGGGGCGGAGAGCAGCAGTTCCACGAGCAGCGTCAGCAGCGCCAGCGCGGCGGCCAGTGCCGCGCACAGGACGTGGGCGCCCCGGATCGCGCCGAGCACGCCGTCGTCGCCGTCCTCCGCGCGCTCCTCCGCGGCGATCAGCAGGTGCCCGTACGGGCTGCCGTACCCGGTGCCCGGCGCGGCGGCGCGCAGGGCGGCGGGGGTGGCGTCGCCGTAGTACAGGACCGCGGCCGTGCCGCGGGGTGTCCGCGCGGCACGCTCCCGGTCCGCGGCGGCCAGCGCGGCGGTGTCGGCGAGCAGCAGCGGGCGGTCCTCGCCCGGCGCCGCGCCGCGCGCCCCGTACAGCGGGCCGAAGGCCGCGTCCCGCACCGGTCCGTCGTCGAGCCGCCCCGCGACGCGCACCCGCACCCCGGGCCACTCCGTCTCGTAGGTCTCTCCGGTACGGGCCTCCCCCCGCTCCCCGCCGGCCAGGACCGGCAGCACCAGCCGCCCGGCGCCGTCCCGCCGCGGGGCCCCCAGCCCGGCGACCGCCGCCGCCGCTGCCGAGCCGGGGTCGGCCCGGCGCAGCGCGGCGCCGTCGACGGCGAGCACGTCGGCGCCGCGCTGCCCGAGGCCGGTGGCGGCGCTGGTCAGGTCGGTGCGTACGAGCCGGACCCGCACCGCCCCCGCCACCCCGGGGGCGCGGCGCAGCGCCTCGTCGGCTGCGGGGGTGCGGGCCTCGATGAGCACGGCGTCGGCGCCGCCGGTCCGCCAGGCGAGGGCGTCGCGGCGGCCCTCCTCGACGGTGCCGGTGACGAGACCGCCGAAGACCGCGGCGCCCAGGGTGGTGACGAGTACGAGCAGCGCCGCCACCGCGGCGGGCGCGTCGCGGGCGGCGCGGGTGAGCGCCAGCAGGCCGAGCGGGCCGCGGCGGCGGGCCGCGAGACGGGCGAGCAGGCGCAGCGGCGGCGGGTAGGCCCGGATCAGCAGCACCACGACCGCCAGCCCGCACAGCACCGGCACCGCCGCGACCAGCGGGTCCGACGCGCTGTTCCCCGCAGTGCCGCGTACGCGCAGCGCCACGACGCCGGCGGCGGCGAGGAGCAGCACCGCGGCCTCCGCGGTCAGCCGCCGCCCCGGGCCCGCCGGGCGGACCCTCCGGCCGGCCCGGCGGTCCCGCACAGCCGCGAAGGTCAGCACCGGCAGCACCAGCCACGCCGCACCCGCGACCGCGACCGCCGGCCACACCGAGGGGGACGCCCCGGCCGGGAGCGCCGACCGCGCGGCGGCGTACCCCGCCGCCAGCCCGGCGCCCGCGACGGGCGCGTACTGCGCGGCGCGGGAGAGCGCGACGCCCGTCGCGGAGGCGCCGCGGGCGCGCCGCAGCCGGTGTTCGCCGAGCCGCCGGCGCACGGCGAGCCGGGCGGTGACGAGGGCCGCGACGAGGCCGACGCCGACGACGGAGGCGACGGCGAAGGAGACGACGGTGGACGCCTGGTCCCACTCGGCGGTGAAGTCGCGGACGAGCGGCTGTACGTCGTCGGTGCGAGCCGGGTTCCGGGCGGGGTGGGAGCCGTAGATGCACGGCGCGCCGCCGCCGGCGCTTGCGCAGAAGTTGTCGGCCGAGGCGCGGTCGTACGCGGCGAGGGCGCGGATCAGCTTCTCGCGGCCGTCGTCGCCGGCGAAGCGGGCGGCGGCCTCGTCGCGCTCCTCGTCCCGCTCGCCCACCTCCAGCCGGAGCCGCCATTCGACGGTGAGCTGCGGCAGCCCGCGGTCCAGCAGGGCGTCGAGCGCGCCGGGGGCGATGAGCGCCCGGGCCTCGGCGGGCCCGCGGCCGGCGGGGAGCGGAACGGCGAGGAGCGGGTGGCTGCGCCAGAAGCGGTCGGCGGGGTCGGGGCGGAGGATGCCGGTGACGACGACGGAGGTGTCGAGCCGGGCGACGCGCGGGGTCAGTGCCAGCCTCTGGCCGAGGCGCAGGCCGAGCGCGTCGCGGGTGCGGGCGGAGACGGCGATCTCGACGGGGTCGCCGGGGCCGGTGGCGCGGGGCGGCCGGCCGGCGGCGTAGCCGCCGGGGCCGGGGGCCTCGCCGGTGTGGAGGAGGGACAGGGCGGCGGTGCCGCGGGGGGCGTCGAGGGTGGCGGCGGGGACGACGACCTGGTGCCGGGAGGTGTCGAGGAGGCCGTCGAGGGCGTCGGGGGAGCCGTTGGTCACGTCCTGCCCGGCCGCCTCCAGGTCCCCGGCGACGCGGGTCCTGCCCTCCCCCGACGGCCCGATGACCGGCTGGCCGAACGTCACGGTACGGGTGAGCAGGGGGCGCTGATCCTGCGCCGCGTCGATCCGGTCGACGAGCGCGCGGCCGGCGGCCCGGTCGAGCAGCGGGGGCGCGGCGGTGGCGACGGCGGCGAGGAGCGCGACGAGCGCACCGAGGCAGACGAGCGCGGGCAGGTCGGCGCGGGCTTCGCGCCAGGCGCGGGGTCCGAGGGGGCCGCGGCCGGGACGGGGTGGGCGGTCCGCGAACCTCATTCGTCCCCCGCCCGCAGTACCCGTGCCAGGTCCGTGCGGGCCAGCGCCCGCGCCGTCGCGGTGACCGCCAGGCAGATCAGCGCCGTCGCCACCGCGGCCACCGCCGCCACCCGCAGCCACGGCACCGCCACCGCCAGGTCCGGGTGCACGGCCGCCCCGGTCTCGGTGACCGTCACCGCCGGCACCACCGCCGCCGCGAGCGCCACACCCGTCGCCGTGCCCACGGCGGCGGCGAACGCCGCGACGCAGAGCTGCTCCGTCCACAGCAGCGCCGTCAACTGCCGCGTTCGTACGCCGAGTGCCCGCAGCAGCGCGAACTCGCGCGCCCGCGCCCGGACGGCCAGCACGCTGTGCAGCGCGAAGCCGACGACGGCGAACGGCGGGGCCAGCACCAGGCACAGCCACAGTGCTCCGTCCGTGCCCTCCCGCAGCGGCGATGCCGCCAGCCGGGCCCGCTCCCCCGGCACGTCGCGCGCCGTGCCCAGCTCCGGCCGCGCCCCGACGGCGGCGCGCGCGGCGCCCGCGTCGCCGTCGCGGGCGGCCAGCCACCAGTGCGACTCCCTCGGCGGGTCGAGCCCGGCCCGTACGAGATACGCCGCCAGCACCCGGGTGTCCACCAGCAGCCGCCCCCGCCGCGGGTCGGTGCCGGGAACGGCGTCGACGCTGCCGACGACCTTCGCGCGCAGCTCGGTGCCGCCGGGCAGTCCGGCCCGCAGGGTCTCGCCGACCTCCGCCTGGCCCGCGGCGAGCAGCGGGCCGGTGGCCAGTACGGGCACGGGCCGCGGCTTGCCCTGCCCGGTGAGGCCGAGCCGGAGCTGCCAGCTCAGCCACTCGTCGGGCAGCGAGGTGTCCGGGCCGCGCAGCACGCCGTCGAAGAGCACGCCGGGACCGGTGCGTACCTCGCAGAGCACGTACCCGGTGGCGCGGCGCGGCGGCATGCCGCGCGTCGGCGCCGGCGTGCGGCCGGGGCAGCCCGCGAGGCCGCGGTCCGGCCGCTCGCCGCCGATGAGGTCCTGCCAGCGGGCGCCGCGCGCGGCGCCCGCGACGTCGTCGATCGTCAGCCGGTACGTGCGCTGCGTGTTCTCCTCCGCGGTGTTCAGCCGGAGCCCGGTGAGCCGCAGGGGGTGCTGGTACCCGCCGAGCGGGATGCTCATCCGGTGCGCCCGGCCGTCGGCGGGCGGCAGGACGCCGGAGACGGTGTGCGCGAGGCCGTCGGCGTCCTCCAGGGTGGCGGTGAGCGTGAACGGCTCGGCGGTGCCGGGGCCGTCCGCGTCGAGCCGTACGCGCATGCCGAGGGCGTCGGGGCGGCCGGGCAGCGGCAGCCCGTGGGCCGGCGCCGGTTCGCCGCCGCCGAGCGCGGCGAGCGCGTCGTACGGCAGGCCGCCGCCCTCCCGTACGGCGGGCACGGGGCCCGCGGCGGCGCCGGTACGGAGCGTCGGCAGCACCTCCGCGGAGTCCAGCGCCGTCATCCCCGCGAACGAGGTGCCCACCGTGACGTCCCAGTCCACCACCGGCGTGACCGCGGCGACGCCCGGCAGCCGGCCGTAACGCCCGTGGCGCTCCGCGCGGGGCGCGAACCCCGCGCCCTCCTGCCCGGCCTCGACGCTCAGGTCGGCGCCGACCGCGAACGCGGCCTGGTCGCGGTCGCCGCGCTCCAGCACCGCGAGGGCGGTGGCGCCGAGCGCGGCGATGGCCAGCGCGAGGGCGACGAGCAGCGCGGGACCGGCGTGCCCGGCCGCCCGGCGGCCCAGGTGCCAGCTTCCCAGCGGCAGGACGAGGCCGGCGGAGCGGCGGGCGAGCCGGTCGGCGGCGCGGGCGGCGAGCGGCAGCAGGCGCAGCGCCAGCAGCACGGTCGCGGCGGTGAGGGCGACGGGCGCGAGCACGACGACGGGGTCGACGGTGCCGGAGTCGGCGACCGGCGTGCGGTACGTGACCAGTTGCAGCCAGCCGGCCGCGGCGATCCCGGCCAGCGCCAGGTCCGCACCCGCCCGCTGGTACGCCGCCAGCCGCGGGACCCGCCGCCGCAGCCGGGCCGCCGCCCCCCGGTCCCGCGCGGCGCGGGCGACCGGCGTCAGCGCGGCGGCGGCGTGCACGGCCAGCGCCAGGGCGGCCACCGTCCAGCCCGCCCCGGTGGCGGCACTGCCCGGCACCGGCCCGTCGAGCAGCCCGGCGTCCGCCAACGCGCGCAGCAGCGGGCCCGCCAGATACGGCGCCGCCAGCGCGGCGGGCAGCGCCACCGCCGCCCACTGCGCCGCCGCGCCGCCGACGAGCCGCACGGACCCGGCGCCGCGGCTGCCGAGCAGCACCTGCTCGGCGGCGCGGTGCCGGGCGAGCCGCCGGGCCGTCAGGACCAGCGAGGCCAGTGCCAGCGACGCGAGCAGGGCCACCGGCAGGTACGCACCCGCTCGCGCGACGGCCACGGGCACGTCCAACTGCCGCAGCGCGTACGGCAGGTCGGCGTCGGCCCGCACGCCGTCGAGAACCGCGGAACGTGCGGAGGTGCCGTGGCCGAAAACCACCCGTTCAGCGTCGCCGCCGGTCAGCGCGAGGGCGCGCTCGCGCAGCGGCCCGACCTGCCCGAGCCGCAGCCGCCGGGCGTCGGGCACGGCGAGCCACACGGCGGTGGCGTCACCGCGGAGGAGCGGCTGCGCGGCGAAGGCGTGCTGCCCGACGAGCCCGACGCTGTCGGGGGTGCCGAAGGTGCCGGTGAGGTCCTGCCAGAAGGGGGCATCGGCATCACGCGGGACGTAGAGCCCGGACACCCGCAGACGCAGCGGCTGCACCGCGGCGTCGCCCGCCGCCCCGGCGGCGCCGGGCGTGCCGCCCCCGTCGCCGGGCCCGGCCTCGGTGCCCGCCCCGGAGCCGCCGTCGCGGGCGCCGTCCCCGCCGCCTGCGCCGGGCGCGGTATCCGCCCGGCCGGACGCGCGGCGGTCGCCGGCCGCGCTGTCGTCCCCCGGGCCGGAGCCCTGCGCGCCGGTGTCCTCGTCGCCGCCCAGGGTGAAGCCGTCGCCCGTGGTCAGGCCCAGCCGCGCCGCGTATCCCTGGTCGAGGGCGACCTCCACGGGCTCCCCGGCCGCCGCCCGGTCCGGGCCCGCGGCCCGCGGCCACTCCCCCGCCGTCAGCCGCGCCTGCCGGCCGGCGTCCTGCGCCCACAGCAGCGACAGACCCACCGCGCCCCGCCCGCCGACGCCGCTCCCGGCCACGGGCAACTGCTGCTCCCGCGCCGCCGGCGCCCGCACCAGCCGCGTCGTACGGTGCGGCACCTCCCCGTACGTACGCGCCAGCGCACCCCGCACCGGCCCGTCCGCGCGCGCCACGGCCTCCGGGTCGTACGCGCCGCTGATCCGCACCGCCGCATCCGGATCCGCCGCGAGCCGCTCCCGGGCACCGGTCTCGGCGGTCTGCTCGGCGACCGCGACGAGCGCGGCGAGGACGGTGACGGCCAGTAACAGGGCGAGCCCGGCGGCGGCCAGCACGAGGCCGTGGTGCGCGCTCTGCCGCAGGACGGGCGGAAGCCGACGCCCCGGCCGCGCGACGATCCCGGTCAAACGGTCCCCCCAGTCCCGGTTGCCGGGAGAATAAGCGAGCCACCACGCCCCGGGCAGCCCCGGAACCCGCCGTCACCGCTTCGTTACGCGCGTGCCGGCCGCGCCCCGGCAGGCGGCACACCGGACCGGGTACGCCCGTACCGCAGGACCGGGCCGCTGCACGGCGACGGCAGGACGGGGCGGGCCGCGCCTGGCAGGCCCGGACGCGTGCCCCGCTGGGCCCGGCCGGCGCCACGACCCGGCGCCCGCTGCGCCCCACGCAGCACGGCGGCGGGCCGGGTCGTCACGACCCGGCCCGCCGCCGTTTCCTCCACGTCCGCGCGGAGCGCTCAGCGCACCTCGGTGATCTCCGGGCCGCGCGCCAGCGAGTCGATGCCGCCCGCGAACCGCGAGCCCTCGCTCGCCTCGTCCTGCTGCACCCCGTCCGGCACCATCTGCGCGTCCGTCGGCAACTGCAGCACGATCGGGTCGCGCGGCGCCATCGGGCCGTCCCCGCGTACGACCACCGTCTCGCGGAAGATCTTCTCCAGCACCCCCGCCGCCTGCGGCTGGACCGCGGCGTGGCCGGAGATCACCCCGCGCAGGAACCACCGCGGGCCGTCGCAGCCGACGAACCGCACGACCTGCATGCCGCTCTTGCCGTCCGGCAGCTTGACCGGCACCTGCGCGCGCAGCTCCCAGCCGAGGGTGTCCTTGCGCTCGTCGATGATGCCGCCCTGTTTGGTGATGCCGTTGGCGATCTCGGCGCGGACCTCGCCCCAGATGCCCTCGTTCTTCGGGGCGGCGAAGCCCTGCAACTGGATCGCGCTGTCCCGCAGCACCACGGTCGCGGCGACGATCGACTCGCCCGCCACCTCGACGCGCAGCTCCATGCCCTCGACCCCGGGGACGAGCAGCCCGCCGAGGTCCACCCGGCCGCGGGTGGCGTCCTCGACCTCACTGATGTCCCACGGCCCGTCGGGGCGCTCCTCGGGGGGCAGCGCGTACCTGCGCTCCTCCCCGTCCGCCGGCTCGTCCTGCGCCGACTCCCCGGCGTCCTCGGCGGTCACGCCGTCGGCGAGCTTGTCGACGGGCTCCTGCTGCCCCTTGCGACGACGTCCGAACACGTCACTGTCCTTCCCGGTCGGCAATGACCGAAGCGTATCCATGAACGGCCCGCCGGTCCCCGAGGGAGGCGTGCCCTCCGGTCGACCCGTGCCCGCCCTCGCCCCTGGCGGAGCCGGGGAGCTCGGCCACCTCGTGGAAGCGGGCCTTCTCCACTTGCTGGATCACCATCTGGGCGATCCGGTCGAAACGCTCGAAGCGCACCGCGCGGCGCGGGTCGAGGTTGACCACGTTCACCTTGATCTCCCCACGGTACCCGGCATCCACCGTCCCGGGGGCGTTCACGAGCGTCACGCCGCAGCGGGCCGCGAGCCCGGAGCGCGGCTGGACGAATGCCGCGTAGCCGTCCGGCAGCGCGAGGGCGATGCCGGTGGGCAGGATGACGCGCTCGCCGGGGGGCAGCTCCGCGGGCCGGGTGGTGACGAGGTCGACGCCGGCGTCGCCCGGGTGCGCGTACGCCGGGATCGGCACCTCGGGGTCGACGCGGCGGATCAGCACGTCCACCGGCTCCCGCCCGGCCGTCACGGGTTCACCTCGAAGGCGCGGGCCCGCCTGACCTGGTCGGGGTCGGACATCGCGGCCTGGATCTCGCGATCCCGGCCGTGCTGGACGAAGTGGTCCACCTTGACCTCCACGAAAAGGGCGTCGGCGCGTACGGCCACCGGGCCGTCGGGACTGTCGAGGCGGCCGGTGGCGGTGGAGTAGATCTTGCGGCCCGCGACCGCGCGGGCGCGGGCGGCCAGGTGCAACGTGGTACCCACCGGCACCGGGCGCAGGAAGTCGGTCTCCAGCCGGCCGGTCACCGTGATCGTGCGCAGCAGCCAGTTCAGCGCGCCCAGCGTCTCGTCGAGCGCGGAGGCGAGCACCCCGCCGTGGGCCAGGCCGGGGGCACCCTGGTGGGCGGCCCTGACGGTGAACTCCGCGGTCACGCTCACGCCCTCGCCCGCCCGCGCGGCCAGGTGCAGGCCGTGCTCCTGGCCACCGCCGCAGCCGAAGCACTGGTCGTAGTGGGGGCCGAGGAGCAGGCCCGGCGCCGGGGCGTCCGGGTGCCGCACGGGTTCCGCGGCGCCGGGCGGCGGGGTCAGCTTGTCACTTGCAGTCACGCGGCCAGAGCCTACCTGCGCGCCCGGCCCGCGGCCGAGCCGCGTGCGGCGGCCGTGGGAGGCTGGGGCCATGGAGAGGACGCAGAGCTACGACGAGCGGCTGAGCGCGCCGCGGTCCTGGTGGGGTCTGGCGGTGGGCGCGGGGGTGTGCCTGGCGCTGGTGCTGACGCCGTTCGGGACGCTGCCGCTGCTCGCCGGGCTCGCCGGCGGGACGGCGCTGGCGGCGGTGGGGGTCAGCTCGTACGGCTCGGCGCGGATCCGCGTCGTCGCGGGGAAGCTCGTCACGGACGACGCCCGGATCCCGCTCACGGCGCTGGGTGAGGCGCACGTGCTGGACGCGGAGGAGGCGCGGGCCTGGCGTACGCACAAGGCGGACACCCGCGCGTACATGCTGCTGCGGGGGTACATCCCGACGGCGGTGCGGGTGGAGGTCACGGATCCGGAGGATCCGACGCCGTATCTCTACCTGTCCACGCGGGACCCGGAACGGCTGGCCGCGGCGCTGCGGTCGGCCGCCGGCTGACGACCGGACGCGGCCGTGGGTCTTCCGGGCGCTAGGCCGGCGGCAGCGCGGGCGGGGCGCCCTTCGCCAGTTCGCCGCCCCCGGCCCTCCCGGGGCCCGTGAGGCCCCCGGAGCCCCCGGACGTCACCGGCCCGGCGCCGGTGGGCGAGAGCGCGTCCCAGGGGACCTGGCGGGCGCGCAGGTCGTCGCGGACACGCTCGGCGAGCTTGCCGGTGTCCCTGCGGTTCATCAGCGCACCGGCGGCCGCGCCCATGAGGAAGGGGGCGAGGCTCGGCAGGTTCCGCACGGTGCGCCTGAGGACCTGCTGCCGCAGCCGGCGGCGCATGGGGCCGCCGAGTACGGCGTCGAAGCTGAGCGTGCCCATGAGCCCGGCGGCGTCGATGCCGCGCTCCTCGGTCCAGGCGCCGAGATACGCCATGGCCCGCTGCCGCGCCGGGCCCGCCGCCCGTACCCCGTACACCTCGTGCAGCTCGGCGATCAGCTTCAGCTCTATCGAGGCCACCGCGACGATCTCGGCGGCCAGTTCTGCCGGCATGGCTGGCGGCGCGGGCATCATCGCGACCGCTCCGATGCCCGCGCCGACCGTGGCGCTCCCCTTGACGGCTCCGGCGGTCAGCCGGTCGGCGATCTCCTCCGGGCCGAGCCCGGGGAACTGCCGGCGCAGCGTCGCCAGGTCGCGGACCGGGACGCGCGGCGCGGTCTGCACGATGGCGTCCGCCACCCGCTCCAGCGCCGCCCGGACGCGCCGGTCAGGGCGCGCCCGCTGCAGGATCCCGGTCTTCGGCCCGGCGGAACCGGAGCCGGCCGTGGGGGCCACGGCCGGCCTCAGGCCGCGCAGTCGCGGCAGATCGGCTGGCCGTTCTTCTCGGCGGCCAACTGGCTGCGGTGGTGCACCAGGAAGCAGCTCATGCAGGTGAACTCGTCCTCCTGGCGGGGCAGGACCCGCACGGACAGCTCCTCATTGGAGAGGTCCGCACCGGGCAGCTCCAGCCCTTCGTTCTGCTCGAACTCGTCGACGTCGACGGCGGCGGCCGACTTGTCGCTGCGCCGCGCCTTCAGCTCTTCGATGCTGTCTTCGTTGACGTCGTCGTCTGTCTTGCGTGGGGTGTCGTAGTCCGTTGCCATTCTCGCTCTCCCCCTCCGGGTGGTCAGTGAGTCTCCAGCGCACGTAACGCATGAGAGGCCGGTCTTGTGCCCGACCCGAAGCGGAGATTTTGCCTCACATCAAGGTCTGTTACTCGATCGACACCCAGCCGCCCCCCACAGGGGTGATCGCGGCCGGATGGCGAAAGGGACCATACGCGGTCCCGCGCCCTTCTCGTGCACGCCACCCCGTGTACTTCCCGTGACCGCATCCTGGGGAAACGCGGATCTTACGGGCTTTTCCCCGAATACTGCGATGACGCGGTGCACACGACCGGGATGGCCGTAATGTGACGTATCACACAGTCTGCATGGGCAGGGCGACGCGAATCACCAGGCCCCCGCCTTCGCGCGGCTGTGCGGTCACCGTCCCGCCGTGCGCGCGAATGACGGATCTCACAATGGACAGCCCCAGTCCTACCCCCTTGTCGCTGCCCGTACGCTCCGTCCGCAGCCGCCGGAACGGCTCGAAAAGGTTGTCCACCTCGTAGGCGGGGACGACCGGTCCGGTGTTGGCGACGGTCAGGACGGCGACCCCGGGCCGCGCCTCCGTCGCCACCTCGACCCAGCCGCCCTCGGGAACGTTGTACCGCACGGCGTTCTGCACCAGGTTCAGCCCCACCCGCTCCAGCAGTACCCCGTTTCCCTGCACGTACGCGGGCTTGCGCACCCCGCGCAGCTCGATGCCCCTGGTCTGCGCCTCCCCGCGGATCTGGTCCAGCGCCTGGGAGGCCACCTCGGCGAGGTCCACGGGCTTTCTGTCGACGATCTCGTTCTCGCTCCTGGCGAGCAGCAGCAGGCCCTCCACCAGCAGCTCGCTGCGCTCGTTGGTGGCCAGCAGGGTCTTGCCGAGCTGGTGCAGCTCGGGGGACGCCTCCGGGTCGGAGAGCTGCACCTCCAGCAGGGTGCGGTTGATCGCCAGCGGGGTGCGCAGCTCGTGCGAGGCGTTGGCGACGAAGCGCTGCTGGGCGTTGAACGCCCGGTCGAGGCGGTCGAGCATGTCGTCGAAGGTGTCGGCCAGCTCCTTCAGCTCGTCGTCGGGGCCGTCCAGCTCGATGCGCTTGTGCAGGTCGGAGCCGGCCACGCTGCGGGCGGTGCGGGTGATGCGGCCGAGCGGCGAGAGCACCCGGCCGGCGACGACGTAGCCGAAGGCGAAGGCCAGGACCGTCATCCCCAGGAGCGCGAGCAGCGACTTGCGCAGCAGGGAGTCCAGGGCGAGCTGGCGCTTGCGCTCGATGCAGGCTTCGAGGATGGCGTTGAACTGGTCGTAGGTCCGGGCGTCCGAGACCTCCGGACACGGCCCGCTGGTCACCTCCACCGAGCCGCTGCTGCTCTCCAGCAGCTTGAACGGGGTGGCGAAGCTGTCCAGGGCGGTGGCGGCCAGCAGATAGATGATGGCCAGCAGCACCATGCCGGCCATCAGGAACATCCCGCCGTAGATCAGCGTGAGCCGTATCCGGATGGTCGGGCGCAGCCAGTACGGCGCCGCGGCCTCCCGGGGGTCCCAGGTGGGCTTGGGCGGGGTGCCGGCGGGCAGCGCGTCGGACGCGGAGCGTCTGTTGTCGTCCATGGGGCCATCCGTCGGGTGCGTGGGGGTGCGTCAGGGGGCGTCAGAGCGTCAGATGCGGTAGCCCGAGCCGGGCACCGTGATGATCACGGGGGGTTCGCCGAGCTTGCGGCGCAGCGTCATGACGGTGACGCGTACGACGTTGGTGAACGGGTCGGTGTTCTCGTCCCACGCCTTCTCCAGGAGCTGCTCCGCGGAGACCACGCCGCCCTCGGCGCGCATCAGCACCTCCAGCACCGCGAACTCCTTCGGCGCGAGCTGCACCAGCCGCCCGTCCCGGTAGACCTCCCGGCGGCCGGGGTCGACCTTGATCCCGGACCGCTCCAGCACCGGGGGCAGCGCCTGCGTGCTGCGCCGGCCGAGGGCGCGGACCCGCGCCGTGAGTTCGCTGAAGGCGAACGGCTTGGGCAGATAGTCGTCGGCGCCCAGCTCCAGTCCCTCGACGCGGTCGCGGACGTCCCCCGCGGCGGTCAGCATCAGCACGCGGGTGGGCAGGCCCAGATCGACGACCTTGCTGCACACGTCGTCGCCGTGGACCAGCGGCAGGTCGCGGTCGAGCACCACGACGTCGTAGTCGTTGAGCTCGATGCGGTCGATGGCCGCCGCACCGTCGTAGACGACGTCCACGGCCATCGCCTCCCGGCGCAGACCGGTGGCCACCGCGTCGGCGAGCAGCTGCTCGTCCTCGACGACGAGTACGCGCACGGCGGAGTCCCTTCTCGTAGTGCGTGGGGGCACGGCTCGATGCCGCGGAACAGCTCCATCCTGCCTGCAATGGGCGTAAACCGGTGGTAAGCAGCCGGGCACCCAAAGATTCTGCGGATCCGATGTTTCCACCCGTGGCGCTGCGGGGAGGACGATTCCACACCCGCCGATCACGTTTCCCAGCCTCCTTTCCCGGCATGGCACACAGGCTGTAGCCGGAAGGACGGTCTCCGTGATCTGACCCGTCGGCACACCCCCAAGTGCCTCGACCCGACGACGAGGGGGCGCACACAATGGACGCTTTCACCGCTGGCATTCTGCAGCGCATCAAGAAGGCCGAGAACGAGCTGGACCGCGCCCGCAAGGAAGGCGACGACTTCGGTGTCGAGGTCGAGCAGGAGGAGCTGGACGACCTGCGCCGGCTCGCCGCCGACCACGGCGTCGAGGTCGGCGCACGCTCCGGAGTCTGACCCGCCCGGCGACCACACCGCCCCGGCACCCCGAGGGTGCCGGGGCGCCGCATGTCCCCGGAGGTGTCCGGAGGCGGCGGCGCGGGGGTTCCGGCGTCCGGGCGGACCGTGACGCCCCGCGGGGCGGGCGGGTCTGCGGGGCGGGGCGTGGCCGGAGCCGTCAGTCGTGCCAGGCGCCCAGCTCGTCCAGCAGTCGCTGCAGCGGCTCGAAGAGTCCCGGCACCGCGGCGACGGTCAGGTCCCCGTCCGGCTTCCCGCCCGGCCGGGAGCCGGTCAGCGCGCCGCCCTCGCGGGCGATGAGGTCTCCCGCGGCCAGGTCCCACGGGTTCAGACCGCGCTCGTAGTACCCGTCGAGCCGGCCGCAGGCCACGTCGCACAGGTCGATCGCCGCCGATCCGCCGCGGCGGATGTCGCGTACCCGGGGGATGAGCCGGCGGGCCACCTCTGCCTGGTGCACGCGGACGTCGTGGACGTAGTTGAAGCCGGTGGAGACCAGCGCCTGGTCCATCGGCGGGGTGGGCCGGCAGCGGGCCGGTGCGCCGTTGACGAAGGCGCCGCCGCCGCGTACGGCGTGGTACGTCTCGCCGCGTACCGGCGCGGCCACCACCCCGGCGACGGCCTCGCCCGCGTACTCCGCGGCGATGCTGACGGACCAGTCCGGCCGCCCGTAGAGATAGTTCACGGTGCCGTCGATCGGGTCGACGACCCAGCGCACGCCGCTGGAGCCGGCCCTGCTCGCGCCCTCCTCGCCCAGGATCCCGTCGGCGGGCCGGCGCTCGGCGAGGAAGCCGGTGATCAGCTTCTCGGCCGCGTAGTCCATCTCCGTGACGACGTCGATGGCGCTCGACTTCGTCGCGGCCACGCCGAGGTCGGCGGGCCGCCGGTCGCGCAGCAGCTCGCCCGCACGGCGCGCGGCCTCCAGCGCCACGGCCAGCAGCTCGTCGAGCGGCGGGACGGCGGACTCGGGGCGGTGCTCGTCGGTCACGGTGCTCCTCGGGTGCGGGGGCGGGTGCTGCGGGCGGCGGTCCGGCCGGCGCCCGTCAGTCGGCGCCCGCGGTCGCGGGCCGGAGCGTACGGGCCGGGCAGCAGCCCGCGGGGCAGACGTCGTGGCTCGGCCCCAGCGCGCCCATCGCGACGCGCTCGACCTGCTCCCCGCGCTCGGTCGCGGCCCGCTCCAGGACCAGCTCCCGCAGCGTCGCGACGAACGCCGGCCGCGCCCCGACCGTCGCCGACCGCACCACGGGCAGGCCCAGCTCCGCCGCCTTCGCCGCCGCCTCGGTGTCGAGGTCGTACATGACCTCCATGTGGTCCGAGACGAAGCCGACCGGCACCATCACCACGGCGGGCGCCCCGGCGGCGTGCACCTCTTCGAGGTGGTCGCAGATGTCCGGCTCCAGCCACGGGACGTGCGGCGCGCCGCTGCGCGACTGGTAGACGAGCCGCCAGGGCCGCACCACGCCCGTGCTCACCGCCACGACGTCCGCGATCAGCCTGGCGACGTCCCTGTGCTGGGCCACGTACGCGCCGCCGTCGCCGTGGTCCGCGGGGGGTCCCGAGGTGTCGGCGGACGCGGTGGGGATGGAGTGGGTGGTGAACGCCAGGTGGGCACCGTCGCGTACGTCCTCGGGCAGCCGCTCCAGCGCGGCCTCCACGCCGGCGACCATGTCGCGGACGAAGCCGGGGGCGTTGAAGTAGTGCCGCAGCTTGTCGACGCGCGGCGGCTCCATGCCCTCCGCGGCGAGCACGGCCAGCGACTCGGCCAGGTTCTCGCGGTACTGCCGGCAGCCCGAGTACGAGGCGTACGCGCTGGTGACCAGCGCCAGCACCCGCCGGTACCCGGCCCGCGTCATCTCCCGCAGGGTGTCGGTGAGGTACGGGGCCCAGTTGCGGTTCCCCCAGTGGACGGGGAGGTCGAGGCCGGCGTCGGAGAAGTCCTTGCGCAGGGCCGCGAGCAGCGCGCGGTTCTGGGCGTTGATGGGGCTCACGCCGTCGAAGAGGAAGTAGTGCCTGCCCACCTCCTCCAGCCGCTCGCGCGGGATGCCCCGGCCCCGGGTGACGTTCTCCAGGAACGGAACGACATCGTCCGGGCCCTCCGGGCCGCCGAAGGAGAGCAGGAGGAGGGCGTCGTAGGGCTGGGCGGACGGCACGTCTGACATGTCTTCGATCCTGCCATGCGCCGGCTCCCGGCCCGAGTCGGGCACCGGCGTCGGACCGGTCCGTACGCGCGAGTATCATCCCTGTCCTACCGGGGGCGGAGAGCGGGGACGAAGGGCCGCACGAGGGGCCCGTTCAGCGGATGGACGGCGGATGCATCAGGTGACCAGCACGAGGGCCGCGGGGGCCTGGCGCAACTGGGCGGGCACCGTGGCCGCGCGCCCCGCGCGCACCGTCAGCCCCTCCACCACCGCGGAGGTCGCCGACGCCGTACGGGCCGCCGCCGAGGACGGCCTGAAGGTCAAGGCCGTCGGCACGGGCCACTCCTTCACCGCCGCCGCGGCCACCGGCGGGCTCATGATCCGCCCGGAGCGGCTCGTCGGCATCCACGAGATCGACCGCGAGGCGGGCACCGTCACCGTCGCCGCGGGCACCCCGCTGCACCAGCTCAACCTCGCCCTCGCCGCCGCCGGTCTCTCGCTGACCAACATGGGCGACATCATGGAGCAGACGGTCTCCGGCGCCACCGCCACCGGAACCCACGGCACCGGCCGCTCCTCCGCCTCCCTGGCCGCCCAGATCACCGCGCTGGAACTGGTGACGGCCGACGGCCGGGCGCGTACGTACACGGCGGCGGACACCGGCGAGGACGCGGCGGTCTTCGCCGCCGCCCGGCTCGGCGTCGGCGCGCTGGGCGTGGTCACGTCGCTGACCTTCGCGGTGGAGCCGCTCTTTCTGCTCACCGCGCGGGAAGAGCCGATGGCGCTCGCCGACGTCCTTGCGTCCTTCGACGAACTGGCCGAGGTCAACGAGCACTTCGAGTTCTACTGGTTCCCGCACACCGGCCGCTGCAACACCAAGCGCAACAACCGCAGCGAGGGCCCGGCGCGTCCCCTGGGGCGGATCAGCGGGTGGATCGACGACGAACTGCTCTCCAACGGTGTCTTCCGCGCGGCCTGCGCGGTGGGGCGGGCCGTGCCCGCCGCGATCCCGGGCATCGCGGCGGTCTCCAGCCGTGCGCTGTCGGCGCGCACGTACACGGACATCCCGCACAAGGTCTTCACCAGCCCGCGGCGGGTGCGCTTCGTGGAGATGGAGTACGCGCTGCCGCGCACGGCGGCCGTGTCCGCGATCCGGGAGCTGAAGGCGATGGTCGACCGGTCGGGGCTGCGGATCAGCTTCCCGGTGGAGGTACGGGTGGCTCCCGCGGACGACATCCCGCTGTCGACGGCGTCGGGGCGGGACACGGCGTACGTCGCGGTGCACCTGTACCGCGGGACGCCGCACCAGGCGTACTTCACGGCGGTGGAGCGGATCATGACGGCGCACGGCGGCCGGCCGCACTGGGGGAAGCTGCACAGCAGGGACGCGGAGTATCTGGCGGGCGTGTACCCGCGGTTCGGTGATTTCACCGCGGTACGGGACCGTCTGGACCCCGGCCGGATGTTCGGGAACGACTACCTGCGGCGGGTGTTGGGGGACTGAGCGCCCGGGGCCGCCGGCGTCTGTCCTGCACCGCCGCGGTCCTGGACCCGTGAGTTCCGATTCCGGGGATTCTGTGAGGCAACCGCCCCTCTTGATCGAACCGGGGCGCAACAGGCAGACTCAACTGCCGTGCAACGTTCGGCGATCGGTGGCGCGCCGGTCCACCCGCATGGCTCGAATGGAGTACTGTGGGCGAGCCAGTGCTCCGGTGTCCGTCCGACGGCGGCGATCACGGCCGCTGCGTTGCAAATGCGTAACCGTGTCATAACGGCGCATCGGGTTCCAAGACCCGACACGCCGGGCAACTCAGCAATGTTGTGGCAGGCTGCACCCGGGCAGGCCACACTCGACTAGCGGAAAGAGCAGCGACGCACCGAACGTCGGCAGGCACCACCGGGAGGTTCCCATGCCCGAACTGCGTGTCGTGGCGGTCAGTAACGACGGCACACGGCTGGTGCTGAAGGCTGCGGACAGTACGGAGTACACCCTTCCGATTGACGAGCGTCTGCGCGCCGCGGTGCGCAACGACCGTGCGCGGCTCGGCCAGATCGAGATCGAGGTCGAGAACCACCTGCGCCCCCGCGACATCCAGGCCCGGATACGAGCCGGAGCGTCCGCGGAGGAGGTCGCCGCGCTCGCCGGGATCCCCGTCGACCGTGTGCGGCGCTTCGAGGGCCCGGTGCTGGCGGAGCGCGCGTTCATGGCCGAGCGGGCCCGCAAGACGCCCCTGCGGCGGCCGGGCGAGAGCGCCGGTCCGGCGCTGGGCGAGGCGGTCGCCGAGCGGCTGATGATGCGCGGTGCCGAGAAGGACTCCGCACGGTGGGACTCCTGGCGCCGGGACGACGGCACCTGGGAGGTGCTGCTCGTCTACCGCGTCGCGGGTGAGCCGCACAGCGCCGGCTGGACGTACGACCCGCCGCGCCGGCTCGTCCAGCCCGTCGACGACGAGGCGCGGGCACTGATCGGCGAGGCCGACGCGTCGCCGGAGCCGAGCCTGCCGTTCGTGCCCAAGATCGCGCGGCTGCCCCGGAGTCCGGAGCGGCCGGCCGACGGCGGGCGCGGGGACAGGGACGGCTCCGGTGAGGACCGGGACTCCCTGACCAGCCTGCTGGAGGCGGTGCCGAGCTTCCGGGGCGACCTGGTCGTGCCGGACCAGCCCGCGGCGTCCGACGCGCCTGCCGCGGCGGCCGGTTCCGCGACCAAGCCGGGTCCGGTCCACGGCCCGGTGCCGGGGCCGCCGCCGGAGGAGGAGCCCGAGCAGCCCGCGGTGGAGGAGGAGCCTCCGGCGCCCGCGGCGAGCGCGGGTTCCGCGTACGCGGACGTGCTGATGCCGCGGAGCGTCTCGGCGCACCGGGAGCGGCTGACCGGGCAGACGGACCGGCAGGCCGAGGCCGACGGCGTGCGGCCCGGCCGGCGCGCCGCGGTGCCGAGCTGGGACGAGATCGTCTTCGGCAGCAGGCGCAAGAAGCCGGAATAGCCGTGCGATCGGGCGCGGTTCGCACGGATGCGTCCGTACGAACCGCGCCCGCCCGCCGGCGGCCCTCCCGTGGACGCCGGACCCCGCCCGTTACCCGGGAGCGGGCCCGCGGCGCCCGGCCCGTCAGCCGGGCTCCGGGCCCGTCGCGACCTCGCGTGACGGGTCCGCCACCCACTCCGACCACGAACCCGGGTACAGCGCCGCGGGGATGCCCGCGAGCGTGAGGGCCAGCACCTCCTGGGCCGCGGAGACACCCGAGCCGCAGTACACCCCGACCTCGGTGCCCGGCGCGGCCCCGAGGGCGCGGAAGCGCGCCGCCAGGTCGGCGGCGGGCAGGAACGTCCCCCCGGCGCTCAGGTTCTCCGTCGTGGGCGCCGAGACCGCGCCGGGGATATGGCCCGCCACCGGGTCGACCGGCTCCGTCTCGCCGCGGTAGCGCTCCGCCGCGCGGGCGTCGAACAGCACGCCGCGGCGGGCGAGTCCGGCGGCCTCCTCGGCGGTGAGCACCGGCAGCGCGCCCGGCTCCGGCGTGAAGTCCCCCGCGCCGTCCGGGGGCGCCGTGCGGGAGAGTTCGCCGGGCCAGGCGGCCAGGCCGCCGTCGAGGACGCGGACGTCGGGGTGGCCGGTGTAGCGCAGCAGCCACCAGCAGCGCGCGGCGGACCAGCCCTGCCCGTCGTCGTACACGACCACGGGCCGGTCTCCGCTGACACCCGCGCGGCGCATGGCGGCGCCGAACACGCCGAGGTCGGGCAGCGGATGGCGGCCCCCGGGCCCGGGCGGGGCGGCCAGTTCGGCGTCGAGGTCGACGTAGGCGGCGCCGGGGATGTGGCCCGCGTCGTACGCGGGACGTCCGGGCGGGCCGCCGAGCGTGTAGCGCACGTCGAGCACGACCGGCGGTCGCGGGCCCGCCAGGTCGCCGGCGAGGTCGGTTCCGGAGATGATGGCATCCATGGAGGCCATCTTGGCGCAGAGTCGCGCCGGGTTCCCGGACCCGGCCCGCCCCACAGGAAGGCGAACATCCCCCGGCGAGAGGGACATTTCTTCAGATCGATCGGCGCAGAGGGGGCGCACTGCGGCACGGGGGATGAAAATATCTGCGGGGGCGTCACCGGAACGTCACCTACCGCCACCTTCCGATGGTCAGAGAGGGCTGCCATGTCCGAAGGAGCGATCCCCGGCGCGCCGGGCACACCGTGCTGGGTGAGCCTGATGGTGCACGGGCTGGAGAAAACCGAGGAGTTCTACCGGGGCCTGTTCGGCTGGGTCTTCGAAGAGGGCCCGCGCACGCTGGGCACGTACCGGCTCGCGTACCTCGACGGCGTCCAGGTCGCCGGCATCGGCGCGATGGCGCCGGAGCGCAGGCTGCCGGTGGCCTGGACGCCGTACCTGGCGACCGACGACGCCGACGCGGCCACCGAGCAGGTGCGTTGCTGCGGCGGGACGGTGGGGGTGGGGCCGCTGGAGGCCGACGCGGCCGGCCGCAAGGCGATCTGCTCGGACCCCGCGGGGGCGGTGTTCGGGCTGTGGCAGCCGCGGCAGCCCCCGGAGGCGGAGCGGCGGGCACGGCCGGGCACGGCGGTCTGGAACGACCTGCTGGTGGCCGAGCCGACGATGATCGCGAAGTTCTACGAGCTGGTCTTCGGCTACGACGTGCGTTCGGAGGGCGACACCGCGACACTCCACGTCGGCGACAGGCCCGTGGCGTCGGTCCTCGCCGCGGACGACGACAGCCTGCGCGAGACCGGGCCGCACTGGACGACGCACTTCGAAGTCGCCGACGTGGACGCCGCCGTGGCGCGCGCGGTCAAGCTGGGCGGGCGGCCGGTGCGAGAGCCGTACGAGACGGCGGCGGGGCGGAGGGCGGACGTCGCGGACCTGGAGGGCGCGCGGTTCACCCTGGTGAGCTCGCCGCGGTAGCCGGGAGGGCGGTCCTTCCGCCCGGCCCGCGTTCAGGAGCGTACGGTCAGCAACGGAACCAGTTGTTCCGCCGGGGTCAGCGAGCCGTGCATGCCGGCGAGGGCGGACTCCTTGGGCTCGTTGCGGGTGGCGACGATCGCGATGTCGTCGGCCGCGGCGACGATGACGTCCCCAAGCCGGTCCCGGACCCGCTCGTCGACCTTCGGCCCGAACCAGCCCAGCGCGACGGCCTCGTCGCGGCTCGCCACCCAGGCGCGCTCCCCCAGCACCTCGCGCCAGACGGTGAGCACGTCGGCCGCGGCGCCCGGGGCGGCGTACACGTGCCGGGCGCGGCCCTCGCCGCCGAGGAGCCGGACGCCGGCGCGCAGCTCCCAGTCCTCGTCGACGTCGTAGCGGGCGTCGTCGGTGAAGGGGATGTCCACCATGCCGTGGTCGGAGGTGACGTAGAGCACGGCACGCGGCGGCAGTTGCTCGGCGAGGCGGCGGGCGAGGCGGTCGGCGTAGCCGAGCTGGCCGCGCCAGGCGTCGGAGTCGACGCCGTGGCGGTGGCCGTTGCCGTCGACCTCGCTGTAGTACGTGTAGACGAGCGTGCGGTCGGCGGCGGCGAGCTGCTCCGCGGCGAGGTCCATGCGCTCCTCCCCCGACAGCCGGCCGTGGAAGGTGCCGCCGCTGAGCGCGATCGTCGTCAGCGGGGTGGACTCGAAGGCGGGCGAGGAGACCTGCGCGGTGTGCACCCCCGCCTCGTGGGCGAGTTGGAAGACGGTGGGGTACGGCTGCCACGCGCGCGGCGGCGTCCAGGGCCGCCAGCGCAACTGGTTCATCAGCTCGCCGGTCCGGGGGTCGCGCACCGAGTAGCCCGGCAGGCCGTGGACGCCGGGCGGCAGGCCGGTGCCCACGGAGGCGAGCGAGGTGGCGGTGGTGGCGGGGAAGCCGGCGGTCAGCGGCGCGCCGGTGGCCAGCCCGTGCAGGAACGGCGCGTCCAGGGGGTGGGCGAGCAACTGCTCCCAGCCGAGGCCGTCGATGAGGAACACGCAGACCCGGTCGGCCGGTTCGACCCCGGCGAGGGACGGCGCGAAGCCGGGGACGCCGAGGCCGGCGGCGGCGGTGGGCAGCAGGTCGGCCAGGGAGCCGGTGCCGTAGCGGGGGGCGGGCGCGGCGGCGGGGTCGAGCGGTGCGGGCCAGTGCTCGGCTGCCGGCGGCGCGCCGTCCCGTCTGCCGTCGCCCGGTGTCTCCCCCGTCGCCGCCATCAGGCTTCGGGGCCGGCGGCGGTGGCCTCGGAGAGCGCCTGGGCGAAGTCCAGGGCCTGCCGCACCGTCTCGGGGCCGTCGCCCGCCTCGCTGACGCGCAGGCTCAGATCGTCGGCGGTGGCCGAGCCGGTGTAGCCGTGGTCGGCGTCGCAGTTGGGGTCGCCGCAGGTGGCGGGCTCCATGTCGAGCCGGCTGACGGCGCCCCAGCCCACGGTCAGGACGACCTCGCGGGGCAGCGTGCCCGCGGTGTACGACTCGGGGTTGCCGACGACGCGGCTGAGGACGACCGAGGAGATCCGGGCGAGCTTGACGGACTCGGTGGAGGTGGTGGCGTACGGCGTCGGGGACGTGGTGTCCGCGGCCTGCTCGTCGGTGTGGCTGACGATGAAGCGGCTGTCGGTGAGCACGAGCACGGTGACGTGGCGCCGGACCTCGTTGGCGTCGAACGTCGTCTCCTGGTGGACCAGGTACGCGGACACCGGCTCCCCGCCGACGGCGGCCTCCACCGCCTCCGCCACGAGGGCGGGGTAGTAGCCGCTGCGCTCGATCGCCGCGCGCAGCCCCTTGGTCGCGGTCCCGGTCTTCGCCATGTGCCCATCCTACGGCCCGCAGGGGCCGCCCCGGTCCGCCGTCGCGAGGCTCGGGGGGCGGACGGGGCCCACGGGGCGCCGCGCGGGCCGCTCCGGCAGGGAGGGGACCCGGCATCCGGGCCGGTCGGCAGCCGCGACCCGGCGGCGCCCGCGGGGTGGGGCGGCGGGGCGGCGTCAGTAGCGGGTCATGCGGCGGGCACCGAGATCGATGCGGGGCGGCGGCGGGGCCAGCCGCAGGGCGGCGGACAGCACGCTGACGCCGCGGGGGGCCACCACGACCGGGGACAGCTCGGCGGAGACCACCTCGGGGTGCTCGTCGACGAAGAGCGAGAGCCGCAGCAGCAGCTCCTCCAGAGCCGCGGTGTCCACCGGCTGCGCACCGCGCCAGCCGAAGAGCAGCGGGGCACCGCGGATGGCGCGGATCAGCTCGGCGACGTCACGGTCGGTGGCGGGCACCAGCCGGTGCGCGAGGTCGCCGAGGAGTTCGGAGGGGGCGCCGGCCAGGCCGAAGGAGAGCACCGCGCCGACGCCGGGGTCGACGGTGGCCCGGACGACGGTGTCGACGCCGCGCGGGGCCATGGCCTGCACCACGGGCTGCAGCTCGGCGGCGGCGCCGAGGGTGCCGGTCAGCTCGGCGTGCGCCAGGCGCAACTGCTCCTCTCCGGCGAGGTCGAGTCGCACGCCGCCGAGGTCGGGACGGTGCCGCAGGTGGACGGCGGTGGTCTTGAGCGCCACGGGATAGCCCAGCCGGGCGGCGGCGACCGCGGCGGCGTCCGGGTCGGGGGCGGGCAGCGCGGGCAGCACGGTGATCCCGTACCGGCCGAGCACGCGCACGGCGTCCTGCTCGGGGACGTCGAGGGGCACGCCTTCCGCGTACGAACCGGGCGGCGCGGAGGCGTGCCGGGGCGTACCCGCCGCCGTGCCGGCGGCGGCGCTCGGCCCGCCCCCGTCGTCAGGGCCGCCGGCTCCGGGCGGCGCCGTGCCGGGCCGGCCTGCCGCACCGGGTCCGCCTCCCGGCGCCCGTCCGTCCTGCGTGCCTTCGCCCTGCGCCCGCCGTGCGCCTTCCGGCGCCCAGTCCGGCGGGACGGCGTCGCCGCCGCCCTCCGCCGGGCCCCGCTCCCCCAGCAGCCCGGCGATGTCCGCGGACGCCCCCGCCGGGTCCAGGTCCTCGTACTCCGGCACCCGCCCCGGGTCCGCCGCGCGCCGGCGCCACTGGGCGTACCGCACCGCCTGTGCCAGGGCACGGGCCGCCCGCTCCCCCGCCGGGTAGGCCGGGATGCCGTACGGCGGGGCCGCCAGGGCGCCGGGCAGGCCCTCGATCTCCAGGTGGACGACGGCCACCGGTTTCGTCGCGCCGTCCGCCGCCGCCCGCAGCGCATCCGCGAGGGCCCCCGCATCCTGCGGACCGGGCACCGCCGCGAGCGCGGGCACGTCGGGATCGGCCACCCAGGGGATCGCCGTCACCAGCACCGCGTCGCAGCCGTCCTCCGCCAGCGCGCCCGCGACGGCCGCCCGGAAGTCCTCCGGCGCCGCGGCGGCGGTCAGGTCGCGCGGGGGCAGCGGGCGCAGCCCGGCGGCGCGGCAGGCGTCGTACGCGAGGAGGCCGAGGGAGTCGGAGTTGCCGACGATCGCGACCCGCGGCCCGGCGGGCAGCGGCTGGGCGACGAGCAGCAGCCCGGTATCGACGAGTTCGGTGACGGTGTCGACGGCGACGACGCCGGCCTGGCGCAGCAGCGCGCCGACGGTCTCGGCGGGCACCGACGTGCCGGGCACGGCGTGGCCGGGCGGCGTGCTGGCGCTGTGCCGGGCGCCCTTGACGACCACGACCGGCTTCACCGCCGAGGTACGGCGGGCGAGGCGGGTGAACTTGCGCGGGTTGCCGAGGGATTCGAGGTACATGAGGACGACGTCGGTGGCGCCGTCGTCGTGCCAGTACTGCAGCAGGTCGTTGCCGGAGACGTCGGCGCGGTTGCCCGCGGAGACGAACGTGGACACCCCGGCGAGCGCCGCGCCCGGCCGCCGGTGCAGCCCGGACAGCAGCGCGATGCCGATGGCGCCGGACTGGGTGAAGACGCCGACCCGGCCGCTGCCGGCGGGCTCGGGGGCGAGGGTGGCGTTCAGGCGTACCGGCGGGGCGGTGTTGAGGATGCCGAAGGCGTTGGGGCCGATGACCCGCATGCCGTGGCCACGGGCCTGCCGGACCAGGTCGCGCTGGCGCGCGCGGCCCGCGGCGCCGGCCTCGGCGTAGCCGGAGGAGAGCACGACGAGCCCCTGGACGCCCTGTTCGCCGCAGTCGTCGACGACGCCGGGGACGCGGGCGGCGGGCACGGCGACCACGGCCAGGTCGACGGGCTCGTCGATGTCGCGTACGGAGCGGCGGGCGGGGACGTCCTCGGGCAGAAGCGTCTCCTGATCCGCGGGATAGGCGTGGTTGACGGCGTAGAGGCGGCCGGTGAAGCCGGCCGCGAGGAGGTTGCCGAGGACGGTGCGGCCGACGCCGCCGGGGCGGCGGCCGACGCCGATCACGGCGACGGAGCGCGGGGCCAGCAGCCGCTGGACGGAGCGGGCCTCGGCGCGCTGCTCGCGGGCGTGCATGACGGCGAGCGACCGCTCGGTGGGCTCCAGCTCGAACTCCAGCCGCACCAGGCCGTCCTCGAAGCTGCGCTTCTGCGTGTAGCCGGCGTCCGTGAACACTTTGATCATGCGGCTGTTGGCGGGCAGTACCTCGGCGACGAAGCGGCGCACGCCGCGCTCGCGGGCGCAGGCGGCGATGTGCTCCAGCAGCGCGGAGGCCACGCCGCGGCCCTGCTGGTCGTCCTGGACGAGGAACGCCACCTCGGCCTGCGTGGCGCCGTCCGCAGCCGGCTCGATGCGGTCGTAGCGCACGGTCGCGATGAAGGCGTCGCCGACGACGGCGGCCAGGCCCACCCGGTCGACGTAGTCGTGGTGGGTGAACCGGTGCACGTCCTTGGCCGAGAGCTGGGGATGCGGGGCGAAGAAGCGCAGGTACTTGGACTCGTCGGAGACCCGGTCGAAGAACGCGACGAGCCGGTCGGCGTCGTCCGGGACGATAGGCCTGACCTGTGCGGTGCCGCCGTCGCGCAGCACGACGTCGGCCTCCCAGTGGGTGGGGTACTCGGGTGCCGACGGGGTGGCCATGGCGCCCAGGTTACGGTCCGCGCACGCTGGCGACAGCGGGCACGGCAGGGCAGTCTGAGGTGAACCGCGGAGCGTGCCGGGCCCCGCGGGCGGCCGGGGCGGGCGGCACAGGGCCGCACCCGGAGGCGTCAGGCGCAGGCCGGCCGCGGTCCGGGCGGTTCGGCGCGCGTGCAAGAATGGTCTAGACAACTAGGACGAGGGAAGGGCAACACCATGGTTGAGCGCCGCGTCACCGTCGGCTGGGCCGAGGGACTGCACGCGCGTCCCGCGTCGATCTTCGTGCGGGCGGCCACCGCCGCCGGCGTCCCGGTGACAATCGCCAAGGCCGCCGACGGTAACGCCGTCAACGCCGCCTCCATGCTGGCCGTGCTGGGCCTGGGCGCCAAGGGCGGGGACGAGATCGTCCTCGCCTCGGAGGCCGACGCCTCGGACAGCGCGCTCGACCGGCTGGCCAGGCTGGTCCAGGAGGGCCTCGACGAGCTGCCCGAAACCGTCTGACGCACGACCGCGCGCATCCGCGGGCACCGCCGGACGGAAATGGCCGATGACCGCCGATCGCATTTCGGCGGACCGGGCATTTCCCCCGCGTCTCCCATTTCCAGCGGCACGCCATTGTTACGGCTGATCGCTTCCCGTGTTTACAACATGTTTCCTGGAACTCACCCGCACGGTTCTGCGCAATTCGTGCGGGCCCGTCGAGCGCTCCACGTGTGCCGCGGCGAGCGCCCTGGCCCGCTCCGCGTCCCCGCGCGCCACGGCGTCGGTGAGCGCGGCGTGCTCGTCCCACGCCTCCGCCGTCCGGACCGCGGGCGAGGCCCCGTACAGCCAGGACACCTTCCGGCGCACCTGCACCAGCAGCGCGGTGAGACTGCGGCTGCCGGTGGCCTGCGCCAGCGTCTCGTGGAACCACGTGCTCAGCGACGGCAGCTCCGCGACGTGCCCGCGCTGCGCCCGCTCCCTGCCGAGGCGCACCAGGCCGTGCAGCACCTTCAGATGGGCCTCCGTACGCCGCTGGGCCGCGCGGGCGGCGCCCAGCGGCTCCAGCAGCGCGCGTATCTCCAGCAGGTCGGCGGCGTCCTGCGCGGTGGGCTCGGCGACGCAGGCGCCGGCGTGCCGCTTGGTGGTGACGAAGCCCTCCGACTCCAGCGTGCGCAGCGCCTCGCGGACCGGCACCCGCGAGACGCCGTACCGGCGCGCGAGGTGCTCCTCGGCGAGCCGGGCGCCCTGGGCGAAGAATCCCGAGACGATGTCGTCGCGGATCGCCGTGCACACCGCCTGGGAAATACCGCCGTTCACCGCGCACACCGCATCATCCACGCCCCTTAGCGCCGCCCGGGTGAACAGTATGGCAGTGGTATGCGAATTGCGGCAGGAACGCGAAAGAGCCCGGCGGTACCGCCGGGCTCTTTCCGGTCTGCTACGGGCCCTTTATCGCGGGGGGCGGAAAGCCGGCGGTCAGCCGGAGATCACCCTCACCTCACCGATACCCAGCTCCCGCACCGGCTCAGCGATCTTCTCCGCGTCGCCGACGAGCACGGTGACGAGCCGGTCCGTGGGGAAGGCGTTCAGCACCGCCACCGTGGCCTCCACCGTGCCGGTCTCGGCGAGCCTGGCGTACTGCCGGGCCTGGTAGTCGTCCGGGAGCTGCTGCTCGACCTGGTCGGCCAGCGTGCCGGCGACCGCGGCCGAGGTCTCGTACCGCAGCGGGGCCACGCCGACCAGGTAGTCGGCCGCCGCGTCCCGCTCCGCGTCGGACAGCCCGTCGCCCAGCGAGCGCAGCACCTGCCAGGTGTCCGCCAGCGCCGGCCCGGTCACGTCGGTCTCCACGGAGCCGCCGATGGCCAGCAGCGCGGCGCCGGTGCCGTCGGCCGGGGAGCGCAGCGACTGAGCGGAGGCGCGTACGCCGTAGGTGTAGCCCTTCTCCTCGCGCAGCACGACGTCCAGGCGGGAGGTGAGGGTGCCGCCGAGGCAGTACGTGCCGAGGATCTGGGCGGGCCAGACGGCGTCGTGCCGGTCGGCGCCGACGCGGCCGACGAGCATCTGCGTCTGCACCGCGCCCGGCCGGTCGACGATGACGACCCGGCCGGTGTCGTCCGCGGCCACGGGCGGCAGCGGGCGGGCCTCGGCGGGGGTGCCGGTCCAGGCGCCGAGGGTGCCGGCCAGCGCGTCCTCGACGCCCGCGCCGGTCAGGTCGCCGACGACCACGACGGTGGCGGTGGCGGGCCGGACGTGGGCGTCGTAGAAGGCCCGTACGGCGGCCGCGTCGATCCGTGCGACGGACTCCGCCGTGCCCCAGCGGGGGCGGGAGAGCCGGTCGCCGGCGGCGAACAGCTCGGCGTACAGGGCCATCGCGGCGCGCCGGCCGGGATTGGCCAGCTCGTGCGGGATCTCGTCCAGCCGGTTGGCGACCAGCCGCTCGATCTCGTCGTCCGGGAAGGCGGGCGCGCGCAGCGCGTCGGCGAGCAGCGTCAGGCCGCGGCGCAGCCGCGAGGCGGGCACCTCCAGGGAGACGCGGACGCCGGGGTGGTCGGCGTGCGCGTCGATGGTGGCCCCGCAGCGCTCCAGCTCGGCGGCGAACTCCTCGGCGGTGTGGGTGTCCGTGCCCTCGGAGAACGCCCGCGCCATGATCATGGCGACGCCGTCGAGCCCTGCGGGCTCGGCGTCCAGCGGCGCGGCGAGGCACACCTCGACGGCGACGACCTGCTGGCCGGGGCGGTGGCAGGTGAGCACCGTGAGCCCGTTGTCGAGCGTGCCGCGGTCCGGGGCCGGGAACGCCCAGGGCCGGGCCTCGCCGCCCTTCGGGCGGGGGTGGAACGTCATCGTGCCGGTCGTCTGGGCGCTCACGCCTGAACCTCGTCTTCCTCGGTGCCCGCGGCGCCGTTCTCGTCCGCCTCGTCGGCCGCGGGTGCCGTGGGCTCGTACACCAGCGCCGCGCGGTTCTCCGGGATCAGCCGCGCCTTGGCCACGGCCTGTACCTCCTCGGCGGTCACGCCGAGGATCCGCTCGACCGCGCCGAGCGCGAGCTTCGGATCGCCGAAGAGCACGGCGTAGCGGCAGAACTCGTCCGCCCGGCCGCCGACCGTCGCCAGCCGGTCCAGCCACTCGCGCTCCAACTGCGCCTGCGCCCGCTCCATCTCCTCGGGCGTCGGCCCCTGTTCGGCGAAGCGGGCCAGCTCCTCGTCGACGGCGGTCTCGATGGCGGGCACCTCGACGCCGCCGGACGCCTTGACGTCCAGCCAGCCGAGCGACGGCGCGCCGGCCAGCCGCAGCATCCCGAACCCGGCCGCGACGGCGAGCCGGTCGCGGCGCACCAGGCGGTTGTAGAGCCGGGAGGACTCGCCGCCGCCGAGCACGGTCAGGGCCAGGTCCGCGGCGTCCGCCTCGCGGGTGCCGTCCTCGGGCAGCCGGTACGAGGCCATCAGCGCCCGCGACGGCACCTCTTCCTCCAGCCGCACGCGCTGCCCGCCGCCGAGGGTGTCGGGCAGCGAGCCGTCGCGCGGAGGCTGCTTGCCCTCGTGCGCGGGGATCGAGCCGAAGTACCGCTCCACCCAGGCGAGTGTCTGCGCCGGGTCGATGTCGCCGACGACGGAGAGCACGGCGTTGCTCGGCGAGTAGTAGGTGCGGAAGAACGCCTGGCAGTCCGCGAGCGAGGTGGCGTCCAGATCGGCCATCGAGCCGATCGGCGTGTGGTGGTACGGGTGGCCCTCGGGGTACGTCATCGCGGCGAGCTTCTCGAACGCCGTGCCGTACGGAACGTTGTCGTACCGCTGCCGGCGCTCGTTCTTCACCACGTCGCGCTGGTTGTCCAGGCTCTCCTCGGTGAGGGCGGTGAGCAGCGAGCCCATCCGGTCGGCCTCCAGCCACAGCGCCAGTTCGAGCTGGTGGGCCGGCATGGTCTCGAAGTAGTTGGTGCGCTCGAAGCTGGTGGTGCCGTTGAGCGAGCCGCCGGCGGACTGCACCAGCTCGAAGTGGCCGTTGCCGGAGACCTGCGCCGAGCCCTGGAACATCAGGTGCTCGAAGAGGTGGGCCAGGCCGGTGCGCCCGGCCACCTCGTGGCGCGAGCCCACGTCGTACCAGATGCACACCGAGGCGACCGGCGTGAGATGGTCCTCGGAGAGGATGACCCGCAGCCCGTTGTCCAAGCGGTGTTCTTCCAGTGTCAGTCCGCCTGAGTTGGCCTGCGGGGTGGCCGTCTGACCCATGGGCATGGAGTCCCTTCGATCGCTGCTGTACGCGGGACACCGGAGGTCCGGTGTCGCGCCCCCACTGTATGCCGGGGGCCGTGCGCCGGGTCGTGGTCGGCGATGTCGGCGCGTGGGTCCACAATGGGGGCGCACGCCGACCCCCCGTGAACGAGCCGATGAGGAGCAGCAGCCGAGATGGCCCGCCGCAGAAGCAGTGCCCCGCCGCCTGAGGAGTTCGAAGAGCGGATCCTCGACGTCGACGTCGTGGACGAGATGCAGGGCTCCTTCCTCGAGTACGCGTACTCGGTCATCTATTCCCGCGCGCTCCCCGACGCCCGCGACGGCCTGAAGCCCGTGCACCGCCGCATCCTGCACCAGATGAACGAGATGGGGCTGCGCCCTGAGCGGTCGTACGTGAAGTGCGCGCGCGTCGTCGGCGAGGTGATGGGCCGCCTGCACCCGCACGGCGACTCCGCCATCTACGACACGCTGGTGCGCATGGCGCAGCCGTTCTCGATGCGGCTGCCGCTGGTCGACGGCCACGGCAACTTCGGCTCCCTCGGCAACGACGACCCGCCGGCGGCCATGCGCTACACCGAGTGCCGCCCCGCGCCCGCCGCGACGCTGATGGTCGAGTCGATCGACGAGGACACGGTCGACTTCACCGCGAACTACGACGGCAGCGAGCAGGAGCCCGTCGCCCTGCCGTCCGCCTTTCCGAACCTGCTGGTCAACGGCGCCTCGGGGATCGCGGTCGGGATGGCGACCAACATGCCGCCGCACAACCTCGGCGAGGTCATCGCCGCGGCGCGCCACCTCATCCGGCATCCCGGCGCCGACCTGGAGACCCTGATGCGGCACGTGCCGGGCCCCGATCTGCCCACCGGCGGCCGGATCGTCGGCCTCGACGGCATCCGGGACGCGTACGAGACGGGCCGCGGCAGCTTCAAGATCCGCGCCACCGCGACGGTGGAGCAGGTCTCCGCGCGCCGCAAGGGCATCGTCGTCACCGAGCTTCCCTTCACCGTCGGCCCGGAGAAGATCCGCGCCAAGGTCAAGGACCTCATCGGGGCGAAGCGGCTGCAGGGCATCGCCGACCTGAAGGACCTCACGGACCGCGAGCACGGCCTGCGGCTGGTCTTCGAGATCAAGAACGGCTTCCACCCCGAGGCCGTGCTGGAGCAGTTGTACAAGCTGACGCCGATGGAGGAGACCTTCGGCATCAACAACGTCGCGCTCGTCGACGGCCAGCCGCTCACGCTGGGGCTGAAGGAACTGCTGGAGGTCTTCCTCGACCACCGCTTCACGGTGGTGCGGCGCCGCAGCGAGTTCCGGCGCACCAAGCGCCGCGACCGGCTGCACCTGGTGGAGGGCCTGCTCGTCGCCCTGCTCGACATCGACGAGGTCATCCGCATCATCCGGGCCAGCGAGAACGCCGCCGAGGCCAAGGAGCGGCTGATCGGCCACTTCTCGCTCTCCGAGATCCAGACGCAGTACATCCTGGACACGCCGCTGCGCCGGCTGACGAAGTTCGACCGGCTGGAGCTGCAGGCCGAGCGGGACCGGCTGACGGCGGAGATCGCCGAGTTGACGCAGATCCTGGAGTCGGACGCCGAGCTGCGCAAGCTGGTGTCCGGGGAGCTGTCGGCGGTGGCGAAGAAGTACGGCAGCCGGCGCCGCACGGTGCTGCTGGAGGCCGGCGGGGAGCCGGCCGCGGCGGTGCCGCTGGAGATGTCCGACGACCCCTGCCGGGTGCTGATGTCGTCCACGGGCCTGCTGGCCCGTACCGCCAACGGCGATCCCTTCGGGGACCCGGCGCCGGCGAAGCGCGTCAAGCACGACGTGATCGTCTCCGCCGTGCCCACCACGTCACGGGCGCACATCGGCGCGGTGACCTCGGAAGGGCGGCTGCTGCGGCTGCCGGTGATCGACCTGCCGGTGCTGCCGGAGACCGCGGCCCGGCCCAGCCTGGCCGGCGGCGCGGCGGTCTCGGAGTTCCTGACGCTGGCGGACGGCGAGAAGGTCGTCTGTCTCACCACGCTCGACGAGTCCTCGCCGGGCCTGGCGCTGGGCACCGAGCAGGGCGTGGTCAAGCGGGTGGTGCCGGACTACCCGGCGAACAAGGAGGAGTTGGAGGTCATCTCGCTCAGGGAAGGCGACCGGATCGTGGGCGCGGCGGAGCTGCGGACGGGCGAGGAGGACCTCGTGTTCCTCACCAGCGACGCCCAGTTGCTGCGCTTTCCCGCGGGGCAGGTGCGGCCGCAGGGCCGGCCGGCGGGCGGCATGGCGGGCGTGAAGCTGGGCGCGGGCGCGAAGGTCGTGGCGTTCCACGTGGTCGACCCCGCGGCGGACGCGGCGGTGCTGACGGTCGCGGGCTCCTCCGGGGCGCTGGACGGGGCGTGGGTGCAGACGGCGAAGCTGACGCCGTTCGACCAGTTCCCGCGGAAGGGGCGGGCGACCGGTGGCGTGCGCTGCCAGCGGTTCCTGAAGGGCGAGGACCGTCTGACGTTCGCCTGGGCGGGACCCACGCCGGCCCGCGCGGCGGGGCGCACGGGCGGCCCGGTGGAGCTGCCGGAGCCGGACCCGCGCCGGGACGGCTCGGGGACACCGCTGGCCAAGCAGGTGACGGCGGTGGCGGGGCCGGTGTAGCCGGTCCCGCCGGGCGGGCGTCGGGCGCCGGTCGCGTCGGCGGGATGTCGTTGGACCCGCGGGTCGCCGGCTGCCACCGTGGGGTGCCATGAGGACTCCGACCGTCACCGACGCCCTGCTCGCCCGTCGGCTGATCCGCGACGCGCTGCCGCCGACCCCGCTGTGGTCGTACCCGACGCTGGACCCGGGTGCCGCCGCGGCCGTGCTCGTCAAGCACGAGAACACCCAGCCGACGGGCGCGTTCAAGGTACGCGGCGGCCTCACCCTGCTCGCCTCCATGACCGGGCAGGAGCGCGCCCGCGGCATCGTGGGCTACTCCACCGGCAACCACGCCCAGTCGCTCGCCTACGCCGCCGCCCGGCACGGCGCGCCGTGCACGATCGTGATGCCGGAGCGCCCCAACCCCGGCAAGGCGCGTGCGGTCACCGCCCTGGGCGCGGAACTGATCGAGCACGGCGCGACGTTCGACGAAGCCCGCCCGTACGCAGCGCAGTTGGCCGCCGAGCGCGGCGCCCGGCTGGTCAGCGCCGCGGACGAGCCGGAGATCGTCGCCGGAGTGGCCACCGCATACCTGGAGCTGTTCGAGCAGGCGCCGGACCTGGACGCGGTGATCGTCCCGGTCGGCGGCGGCAGCGGCGCCGCGGCTGCGTGCCTGGTGGCCGCGGCGTTCGCGCCGGGCTGCCGGGTGGTCGCGGTGCAGTCCGGTGCCTCCCCGGCGGCGTACGAGTCGTGGCGGGCGGGCCGCGTCGTCGAACGCCCCAACCGCACCCGCGTCGAAGGGCTCGCCACCGGCAGCGGCTTCGCGCTGCCGCAGGCGCTGATGCGTGCCGGGCTGGCGGACTTCCTCCTCGTCGGCGACGAGGACATCGCCCGCGCCCAGGGCAGCCTGATGCGCGACGCGCACACGCTGGCGGAGGGCGCGGGCGCCGCCGCGTACGCGGCGCTGCACGCGCATCCGGACGCTTTCGCCGGGCAGCGCGTGGCGGTCGTGTGTACGGGAGGGAACGCCCGGGAAGCGGAGATTGCCAGTTCTGTTCACCTGAAGGTGTGAAGGGTCGGGAATGCCCTGTCTGTGATCTCCTTCCGTTGCCCATTCTGGGCACTCGGCAATCCCGCCGAGCGAGGAGAGCACTGCGGTGAAAAACCCCCGGGGGCCCGAGGGGGCCCCGCCAGCCCCGCCCCACGATCCGTGGTCCGACCGGCCGGACTGGTCCGGCCGTGCGGACGCAGCGTCCTGGCCGGACGCATCGCCCTGGCCCGCCCGGTCGGCGCCGACCGACCGGCGCGAGCAGTTCTACGCGCCCGACGCCCCCGCCCCCGGCTGGGGCTGGGACGGCTGGGAGCCGGAGTCCGCACCGCCGCCGCCCCGGGCCGGTGAGCCGCGCGCGGCGGCGGACGGCGGCGGGCGCCGCCCGGACCCCGGGGCGGGGAGCGGCGGCATCGACGCCGAGCCGGACGACGAGGTGTACCTCGCCGTCCACGCCGCACCCGAGTTCCGGCGCGTCCGCAGCCGCTACCGCCGGTTCGTCGTCCCGGCCGCGCTCGCGTTCCTCGCCTGGTACCTGTCGTACGTCGTCGCCGCCACCGTCGCGCCCGAGCTGATGAGCCGCCGGGTCGCCGGCCCGGTCAACGTCGCGCTCCTCGCCGGCCTCGGCCAGTTCGCGACGACGTTCCTGCTCACCTGGGCGTACGCCCGGCACGCCCGGCTGCGCCGCGACCCGGCCGCGCTCGACCTGCGCTGGGACATCGCCATGCGGACCCGGCGCACGGACGGCTATGTGGACACCCGCAGGACCCCGCGGCAGGAGCCGGACCGGTGACCGGGGAGCACCAGAAGCTCGCGCTGCTGCTGTTCTGCGCTTTCGTGGCGCTGACGCTGGCCATCACCCTGTGGGCGGGCCGGCGGCACGGCTCGCCGGACGAGTTCTACGCCGGCGGGCGGCTGTTCACGCCCATGGAGAACGGCTTCGCCCTCTCCGGGGACTACATGTCCGCCGCCTCCTTCCTCGGCATCTCCGGACTCATCGCGCTCTACGGCTACGACGGCGTGCTCTACTCCGTGGGCTTCCTCGTCGCCTGGCTCGTCGTCCTGCTGCTCGTCGCCGAACTCGTCCGCAACTGCGGCCGGTTCACCCTCGCCGACGTCGTCGCCTCCCGGCTGCGCCGGCCGCAGGTGCGGTTCGCCGCGGGCGTCTCGTCGGTCACGGTCTCCGTGCTCTACCTCGTCGCGCAGATGGTCGGCGCGGGCAGCCTGGTCGCCCTGCTGGCCGGCGGCCACACCGGCACCGGCGCGCGCACCGCGGCGGTCGCGGGCGTCGGCACGCTGATGGTGACATACGTCGTGCTCGGCGGGATGCGTGCGACGACCTGGATCCAGATCGTCAAGGCCGTGCTGCTCCTCGCCGGGGCGTTCACGCTCACCGTGCTGGTGCTGCTGCGCTTCCACGGCGATCCCGGCGCGCTGCTGGAGGCCGCGGCCGGGCGCAGCGGCCACGGTGCCGACTTCCTCGCCCCGGGGCTGTCCTACGGTGGCGGGCTCGCCGAGCGGCTGGACATTCTCAGCCTCGGCATCGCGCTGGTCCTGGGCACGGCGGGGCTGCCGCACATCCTGGCCCGCTTCTCCACCGTGCCGACGGCCGCCTCCGCGCGCCGCTCGGTGGTCTGGTCGATCGGGCTGATCGGCGGCTTCTACCTGATGACGATCGTGCTCGGCTTCGGGGCCGCGGCGCTCGTGGGCGGTGCCGCGGTGCGCGCGGACGATCCGTCGGGCAACACGGCGGTGCCGCTGCTGGCGCTCGACCTCGGCGGCGGCGCGGCTTCCACGGGCGGCACCGTTCTCTTCGCGGTGGTGGCGGCGGTCGCGTTCGCGACGATCCTCGCGGTGGTCGCGGGGATCACCCTGGCGTCGTCGGCGTCGGTGGCGCACGACCTGTACGCGACGGTGCGCCGCTCCCGCGCCCGGCGCCGCGCGGATCGTACGGGAGCGGACCGGGACGGCGCGTCCGCCGGCGGCGCCCGCGAGGTGGCGGTGGCGCGGGTGGCCGCGGCGGTCATCGGGGCGCTCGCCATCGGCCTCGGGCTGCTGGCCCGGGACCTGAACGTGGCGTTCCTGGTGGGGCTCGCGTTCGCGGTGGCGGCCTCGGCGAACCTGCCGGTGCTGCTCTACGCGCTGTTCTGGCGCCGCTTCACCACGCGCGGTGCGCTGTGGGCGCTGTACGGGGGGCTCGGCCCCGCGGTGCTGCTGGTGGTGTTCTCGCCGGTGGTCTCGGGCAGCCCGGACGCCCTCTTCCCGGGCGTGGACTTCCACGTCTTCCCGCTGCAGAACCCGGGTCTGGTGTCGGTGCCGCTGGGCTTCCTCGCGGGCTGGCTGGGCGCGGTCACGTCCGCGGAGCCCGCGGATCCCGTACGGCACGCGAAGACGGAGGTCCGGGCGCTGACCGGGGCGGGGGCCGTCTAGCGGCGGAGCCCTCGGGGCTACGGAGCCGGCAGCCGGCGGGCGGGTACGCGCCCGGCCGTCGCTGACGGCCGGCAGGTCGGATCCCGCGACCCGGCCGCCGAGCACGTCGGCGGTACGGCCGGGGGCAGCACCTCGTCCGGCGGCCGGCCGGTGTGTCCGGGGCGATGCTGGGCAGCCGGGCGGCCTCGCCGTTGACCAGCCGCAGCCGGCCGCAGCCGTCGAGGGCGACGACGCCTTCGCGGATGCCGTGCAGCATCGCCTCGCGCTCGTCGAGGAGCGCGGCTATGTCGGCGTTGCACCCATGGGCGAACCGCAACCGGACCGGGACGCCACGGGCACTCCCCCGGGCGCGGCTTCGCGGCGGGCCGGACCGGGCCGGAAACCGGCGCCCGTGCCCGGCCGGGCGAACGCCGCCGCTCCGGACGGCGGTTGCATCGGCGCGGCGCGGGGGCGTCCCGGACCGGCCGCGCGGGACCCGCCGGGCCCGCGCACGACGCGGACCGCGTCCCGGCGCCTCCCGCTCGCGCGCTCACAGCGCGCGCGGCACTCCCGCGGCCATGTGCGTCTGCGCCACCGGCGCGGCGCCGCAACTGGCCGGCGTGGCCGCCGCGGCGGCACGCGGGGTGACGGGCACGCGCCAGGCCCGCCCGTCGCGGTGCGCGACGGTCACCAGCCGGCCGTCGCCCCCGCCGGCGTCGCCTTCGGTGCGTACGACGGTGAGGTCGTCGGCGCCGTACACGCCGGTCAGCCGGCGCACCGCCAGCTCCGCCGCCTGTCCGGGGCGCTCCCAGGTGGAGCGCCCGCGGCAGCCGTCGGGGACGACCTGTCCGGAGGCGAGCGACTCGACGACCTCCTTGACGGCGTGCGGGGTCATGCGGCCGTAGGCGTAGCCGTGCGGCAGCAGGAGAAGGGTGGGTGAGAAGCGGTGGCCGCCGATGTGGGTGATCTCCCAGGTCGCGGTCCCCCCGGAGGCGTGGAGGTCGGCGGCGAGGGGGCGGCCGAGGAGCGCGCAGCAGCGGTCCCGTCGGCCGTTGGTGCAGACGCACACCAGCGGGTCGCCGTGGTACGGGCCGGCGCCGAGGGCGGCGTCGAAGCCGGCGTGCTCGCCGCGGCCGAGGGCGGCGAAGTCGAGGCCGACGAGGTGCGCCGGGTCGCGCACGTCCGTGGTGCGGATCCAGGCGCCGCCGGGGGCGGTGTGGGCGGCGAGGACGCGGCGGCTGGCGGGGACGCGGACGTCGGCGTGCCGGCCGGGCCGGCGGATGAGCGCGACGCGCACGCCGGTGCCCTCGGCGCGCTCCTCCAGGGCGCGGCCGACCGCGGGGTCGAGGTGGCTCTGGGTCAGCGCCTCGTTCCCCCACGGGCCGGTCTGCTCGACGAGCAGCCAGGTCGCGGCGACGGCCGCGGTCCCGGCGAGTGGTTCGCCCAGCTCTCCGGAGGCGGTCGCGCACGTACTCACGAAGGTGAGCCTAACCGTTCTTCAACGCCTCGTCCCGCGGGGCCCATCCGTCCCGGTGATCCCTCGCGCCCCGGGTTGCCCGCGGAGCCGCCGTGGCGGCGGCGTACGGCCGCGCCCCGCCGTACCGCGGACGCGGACGGAACCGATCAGTCCGGCACCGGCCGCAAGCAACTTGCGTTTCTTGCGCTAATCTTGCGGTCATGACTCGACGACTTGCTGAGGTTGCCAAAAAGGTGGGGGTCTCCGAGGCCACCGTCAGCCGCGTGCTGAACGGGAAGCCCGGGGTGTCGGAGGCGACCCGGCAGGCGGTGCTGTCGGCCCTCGACGTGCTCGGCTACGAACGGCCCACCCAACTGCGCGGCGAGCGCGCCCGGCTGGTCGGCCTGGTGCTGCCGGAGCTGCAGAACCCGATCTTCCCCGCGCTGGGCGAGGTGGTCGGCGGCGCGCTGGCGCAGCTCGGCCTGACCCCGGTGCTGTGCACGCAGACGAAGAACGGCGTCTCCGAGGCCGCGTACGTGGAACTGCTGCTGCAACAGCAGGTCTCCGGCGTGGTCTTCGCCGGCGGCCAGTACGCGCAGTCCGCCGCCCCGCACGAGCACTACCGCAGGCTGGCCGAGCGGCGCATCCCGGTGGTGCTGATCAACGCCGCCATCGAGGACCTGGGCTTCCCCCGCGTCTCCTGCGACGACGCGGTCGCCGTCGAGCAGGCATGGCGCCACCTGGCGTCCCTCGGCCACCGCCGCATCGGCATGCTGCTGGGCCCCGCGGACCACGTGCCCTCGGCACGCAAGCTCGCGGCGGCCGAGGAGCTGGCGCGGCAGACCGGCCTGGAGCTGCCGGCCTCGCGGGTGGCGCGGGCGCAGTATTCGCTGGAGAGCGGGCAGGCGGCGGCGACGCGGATGCTGGAGGACGGCGTCACCGGCTTCGTATGCGCCAGCGACCCGCTCGCGCTCGGGGTGATCAGGGCGGTGCGGCGGCGCGGGCTGGACGTGCCGGGGGACGTGTCGGTGGTGGGGTACGACGACTCCGCGTTCATGAACTGCACCGCACCGCCGCTGACGACGGTGCGGCAGCCGATCGAGTCGATGGGCCGGGCGGCGGTCGAGCTGCTGTCGGCGCAGATCGGCGGCGCCCCGGTGGCCGCCGACGAGCTGCTGTTCGAGCCGGAGCTGGTGGTGCGCGGCTCCACCGGCCCGGCGCAGTGAGGGATCTTCAACTTCTAGTCTCATTCTTGCAATTCTCGCGCGACATATTGCGAACCCCTGTCGACGGTGGTTGAGTGTGCGCGCCACGGCAGCGTGCAGCCGTGGCTTCCCGCTCCTGCCCAGAGGGGTCACCGAGATGAGACACACCGGGTTCCGCCGTACCAGCGCCGCCCTCGCCGTCAGCGCCACCCTGGCGCTCGTCGCCGCGTGCGGCACCTCCAGCTCCGACGAGGGCGGGGACGACGCGGCCGATCCGGCCGATGCCGCCGCCCCGCTGGACCCGGAGACCGAGGTCACCCTGACGATCGACTGCATGCCGCCGGCGGCGGAGAAGGCCGAGCTGAAGGAGTGGAAAGAGGACGTAGCGGCCTTCAACAAGGAGTACCCGAACGTCACGATCGAGGGAAAGCAGACCGACCCCTGTCTGGAGCCCCCGCGGTTCACGGCCATGCTCAAGGCCAGGTCCCAGCCGGACGCCTTCTACACGTACTTCACCGACCTGCAGCAGGTGCTCGACAACGACGGCGCCGCGGACATCACCGCGTACGTCAACGAGAAGACGGTCCCGGCGCTCGAGGACATCGACCCGCAGGTCCTCGACGTGCTGAAGCAGGACGGCAAGATCTACGGGCTGCCGACCAGCAACTACACCATGGGCCTGCTGATCAACCGCACGCTCTTCGAGGAGGCCGGCCTCGACCCCGACGACCCGCCGTCGTCCTGGGACGAGGTGCGTTCCGCCGCCAAGGCGATAGCCGGCCTCGGTGACGGCATCAGCGGCTTCGGCGAGTACAGCGCGGGCAACAACGGCGGCTGGCACTTCACCGCCTCGATGTACGGCCTCGGCGGCGACATCGTCTCCGAGGACGGCACCGAGGCCGCCTTCAACGACGACACCGGCCGCGCGTACGTCGAGAACCTCCACGCGATGCGCTGGGAGGACGACAGCATGGGCAAGACCCAGTTGCTCAAGTGGGGCGATCTGCAGAAGCAGATGGCGTCCGGGAAGCTCGGCATGTTCCTCGCCGCGCCCGACGACATCACGTACATGGTCCAGCAACTGGGCGGTGACTACGCCGACTACGGCATGGGCCCGATGCCCGGCGGCGAGGCGACCCTCTTCGGCGGCAACGACTACCTGATCAAGAAGGGCAGCTCGCCCGACCAGATCAAGGCCGCCATCGCCTGGCTGAACTTCAAGTTCCTCACCCCCGGCAAGGGCCAGTTCGACTGGGGACGCACCAAGGCCGACAAGCTGCCGGTCGGGCTGCCGCAGCCCGACTTCTGGAAGGGCGAGAGCAAGCAGCGTGACGACGAGCTGCGCGCCGAGCACTCCACGATGCCGGTCGAGAACTTCAAGCCGTTCCGCGACGACCCGGTCCCCGGCCGCGCCGAGCCGCCCAGGGCCCAGGAGATCTACAAGGTCCTCGACACGGTGATGTCCGGCGTGCTCACCAACGAGGACGCCGACCCCGCCGGGCTTCTCGACACCGCCGAGGACCAGGTCAACCAGGTCCTCGCGAACCAGTAGCCATGGCGGCGCCCACCCTGTCCCGGCCGGCCGCCCCCGCGAAGGGGCGGCCCGCCGGCCGGCGGCGCACGGGCCGCGAGAACTTCGGCCGCGCGCTGCGCCGCAACCTCACCGCCCACGGCTTCCTCATCGGCGCCGTGCTCTGCTTCTCGCTCTTCTCCTGGTATCCGATGGTCAGGGAGTTCATCCTGGCCTTTCAGAAGAACGAGGACGGCGAGACCGTCTGGGCGGGCTGGTCGAACCTCAGCTACATCGTCAACGACCCCGCCTTCTGGCAGGCGTGGCGCAACACGCTCGCCTTCACCGGACTCGCGCTGCTCCTCGGCTTCGCCGTGCCGTTCGCGGTCGCGCTCGTGCTGAACGAGTTCCGGCACGGCCGCGCGTACCTGCGGGTCCTGGTGTATCTGCCGGTGATGCTGCCGCCGGTCGCCTCCGTGCTGCTCTTCAAGTACTTCTACGACCCGGGCCACGGGCTCTTCAACCGGGTCCTGGAGACCTTCGGGCTGCCCGCGCAGGACTGGCTGCAGTCGAGCGACACCGCGATGCTCTCCGTCGTCATCGCCGCGACGTGGATGAACATGGGCGCGGCCACACTGATCTACCTGGCCGCGCTGCAGGGCATACCGGGTGAGCTCTACGAGGCCGCGGAGCTGGACGGCGCCGGGATCCTCCGCAAGATCTGGCACGTCACCATCCCGCAGACCCGGCTCATCCTGTCGCTGATGCTGCTGATGCAGATCATCGCCACGATGCAGGTCTTCGTGGAGCCGTTCCTGCTCACCGGCGGCGCCGGCCCGGAGAACTCGACGCTGACCGTCGTCCAGCTCATCTACCAGTACGCCTTCACCTTCAACAACTACGGCAGCGCCGCGGCCCTCGGGGTCGTCCTGATGCTGGTGCTCGCCGTCTTCTCGGCCGCGTTCGTCCGCCTCGACCGCGGCAGCGAAGACTGAAGCCGGGAGATCCCAGATGGCCGTATCGCAAAGGACGCTGATCTCGCCGGCAGTGCTGGCCAGGCCGCGCGGAAAGGCCCTGTACTGGTGCGCGTTCGCGCTGGTCATAGTGGTCTTCACGCTGGCCTTCATCGGGCCGCTGTACTGGATGGTGACCAGCGGACTGAAGTCGTCCCAGGAGTTCGCGCAGACCCCGCCGACGCTCGTGCCCGGCGAGGTCGAGCCGGACAACTACTCCGAGGCGTGGAGCGTCCTGGACCTGTCCGAACTGCTCCTCAACACCTGCGTGTACGCCTTCGGCGCGCTGGCCTTCCAGCTCGTCTTCGACGTGGCCGCGGCGTACTCGCTGTCCAAGCTCCGCCCCGTGCTGGGCAAGGTCATCCTCGGCGCGATGCTCGCGACCCTGATGATCCCGGCGACGGTGCTCGTCGTACCGCAGTACCTCACGGTGCTCGACGTGCCGCTGGTGGAGCGCAACCTCATCAACTCGCCGTGGGTGATCTGGCTGCCGTCGGTCACCAACGCCTTCAACATCTTCCTGCTCAAGCGCTTCTTCGACTCCATCCCCCGGGAGCTGATGGACGCCGCCGCCATGGACGGCGCCTCACCGATGCGCACCCTGTGGTCGATCGTCCTGCCCATGTCCCGGCCGGTCCTCGGCGTCGTCTCGATCTTCGCGGTCGTCGCCGTGTGGAAGGACTTCCTCTGGCCGATGCTCACCCTGCCCGACCCGTCGAAGCAGACCCTCAACGTCGGCATCTACTCGCTGGCCGCCAGCGTCCCGGAAAACCAGCTCATCGCGGCCCTCGCGATCGCCTCGGTGCCCACGTTGGTGATCTTCCTCGTCTTCCAGCGCAACATCATGCACGGCCTGACCGCCGGCAGCCTCAAGGGCTGACGGTAAGGGCCCTCTTCCTGAACCAGTAGGGATTTCCTGTGAGGGATTCAGTGTCGGATACGAGCTGGTGGCGCGACGCCGCCATCTACCAGGTCTACGTACGCAGCTTCGCCGACGGGGACGGCGACGGCACCGGCGACCTCGCCGGCGTCCGCGCCCGGCTTCCGTACCTCTCCGAGCTGGGCGTGGACGCCATCTGGTTCACCCCGTGGTACGTCTCACCGATGGCCGACGGCGGCTACGACGTCGCCGACTACCGGGCGATCGACCCGGCGTTCGGCACCCTGGACGAGGCCGAGAAGCTGATCGCCGAAGCCCGCGCCCTCGGTATCCGCACGATCGTCGACGTCGTGCCCAACCATGTCTCCGACGCCCACCCGTGGTTCCGCGCCGCGCTGGCCGCGGGGCCCGGCAGCCCGGAGCGCGAGCTGTTCCACTTCCGCCCCGGCCGCGGCCCCCGCGGTGAGCTGCCGCCGAACAACTGGCCCTCCCAGTTCAACGGCGAGTGCTGGACCCGGCACGCCGACGGCGACTGGTACCTCCACCTGTTCTCCGAGCGGCAGCCGGACCTCAACTGGGCCCACCCCGCGGTGCGCAGGGAGCACGAGGACGTTCTGCGCTTCTGGTTCGAGCGGGGCGCGGCGGGCGTACGCATCGACTCCGCCGCCCTGCTGGCCAAGGACCCGGCGCTGCCCGACTGGGACGAGGGCGACCCGCGCGGCGAGCCGAACCCGTACGTCGACCGCGACGAACTGCACGAGATCTACCGCTCCTGGCGGACCGTCGCCGACGAGTACGACGGCGTGCTCATCGGCGAGCTCTGGGTGCCCGAGCCGGAGCGCTTCTCCCGCTACCTGCGCCCGGACGAGCTGCACACGGCGTTCAACTTCGACTTCCTCGCCCGCCCCTGGGACGCCGCCGAGCTGCGGGCGTCCATCGACACCACGCTCGAATACCACGCCCCGGTCGGCGCGCCCGCGACGTGGGTGCTCTGCAACCACGACGTGACCCGGACCGTCACCCGCTACGGCCGCGACGACGCCGACCCGGGCACCGGCTTCGACTTCGCCGCCAAGCGCTTCGGCACCCCGAGCGACCCCGTGCGCGGCACCCGCAGGGCCCGCGCCGCGGCGCTGCTCTCGCTCGCCCTGCCCGGGTCCGTCTACCTCTACCAGGGCGAGGAGCTGGGCCTGCCGGAGGCGGACGTGCCGCGGGACCGCATCGTCGACCCGATGCACTTCCGCTCCGAGGGCCGCGACCCCGGCCGGGACGGCTGCCGGGTGCCGCTGCCCTGGCGGACCGGCGGGCCTTCGTACGGATTCAGCGACCCGGCGGACCCGGGCGGCCCCGGCGGTGCGCACGTCAACGGCGCCGGCCATGCTCCGGCCGAGCCGTGGCTGCCGCAGCCGGCCGGCTGGGGCGCGTACGCCGTCGAGCGCCTGGCGGACGACCCGCGCTCGATGCTGCACCTCTACCGCGACGCGCTGCGGCTGCGCCGCAGCGAACCGGGGCTGGGCGACGGGCCGATGCGCTGGCTCGACGCCCCCGAGGGCGTGCTGTCCTTCGCCCGCTCCGAGGATTTCGTCTGCGTCGTCAACGTCGCCTCGGAGCCCGCGCCGCTCCCGGCACACCGAGACGTCCTGATCGGCAGCGGCCCCCTGGACGACGGGCGGCTGCCGCGGGACACGGCGGTCTGGCTGCGCATCTAGCTCCGCTGCGCCGCGCGGCCGGATCGCCGCCCTCACCCCCACCCACCCCCCACGGGAAGGTATGTCATGCGCAGAGCACGCATAGGAAGGATCACGCTGGCCGCGTCCGTGGCCGCCGCCGCGGCACTCGTCGCCGTGCCCGGCGGCGCTCACGGCGCGCCCGAAGCGGGCGCCGACCTGCCGTTCGTCTCGATCGAGGCGGAGGCGGCCGAGACCAGCGGCAGCCTCGTCGGCCCCGACTACACCCAGGGCACCCTGGCCTCGGAATCCTCGGGGCGGCAGGCGGTGCAGCTCGACGCCCAGGGCGAGTACGTGGAGTTCACCCTCACCGCGCCGGCCAACGCCGTCAACGTCGCGTACAGCGTCCCCGACGGCAAGTCCGGCAGCCTCGCCGTCTACGCCAACGGCACCGAACTGGACGCCCCTCTCGCCGTCACCTCCCGCTACTCCTACCTCGACACCCCCTGGATTCCCGGCGCCAAGACCCACCACCTGCTCGACAACGCCCGTGTCCTCCTGGGGCAGAACCTGGAGGCGGGCGACACCGTGCGGCTGCAGGCCGACGACCTCGCCGGCGGCCCGTACACCGTCGACGTCGCCGACTTCGAGCAGGTCGCCGCGCCGGTGGAGCAGCCGGCCGGCTCGGTCTCCGTGGTCGACAAGGGCGCCGATCCGACCGGCGCGGCCGACTCGGCGGAGGCGTTCCGTACCGCCATCGCGGAGGCCAGGGGCGGCGGAACGGTGTGGATCCCGCCGGGCGACTTCAAGGTCGGCTCCGAACTGTCCGGAGTCGAGAACGTGACGCTCAAGGGCGCCGGCTCCTGGCACTCCGTGGTACGCAGTTCCCGTTTCGTCAACCAGTCGGGCTCTGCGGGCAACGCGCACCTCGCCGACTTCGCCGTCATCGGCGACGTCACCGAGCGCGTCGACGGCAATCCGGACAACTTCGTCAACGGCAGCCTCGGCTCCGGCTCCACCGTCTCCGGGATGTGGCTGCAGCATCTGAAGGTCGGGCTCTGGCTGACCGGCACCAACGACAACCTCGTGGTCGAGGGGAACCGGTTCCTCGACATGGCGGCCGACGGCCTGAACCTCAACGGCAACGCCCAGGGCGTCCGGGTGCGTGACAACTTCCTGCGCAACACCGGCGACGACGCGCTCGCCATGTGGTCGCTCAACGCGCCCGACGTGGACTGCACCTTCGCGGACAACACCATCTCGCAGCCCAACCTGGCCAATGGCATCGCGATCTACGGCGGCACCGACATCACCGTCGCGAACAACCGGATTCTGGACACCAACGCCCTGGGCAGCGGCATCGCGATCTCGAACCAGAAGTTCCTGGACCCCTTCCACCCGCTGGCCGGCACCGTCACCGTCGTCGGGAACGAGCTGGTGCGCACCGGCGCGATGAACCCCAACTGGAACCACCCGATGGGCGCGCTGCGCGTCGATGCCTACGACAGCGCCATCGAGGCGGACGTGAACATCACCGACACCGTCGTCACCGACAGCCCGTGGAGCGCCTTCGAATTCGTCTCCGGCAGCGGTACGGGCAAGGCCGTGCAGAACGTCACCATCGACGGCGCCACCGTGAGCGGCGTCGGCAGCGTCGTCGTGCAGGCCGAGACCCAGGGCGAGGTGACCGCCGGCAACGTCACCGCCACGGACGTCGGCGTCGCGGGCGTCTACAACTGCCCGTACCCGGAGGGCAGCGGCACCTTCACCCTGACCGACGGGGGCGGCAACTCCGGCTGGGACAGCGCCTGGGAGGACTGCTCCGCCTGGCCCGGCCAGGACTGACCCGCCTCCCCACGGCACAGCGCTCCGCACAGCGCACCACGGCACAGCGGTCCACTCGTCCGGGCTCCCGGTTCACCCCCGCGGGCCGGGAGCCCGTCCCCCATGAGAGGAGCACCACCGTGACCACCCGAAGAGCATTCCTCGCCGGCGCCGCGGGCGCCGGCCTCGCCACGGCAGGCGGCCTGCCGTCCGCCGCCGCACCCGCCGCCGGGACGCGCGCGGCCGGCGCCGCCGAACCGTCCCCGTACGTGCACGCCTTCTACTACTCCTGGTACGGAAACCCCGGCCATCACGGCTCGTGGGTGCACTGGCAGCAGGGCGGGCACACGCCGCCCGACGACATCGGCGCCGACTTCCACCCCGCCCTCGGCGCCTACGACTCGGGCGACTACGAGGGCGCCGTCGCGCAGCACATGACCTGGGCGCGGCAGGCCGGCATCGGCGTACTGGCCTATAGCTGGTGGGGCCGCGGCGGCTACGAGGACCGGCTGGCGGCCGGCGTGCTGGACGCCGCGGCGGCCGAAGGGCTGCAGATCGCCTGGCACATCGAGCCCTACGCGGGGCGCGACGGGGCGTCGGTCGTCGCCGACGTGGCGTACCTGGAGGAGACCTACGGCGGCCACCCCGCCTACCACCGCGCGGCGGACCGGGGCGGGCGCTGCGCGTACTACGTCTTCAACAGCCTGAACGTCACCGACTGGGCGCCGATCGCGGCGATCCGGGACAGCGCCCTGGTGATGGCCCAGACCACGGACGTCTCCCGCGTCGAGCACTTCGGCGGCATCTACACCTACGACGCCATCGCCGGCGCGAACAACCCGGACTGGGCGGGCGTCGCGGCGTGGTGCCGCGCCAACGACTTCGTGTGGGCGCCGTCCATCGGCCCGGGCTACCTCGACGACCGCGCGGTGCCGGGCAACACCTCGCCGACCGTGGACCGCGCGGACGGCGAGGTGTACGACCGCAGTTGGGGCTACGTGCTGGACCCGGCGAAGGGCGGGCCGGCGGACTGGGTGACCCTCACGTCCTTCAACGAGTGGCACGAGGGCAGCCAACTGGAGCCGGCCGCGTCCGCGCCGCCGCTGCCGGTCTACGTCACGTACGACGGCGCCTACGGGCGTACCGGAGCGGAGGCCGAGACCGCGTATCTGGACCGGACCCGGCACTGGGTGACCGAGTTCGAGACGGCGTCCGGCCGGACCTGAGGCGGGCCCGGGCCCCGGCCGGTCCTCGCGGGCCGGGGCTCAGGTGTCGATCCGCGAACGGTCCAGGGTGGCCGCCGAGTTGGTGATGAACTCCTTGCGGGGGGCGACCTCGTTGCCCATCAGCAGGTTGAACACCTGCTCGGCGGCCTCCAGGTCGCTGATGTTGATCCGCCGCAGCGTGCGGTACCGGGGGTCCATCGTGGTCTCCGCGAGCTGGTCGGCGTCCATCTCGCCGAGGCCCTTGTAGCGCTGGATGGAGTCCTTGAAGCGCCTGCCCTTGCGCTGCAGGTCGAGCAGGGTCTCGCGCAGCTCGTTGTCCGAGTAGGTGTAGATGTACTTGTCCTGGCCCTTCTTGGGCTGGATCAGCTCGATGCGGTGCAGCGGCGGGACCGCGGAGAACACCCGGCCCTCCTCGACCATCGGGCGCATGTAGCGCTGGAAGAGGGTGAGCAGCAGGGTGCGGATGTGTGCGCCGTCGACGTCGGCGTCGGCGAGGAAGATCACCTTGCCGTAGCGGGCCTGGTCGATGTCGAACGTCCGCCCCGAGCCGGCTCCTATCACCTGGATGATCGCGCTGCACTCGGCGTTCTTCAGCATGTCCGCGACCGACGCCTTCTGGACGTTGAGGATCTTGCCGCGGATCGGCAGGAGGGCCTGGAACTCGGAGTTGCGGGCGAGCTTGGCCGTGCCCAGCGCGGAGTCGCCCTCGACGATGAAAAGCTCCGAGCGGTCCACGTCGTCGCTGCGGCAGTCGGCGAGCTTGGCGGGCAGCGAAGAGGACTCCAGCGCCGTCTTGCGGCGCTGCGCCTCCTTGTGCTGCCGGGCGGCGATGCGCGTACGGGCCGCGGCCACGGCCTTCTCCAGCACCGCGCGCGCCTGCTGCTTGGCGTCCCGCTTGGTGGAGGTCAGGAACGCCTTCAGCTCCTTGCCGACGACCTGCGCGACGATCCGGGAGGCCGCCGAGGTGCCCAGCACCTCCTTGGTCTGGCCCTCGAACTGCGGCTCGGCGAGCCGGACGGTGACCACCGCGGTCAGGCCCTCCAGCGCATCGTCCTTGACGATGTCGTCCTCGGCGACACGCAGCAGCTTCAGGCTGCGCAGGGCGTCGTTGACGGTGCGGGTCAGCGAGCGCTCGAAGCCGGCGACGTGGGTGCCGCCCTTGGGGGTGGCGATGATGTTGACGAAGGAACGGATCGTGGTGTCGTACCCCGTGCCCCAGCGCAGCGCGATGTCCACGCCCAGGTCGCGGGTGACCTCGGTGGGCGTCATGTGCCCGCGGTCGTCGAGCACCGGGACGGTCTCCTTGAACGTCCCCTGCCCGGAGAGCCGCAGCACGTCGCAGACCGGCCTGTCGGGGGCCAGGAACTCGCAGAACTCGCTGATCCCGCCGTCGTAGCGGAAGGTCTCCGCGGTGTGCTCGGCCTTGTCGGCGGAACGCTCGTCCCGCACGACGAGCGTGAGGCCGGGCACGAGGAAGGCGGTCTGCCTGGCGCGCGCGTGCAGGTCGTCGAGGGACAGCTCGGCGTCCTTGAGGAAGATCTGCCGGTCCGGCCAGAAGCGGATGCGGGTGCCCGTCCTGGTCTTGGGGATCTTCTTGCCCTTGGTCATGCCGCTCGCCGGCTCGAAGGAGGCGTCGGGGCCGTTGCCCGAGAACCGCCCGGGGACGCCGCGGCGGAAGCTCATCGCGTGCGTCCTGCCGGAGAGGTCGACCTCGACGTCGAGCCGGGCGGACAGCGCGTTGACCACGGAGGCGCCGACGCCGTGCAGGCCGCCGGAGGCCGCGTACGCGCCGCCGCCGAACTTGCCGCCGGCGTGGAGCTTGGTCATGACCACCTCGACGCCGGAGAGGCCGGTCTTCGGCTCGACGTCGACGGGGATGCCGCGGCCGTCGTCGTCGACCTCCACGGAGCCGTCGGCGGCGAGCAGGACCTCGATGTTCCGGCAGTAACCGCCGAGGGCCTCGTCGACGGAGTTGTCGATGATCTCCCACAGGCAGTGCATCAGGCCGCGGCTGTCGGTGGAGCCGATGTACATGCCGGGCCGCTTGCGGACGGCCTCCAGACCCTCCAGAACGAGCAGGTGCCGCGCGGTGTAGTTGGAGCCGTCGCGCTCGGCGGCGGCCAGCACGGACGGCACGGACGTGTCGGCGGTCACTCAGTTCGCTCCTCGCTGAATTCGGGCCCGGGTGGCGGTGGCGGGCCTCATCTGCCGGTCAGAGGGTACCGAGGCTCTATAGAGCCGGTACGCAGCCACCCGCATGTGACTCGATACTAGTCCCGCTTCGAGTGCATGTTCGATCCCTCGGAGGGGTGATTCGTTTATCACGTTCCCTTACACGCATGAACCATTTAGGCTCCGGGCACGTCCTCATGAACAACCGGCAACCCAGCCGGGGAGGCCAAAAGGGACCAAAGACGCTCAATACCGCACAAGCACGACAAGCACTACGGCTCATCCGCCGCCACCTGGCGACATCGGCCCTGGTGAGGAAGGCTTTCCCGATCCCGAGCCACGAGCGGGAACGTTTTCGGCCTGGTTGGATGTTGACCCTGGTACGACAGCTCGTCGAGCTAGAGAAGAGGCGACGTGACTACTGTTCTGACTCCCGCAAGCCCGCTGACGGCCGCCGACCGGTGCGACCGCTGTGGAGCCCAGGCCTACCTGCGTGTTGTCCTGACGAGCGGCGGGGATCTGCTCTTCTGTGCGCACCACGGCCGTAAGTTCGAGCCGGAGCTCAAGAAGATCGCTGCCGAGATACAGGACGAGACGGAGCGGCTCCAGGCCACTCCGGCGTCGGCATCCGCCGACGAACGCTGACGCTCCGACGTCAGCCCGACGAGCCTCGTGCGGCCCCCGGGCCGGATAGGCGGTCATTCCCGCAGGGGGTGGCCGCCTCGTCGGTTTCCGGGGTGGTACGGGCCCGTACGGCCGGCACGGCGCGGCGCGTCCGGTGATGAGCGGGCGGCGCGACCCGTACGGCACAGGACGCCGTAGGGGCGGCGAGGCCGGCTCGTGTGCTCCTCAGGAGCCCTTCCGGAGTGTGTGTGCCGTGACGGTCCCCGCGACCGCTGAGATGCGTGTGTAGACGCCCGGGCGGCCCCTCTCACCGCACCCCTCGCCCCAGGAGACCAGGCCCACCAGCCGTCCCCGTACGACCAGCGGGCCGCCGCTGTCACCCTGGCAGGCGTCCCGGCCGCCGCGCATCAGTCCGGCGCAGACCATCGACGCCGCGAGATAGCGGCCGTGGCGATCGCCCGGGTACGCCCGCTCGCAGACCGCGTCCGGCAGCACCTCGACATCCGCGGCCTGCAGCGTCGCGGGGTGGTCCGCCGTCCCCCCGGTGTCCCCCCACCCGTAGACGCGGGCCGGCGAGCCCGGCCGGTAGGCCGGGTCGTCCGGCTCCTTCGCCGGCTTCAGGGACTTCCCGGCAGCCGCCGGGCGGTCGAGGCGCAGCACGGCGACGTCACCGGCGTTGGTCCGGCCGTCGTAGGCGGGGTTCACCCACACCCCCTCGACGGCCAGCTCCTCGCCTCCGGTGCCCGCGAGGTCCCCGCGGCCGGCCACGACGCTCAGATCCCCCGCCTTGCTCCAGTGCACGCCCAGCGTCTCTTCGCCGAGGCAGTGCGCGGCCGTCAGGACCACCTTCGCGGACACCAGCACGCCGGCGCAGAACTGCCCCGAGCGCTGGTCGCCGAAGAGCTTCCGGCTGGTCAGCGCGACGGTCCAGGGGCTGTCGTCGATGTGCACCGGGCGCCCGCCGACCACCACGCCGTCCGCCGCCGCCGGTGGTGCCTGCCCGAGCACGGCCGGGGGAAGCAGCACGGCGACGGCGGCGGCGACTATCGGGCGAAGGCACAGGCGCATGAGGTCTCCCTGACGGCGTGGGGCGCGGGCGGTCGTGCACCCAGCCTCGGGCAGCAGGGCGCCGGCCGCACGTCAGCCGTGTGGCCGGCGCAGCCTCGAACACCCCGCCCGACCTGCGGTGGCGTGGCTCCTGCCGCGGCGTGGCATCCGGACGACCCGCGGCTTCTGGCGGCGCCCGGGGCCCGCGGTCACGGCGTCGCGGGCGAGGCCGCCGGGGCCGCCGTCACCGCGGGTGCCACCGCCGCCGGGGCCGGCAGGTGGCGCAGCCGTTCGGAGGCGAGGCATGCGCGGGTCAGGATGGTGCGTACCTCGTCGGCGGCGCTGCCGCTGCACCGGGCGAGGTAGAAGATCACGATGTTGATGGCGGCCACGGAGCCGGCGTAGATGTAGACGTCCTTCGCGGTGCCCGCGTAGATCGACAGCCCGATGCCCCAGCAGGCCACGCAGTAGAAACCGGCCGTCAGCGTCCAGCTGTAGAGCGCGTCGAGGCCGGCGATCCGGCCCTGCGGAATCGTACCCAGTTGCCTGCCGCGGGCCTCGGCGATGGCGGCGCGGGCGAAGACCAGGCAGGCGGCGTTGCCCAGGGCGGTGCAGAGGATGCCGATCGCGGTGCAGATGGGCCACCAGTCGCGGTGGAAGAGCGTGGCCGACAGCACCAGCACCGCGGGGATGAGGGTGAACAGCCGCATCGCGACCTCGGCCAGCATGGCCCGGCGGCTCAGCCGCCCCTGCCGGCGGCCCGCGACGAGCGGGGTGAGGCCGGCGAAGAGGTTCTGGTAGTAGCGGGCACCGGCCAGCAGGAAGCTCATGCCGACCAGCCGCACCGGGGCGTTGGCGGAGTGGTCGGGGACGGTGTAGCCGTCCAGCCGCAGCCCGTCGAGCAGCGGCAGTTCCTCCTCGCCCGCACTGTTGGTGCGCTGCAGGAGCGTGACGTAGTTGTTGCCCCAGCTCCAGTTGAGATCGCGCAGCCAGTACGTGATGACGATGCTCGCCGCGACGTACCAGGCCACCGCCGACAGCCAGGAGAAGAACAGCAGCCAGCGCACGTGCATGCCGCGGTGCGGGTCGTGGTACAGCGACTGGGTGCGCCGGATCCGCCACATCTGGAGCTGCTGCCGCGGCGCCCCGGCGAGCGGCGTGTACAGACGGACGAAGCGGGTGCCGGCGCTGGCCGCGCGGGTCGCCTCGACGGCCGCCAGCTCCTCTTCGTAGAAGTGCAGCAACTGCGGGTAGAGCCGTTCCCCCGGTGTGGGCCGGAAGAGCAGCAGCCGGTTCTCGGGGACGCGGTCGGTGAGGTCCTCGATGAAGCGGGCCAGCAGGGGCGTCTCGGCGTAGAAGGCGTCGGGTACGGTCACGGAGCGCACGCCTGCTCCGGCCTGCTCGTGGTGACCGCTGCCGATCTCGATCAGGAGCTGCCCGACGGAGTACAGGTCGGCCTGCCGGGGATCGACCGCCATGGTCTCGCTGCGCACCTCGGGCGCGACGAACGCCGCGTCCGGGCCGCCGGAGCCGGGGACGGCGTGGGAGTACAGGTAGTTGACGCCGAGGTCGATCAGGACGAAGCGGCGGTCCCCGAGCCCTCTGCCGCCGCCCGGTCCGGGACCCGAGCCGCTGAGGATGATGTTGGAGGGCGAGAGGTCGCCGTGGCGCAGGCCGCACCGGTCGAGTGCGTCCAGCACCCCCAGCAGCCGCGGCCCGAGGTCGCGGAGCAGATCGAGCCGGATGCGCGGACTGTCCGGCTGGTGGTCCAGATACTCCGCGAGCGTCTCGCCGGGCACGAAGTCCATGAGGATCCACCGCCCGCTGCTCGCCCACGCGCGGGCGAGCGGCAGCGCCTCGGTCGCCGCCTCCTCCCCCGCGCGGACGTCGCCGTAGGACGAGCGGTATTCACGGGTGGCCCGGACGATGGTCGGCACCCTCAGGTACGGGTAGACGATGCACTTCAGGGCGAACGGGATGCGCCGGCCGTGCGCCTGGCGCAGCGGGAGGCCGGTCAGGATGAACGACGTGGTGCCGTGGCGGTGGAAGCGCAGGGTCTCCATGTCGACATCGCGCCACGCGTCGAGCGTCACGGGGTCCTCGTCCGCGCTGCCCTCCACGTCGGGGATCGGGGTGTCGGGCGCGTACAGCGTCCGTATCGCGTCCCGCACCGCCGGGTCCGCGACCGCCGGCACGCACAGGGCCGCGCAGTCGTGCGACGCCCGCTCACCCTGGTCGTAGCGGCGCTGGTAGGAGTGCGACAGCGACACGAGGGTGAGGAGGAGCAGGCCGAGATATCCGCCGACCGACCGGAACTCGCTGCGAAACGGCGCCGGACGCGCGGCGAATTCCGTACGCCAGCGGGCCACCTGTTCGATGACCGTTTCCCAGGACAGCTCGAACTCGCCGCTGAAGCTGTGCGCCTCGAACGGCAGGGCGAAAAGGACTCGGCTCCAGTCCTCCGGGCCCCAGGTGCATAACTCGTTCTCTTCCGGGGCCGCGGCCCCGGCCGCGACCTGTGCGGGCGAAGCCGCGGAGAGGGCGCGGATGATGGCGCGGAGATTACGCGCGCTGCCGGTTGTTGGCATCATCCTTCGTCACGATGGTCAGTTGGGGTACGGCACGAATGCGGCCGTTCCTTATCAGCGCGGGGTCTTTGCCTTCGACGGCGCAGAACATCACCTCGTACCCGCCGCGGGCGCCGCTGAGAATCCGGCCGGGATCCAGCTCGTGCCGCTTCACCTGCGGCATCCACGACAGGGGCGCGAGGTCGAGCACGTACGGGGCGTCACCCGGCTCCGTCATCCGCCGCTGCAGCATGACGCGCTCGTCCCGGTAGCGGGTGATGGCCTCGCCATAGCCCTTGCCGAGGCCGGCGCGGATGCGGTCCAGGTGGCGGATCGCCCAGCGCTGCGAAACCGACAGTTTCTGCGCGGGCGGCTGGATGGGGCGGGTGCTCAGGGAGAGCACGTGGGTGCAGCCGTCCTCCAGCGCCAGCTTGTACGGGTGCGGGGTGAGGACGCCGCCGTCGACCGCCCGGGAGCCGCGGAAGTCGGCCGTGCCGCGCAGCGCGACGGGCAGCCAGGCGCTGGCGACGAGGGCGGACCGCAGGTCCGCGCGCGAGGTGAAGTCGTTGACGGCGGCGGTGCGGATCTCGTCGACCAGGGTGACGGCGACGTGGAGCCTGGTCGGGGACGCGATGACCTTCTCGTAGTCCAGAGGTTTGACGTTGTCCACGACCTCGAACGCGTAGTCCAGGTCCATGATGCGGCCTCGCAGCGCACGCCGGAAGTCGACGAACGTGCGGGTGGCGAGGTCGTCGTAGTAGATCGAGAGCGGATACCACGTCTCGCCGTTGAGGAAGTAGGCGCTGTTGATGGCTCCGGAGGAAGCGGAGTATATGGTGTCGAACGCCTGATTGAGGCCGCAGTCCTCCAGTGCGCAGAGCATGGCGGCGGAGACGACGCCCCGGATGCCGCCCCCCTCGACGGCCAGCCCGATCTTGAGGTCGTCCACGGGGTTGTCGTGCGTATGCCCCTTTTCCCGGCGACGGCGTAAGGCAGCCAGCACAGGATGGTCCGCGTGCCACGGCATGGCACTACTCATGAGTCATGTCCTCCCTGGGCATCCGAGATTGTCATGCCCGGCAAGTGGCGTCAATTCCGGGAGAGTTCATGGATACATACCGTCTTCTGCGCGTATCGCGGACACGCGGACGGGCGGCGCGCAACGGCCGGCAAAACGCCTCCGACCCGCCGCATGGCAGGTCGGAGGCGTTGAAGGCCGCCCGGCTCAGTCCAGATAGTCGCGCAGCACCTGCGAGCGCGACGGGTGCCGCAGCTTCGACATGGTCTTGGACTCGATCTGGCGGATGCGCTCGCGCGTGACGCCGTACACCTTGCCGATCTCGTCCAGGGTCTTGGGCTGTCCGTCGGTGAGCCCGAAGCGCATGGAGACCACGCCCGCCTCGCGCTCGGAGAGCGTGTCGAGGACGGAGTGCAACTGCTCCTGCAGCAGGGTGAAGCTGACCGCGTCGGCCGGGACGACCGCCTCGGAGTCCTCGATGAGGTCGCCGAACTCGCTGTCGCCGTCCTCGCCCAGCGGGGTGTGCAGGGAGATGGGCTCGCGGCCGTACTTCTGGACCTCGATGACCTTCTCCGGGGTCATGTCCAGCTCCTTGGCCAGCTCCTCCGGGGTGGGCTCACGGCCCAGGTCCTGGAGCATCTGGCGCTGCACGCGGGCCAGCTTGTTGATGACCTCGACCATGTGCACCGGGATGCGGATGGTGCGGGCCTGGTCGGCCATCGCGCGGGTGATCGCCTGCCGGATCCACCAGGTGGCGTACGTGGAGAACTTGTAGCCCTTGGTGTAGTCGAACTTCTCGACGGCGCGGATCAGACCGAGGTTGCCCTCCTGGATGAGGTCCAGGAAGAGCATGCCGCGCCCCGTGTAGCGCTTGGCGAGGGAGACCACGAGGCGGAGGTTGGCCTCCAGCAGGTGGTTCTTGGCACGGCGGCCGTCCTCGGCGATGATCTCCAGCTCGCGGCGGAGCTTGGGCGCCAGCTTGTCGGCGGCGGCGAGCTTGTCCTCGGCGAAGAGGCCGGCCTCGATGCGCTTGGCGAGCTCCACCTCCTGCTCGGCGTTGAGCAGGGGGACCTTGCCGATCTGCTTCAGGTAGTCCTTGACCGGGTCGGCGGTGGCACCGGCCGCGGCGACCTGCTGCGCGGGGGCGTCGTCCTCGTCCTCGTCGGAGAGGACGAAGCCCTCCGCCTCGGCCTCGGCGGGCGGCTCCTCCTTCTCCAGGGGGCCGGCCTCCGGGCCGTCGGCACCGGTCTCGCCGTCCTTGCCGGCGGCCTTCTTGCCCGCGGCCTTCTTCGCCGGGGCCTTCTTCGCCGCGGTCTTCCTGGCGGTCGTCTTCTTGGCGGTGGTCTTCTTGGCGGCGGCCTTCTTCTCCGGCTCGTCCGCCGGGTCGCCCAGGCCCGCGGGCACCGGATCGTCCATGGGGGCCTCCTGGACCGCGTGCGCCGTGGCCGTGGCCGTCGGCTTCTTCGTCGCGGTCTTGGCGGGGACGGCTTGCTTGGTGACCGCCTTGGTGGCGGTCCGTTTCGCCGGGGTCTTCGCCGGCACGCTCTTGCGGGTGCGCTTGGGCGCCTCTGCGGCACTGACCATCAGTGTCACACCCTCCTCTTCGAGGATCTGATTGAGGCTGCGCAGGACGCTCTTCCACTGGGTGGGCGGAATCTGGTCAACCTCGAAGGCACGACGCACGTCATCACCGGCGATCTGCCCTTCGGCCTTCCCCCGCTCGATGAGTGCCATCACGGACTCAGCTTCGGCGATCTCCGGCGGGAGCGTACGGGATGTGCTGGCCGACACGAACAACCTCTCGAAACGATGGGAACGACCGGTGGCGGGGATGGACCACCGGTGTAGAGGCGGAACCGCGATATGTGCGCCACCACCTCTTAGGTCATCGCGCCTTCCCGCACAGCGTTACGCCCAATCCACGTGGCCCAGGTCACAATCTACCGCCGCCGGCCCGGACGCACGAAAGCCGCCGGGCAGGCGCCCGCCCGTCCGGGCGCCCGGCAGGCGTGTGGGTGCCCGGGTGGAGCGCGCCGCACCCCCGCTGCCCCGGGGGTTGTGCGCCGGCGGGCGCGGGGTGCGCGGAGCCGGTGGAGGGATGGCGGGGCCGTTCACCCCGGTGGGCGCCCGGACGGGTGGTCCTGCGGCGTTCCGGCGTCCCCGGGGGTGCGCGGGGTGATCTCCGGGGGGTCTCCTGCGCGCCGGGGCAGGGTGTCGCGGTACGTGGCCGGGTGGCTGCCCGCCGTGTGCTCCCGGGGCCGTCCGGGGGTGTCCCGGGCCCGGCTGACGGCAGAGGCCGGCCGGCAGGGAGTGGTCGGCGGGTGCTCGGAGCACGGCGCCGCCGTCCCCTGGCGGGGCCGGCGGCGGTGTCGTGCCCGTACCGCGGGGCCGCGCGGGCCGGGGGCCTCGCGCCTGCGTCCCGCCGTCAGTGTTCGCGCGGCGCCGGCACGACGCGGTCACCCGTGCCGATCTCGGTGTGCACGCCGAGCAACTGCCGCATGGCCGATTCGGCGGCGGCGCCGTCGCCGCTGCCCAGCGCCTCCACGATGTGCACGTGGTGGGCGAGGGCCGCCTCGCTCGGGCGGTCACAGCCGCCGGCGGGGCCGCCGGAGACCTGCAGCGCCGCGGTGACCACGCCGGCCAGGTGCTCCAGCATCCGGTTCCCCGCGACCTGCAGGACCAGCCCGTGGAACTCGGCGTCGGCGCGGGCGAACGTGACCGTGTCGCCCTGCACCAGCGCGTGGCTCATGATCTCGGCCATGTCCGTCAGGCGCTGCTGGACGGCGCCGCGGCCGTGCCCGGCGGCGAGCCTGGCGGCCAGCGGCTCGATCGTCCAGCGCAGCTCGCACAGCTCCCGGCGCTGGTCCTCGCGCTGCGGGCCGAAGGCCCGCCACTCGATGATGTCCGGGTCGAGAAGGTTCCAGTCACTGACCGGGCGGACCCGGGTGCCGACGTTGGGGCGGGCGCTGACGAGGCCCTTGGCCTCCAGCACGCGCAGGGACTCGCGCACCACGGTGCGGGAGACCTCGAAGCGCTGCCCGATCTCCTCGGGCACGAGCGGACGGTCGGCGCCCAGATCGCCGGAGACGATCATCTGGCCGAGCTGCTGGACGAGTTGGCCGTGGAGGCCACGGCCCCTGCTGGTCGCCGCCCGGCGGCCGACGCGGCCGATCTCCGGATCCCCGCCCTCCCACGCGGGCGGCGGGGCAGGGGTGGCGGGCGGCGCGGCGGGGCCGGGGGCGGGGGTGGCGGCCGGGGGGACGGGAGCGGCGGGGGCGGCCGCCGCGGGGCCGTCCGCGTACGGGTAGCGGTCCAGATCCCCGTGGCCGGCGAAGCCGGACTCGGAGGAACGGGCCGTCATCATGGTCTGCGCAAGGGTACTCACGAAACCTTTGTCGGCGGACGTCCCCGCCTCCTTGAGGGCTTTGGTGAAAAGCACACGAAAGGGTGATCGCCCAGCGTCCCTCCATTGACGCCGCCGCGGCAGCAAATCGGTGGGAAACCGGCTATTCACCTGGTGAGTTGAAAACCTTCCGTACGAAACTCGGACACCCGCTCCGCTCCAGCGCGCGCCCCAGGGAACGGGTGCGGCCCGCGGTGAGGACGTACGCGCCGAGGAGGGCGCAGAGCGACAACACCAGCGCGTGTCCGAAGGGTTGGGCGGGCACCCCGAACACGCCGCCGGGGTGCAGTCCGCCGCCGGGCCGCGGGATGTGCAGCACGCGCATGAGCTGCAGCGGCAGTTCCCCGAGGCGGCGGACGGCCCCGGTGCCGGCGAGCGCGTGGACGCCCGGGGCGACGGCGACGGGCACGGTGAGCACGGCGGCCAGCCCCAGCGACGCGGACCTGAACAGCCCGGCGGCCAGCACCCCGGTCCAGGCGCAGCCCACCGTCACGACCGCCCAGCTCAGCAGTTGCCGGCTGCCGTCCGCGGGCATGTCCACGACGTCGCCGAAGAGCACGAGCAGCGCGGTGGCGTCCGCGAGCAGCGCCGCGACGAAGAGCAGCACCGCCACGGCCGTACTCACGGCGAGCTTGGCGAAGAGCAGGCCGAGACGGCGCGGCACGGCGCCGATGGCCGGGGTGAGCAAGGGAAAGCTGAACTCCTGGCCGAAGGCGTGCGCGCCGAGCAGCCCGGCCCCGATCGCGGCGGGCGGCAGGGGGAAGACCGGCGCCCAGCCGGTGAGCATGCGGACGGCGGGGGCGTCGGAGACCGCGGAGCCGCCCGCGGAGTGCGCGAGGAGCGCGGCACCGGCGACGGAGGCGACGAGCGTGCCGGCGGCGGCGACGCGCGGCAGGCGGGAGCCGGAGGCGGCTCGGCGCAGCTCGTAGCGCAGGGGCTGGGCGGGGCCGGGGAACCAGCGGCGGCGCAGCGGGCCGGCGAGGGGAGTGTCGTCGGGGGCCGTGTCGCAGGCGGTGTCAGGAGCGGCGTCATGAGCGGGGCCGGGGGCGGTGCCACGGGGGGTGCCGTGGGTGGTGCCGTCGCGGGCGGCGCCGGGGGCGGGGATGAGGGTCCCGGCGGGCGGGGTGTCGCCGGCGTCCGCGGACCCGGCGCCCGTGTCAGTGCCGGGTTCCAGGGTGGCCGTGGCGGCGGGAGAGGCCGCGGAGGCGCCCGGCGCGTCCGCCCCGGAGGCGGCGGTGAGGACGGACTCGTGGGAGGAGTCGGTGAGTTGATGAAGCAGGATGCCGTTGCGGTACGCAAGCTCGCCGACGGCCGCGCTGTCGGTCCCGTAGACGGCGAGGGCACCGCCGTCGCGGCGCACCACCTCGATGCGCCGCTCCGGCGTGCTCGCCTGCCGGGTCAGATAGCTGGCGAACCGCTCGGACTGCGGCGTCCTGATGAGGACGCAGGGGCGCAGCCGCAGCCGGGCGAACTCCTCGGCCTCCTCGTCGGCGACGAGCCGCCCGGACCGCAGCGTCAGCACCCGGTCGGAGAAGCGGGCGGCGACGCGCGGCTGGGCGGTCGCGAGCACGACGCAGACGCCGGCGGCGGCCAGTTCGCGCAGCAGGGCGTAGTAGAACGCCGCCTCGCGGCGGGGAAGATCGCGTACGGGGTCGTCGAGCAGGAGGGAGTGCGGCTGGCCGAGGAGCGCGGTGGCGAGGCCGAGGCGGCGGTCCATGCTGAGGGAGAGGGCGTCGAGGCGGTCGTCGGCGAGCGCGTCGAGGCCGACGTGCGTGAGGAGGGCGTCGGCGCGGGCCGCGGGGACGCCCACCGCGGCGGCGAGCATGCGCAGGTGACTGAGCACCGTCCGGGCGGGGTGACCGGAGACGTCGCCGAGCACGGATCCGACCTCGCGGGCGGGGGCGAGGAGCCGGCTGAGCGGGCGGCCGTCGTACAGCGTGATGCCGCGGCCGTTGTCCAACTGGAGCATGAGGCGCAGCGCGGCGGTCTTTCCCGCGCCGGGCTCGCCGAGCAGCGCGGTGACGGTGCCCGCCTCGGCCTCGAACGTGAGGTCGCGCACCGCCGGCGGGCGGCCGCCGCGGGGCCTGCTCGTGAGTCCGATGGCCTGGATCACCGCACCTCCCGAAATCAGCCGATATCCGATATACAGGGATGATTGCGCAGGAGGGGCGGCGGGACCGGGATTTCACCCCGGGGCGCGGTGCGGCGTCGTGGATGTGTGCTCGTACGACTCGTATGTCCGGACGGGCGGGACAGGCCGCCCCCGGGCCCGGGGCAGTCTCTCCGCGCGCGGTGGGACGGCACGGTGGGAGCGGGCGCGATCCGGTGGTCAGACCTCGGGGCGCAGCATCGGGGGGTTCAGGATCGTGGCGCCGCCCGCCTGGAAGAGCTGCGCGGGACGGCCGCCCTGGCGGGTGGTGGTACCGCCGGTGGGCACCAGGAAGCCGGGGGTGCCGGTCACCTTGCGGTGGAAGTTGCGCGGGTCCAGGGCGACGCCCCACACCGCCTCGTAGACCCGGCGCAGCTCCCCGACCGTGAACTCCTGCGGGCAGAACGCCGTGGCCAGGGACGAGTACTCGATCTTGGACCGGGCGCGCTCCACGCCGTCGGCGAGGATCCGGCGGTGGTCGAAGGCCAGCGGAGGGTGCTCCTCGTCGCCGTCGGCGGGCCCGACCAGGGTCTCGACCGGTGCCCAGCGGGCGCCTCCGACGTCGCCGCCGGGACGCGGCGCAGGAAGGTCCGGGGCCAGCACGAGGTGGGCGACGCTCACGACGCGCATCCGCGGATCGCGCTTGGGATCGCCGTAGGTGGCGAGCTGTTCGAGGTGGGCGGCGTACGCGGGGGTGCCCTCCTCCGCCGGGCCGTGCGCGTGCAGACCGGTCTCCTCCGCGAGTTCGCGGGCAGCCGCCTCGGCCAGGTCCTCCTCCTCGCGGACGAAGCCGCCGGGCAGCGCCCACCGGCCCTGAAAGGGCGCCTCGCCGCGGCGGACGATCAGGGCGCTCAGGGCGTGCCGTCGCACGGTGAGCACGACCAGGTCGACGGTCACCGCGAACGGCGGGTAGGCGGACGGCTCGTAGGGGGGCATGGCGGGGATCTTAGTCGTCTGCCTGACGATAATCAGGACTTCCCTGGAGACGGGCCGACGGACGGGAGCGGCGGTTCACAAGCAGGGCCGGAGCCCGGTGGCGGACTTTTCGACGACGGCCCGGCCGAGGCCGTCGACCCGTACGGCGAAGGACTCGCCGGCCAGCCGCCAGCCGGTGAGCCGCAGCGCGCCCAGCGGGGCCGTGCGCGGTGGACGGGCGCGGACGGCGCCGGCCGGGATGTCGGGGACGACGCCGGCGAGCGCGGTGAGGACGTGCACGGCGGCGGCCGCCGCGACGGCGGACGGGCGGCAGGCGGCCGGGTGCGGGAGCGGGGCGCCGCCGGCGGTGCGCTGGTCGCCCGCGTACATCTCGGGGAGGTGGTGGCCGAAGTGGGCGGCGGCGTCGAGGAGTCCGCGCAGGAGGACGCCGGCCTCCTTGTCGTAGCCCGCGGTGAAGAGGCCGGAGACGGCCACCGCGGTCTCGTGCACGTGGACGGCGCCGGCGCGGTGGCCGAAAGGGTTGAAGCCGGGCTCGGCGGCGCCGAGGCTGCGCAGGCCCCAGCCGGAGTCCAGGGCGGGGCCGCCGAGGAGGCGGGCGAGCCGGCCGGTCTGGTCTCCGTCGAGAAGTCCGGGCGCGCGGCCGGCGGCCGGAGGGCCGGTGCCGTCGCCGCCGGGGTCGGGGGTGCCGGTGGCAGCGGTGCCGGGGCCCGCGGTGCCGTCGCCGCCGGGGTCGGCGGGGCTCTCGGCGCCGGGGTCGGCCGGGCCGGAGCCGGCGGGGTTCGCGGGCCCCGGGGCGGCGAGGGCGGTGGCGGCGGGGGCGGGGACGAGGGCGTCGGCGGTGGTGGGCAGGAGATGCGCGGCGGGGCTGCCGAGGTGGGTCAGAGGGCGGCCGTCGGGGCCCAGGGCCGCCGCGGGTCTGCCGCCGGCGGTGTCCTCCGTCCAGAAGTCGGCGCGGAAGCGCTCACGTAGGCCGGCGGCCCACTGCCGCCAGTCCTCGGCTCCGGGACGGCCGCAGGCGTCGAGGAGTTCGGCGCCGAGGAGGGCCGCGCGGTGGGCGTGGGCCTGGGTCTCGCACCGGTACGGGCCGCCGGGGGCGGGGTCGGGGACGTAGCCGCGGCCGTCCGCGGCGTCGCGCAGCCAGGCGAGGCAGCTCTCGGCGGCGGGCAGGAGTCCGTCGAGATCCCTCTCGGGCAGCCCCCAGCGGCGGGCCTCGGCGAGCACGGCGGGGAAGAGGAGGGTGGCCTCGACGCCGGTGGCCGCCGGGGGCAGATGCGGGCCGGAGTCCCGGAGGGTGCCGGGCAGCCGGCCGGCGCCGGGAGCGCCTCCGGCGGGGACCGCGGGCCAGGTGCGGGCGACGGCGCGGAGGGTGCCGGCGGCCAGGCGCGTACCCAGCGGAAGGAGCATGCGGGCGGCCCAGAGCGCGTCGGCGGGAGCCAGCGCGCACCGCCACGGCACCCCGGCGACGAGGTGGATGTCGGCCGGCTCCGCGGGGTCGCGCAGCAGCAGGGTGCGCAGGTCGTCGAGGGCCGTGCCCAGCAACGGGGCGATCCCCGGGTGGTCGCCCGCCGCCGCGGCCGGGGACCACGGCACCCGGGGCAGCTCCCGCGGACCCGCCTGGTCCGGGCCGATCCGCAGCTCCAGCGTGCGGGACCCGCCCGGCGCCAGCTCCAGGTGCCACCGCAGCAGCCCGGCCGCGGCGATCACGTCGTCGGGAGGCGGCTCCGCACTCACCAGCGCCCCCACCCCGGGGGCCCCACCCCCACCCCCGCCCCCTCCTTCTCCGCCGGTTCCGGCCGTGGCCCCCCGCGCACCGCCGGAGGGCCCGCGCCCGGGAGCCGCCGCACGCCCGCGCGGTCCACCGCCGGGCCCGCCGCCCCCGCGCGCCGCAACACCCGCCACGCCCTTGCCGCGTGGCCCGCCGCCACGCCCGTCGCTCCCGCCCGCGGCGTCCACGCACCCCTCGCCGCCAGGCGCTCCGGCGCCGGTCACGCCCCCGCCGTCCCCGGTGCCGGCCCGTGGCGGATCCGTGGCGCACGCTCCCGCTCCCCCGCTGTCCCCGCGAGCGGTGTCCGCTCCCCGGCCGGAATCCGCGGGCGCCGCCGGCGGGCGCCAGCGCAGGCCCGACTCGTGGACGCTGGCCGGGACTTCGCGGCGGTCGTGGCCGGCGGCGACCGCGCTCAGCTCGGCCAGGTCCGTGCCCAGCTCGGCCTCCAGCGTCAGCCGCAGCACGCGGGTGGCGCTGCTGTGCAGCGTGATCCGCTCGACGCCGGCGGCGTGCCGCACCCGTTCCACGACCACGGCCGGGTCCGGCCCCGACTCCGCACCGGTGCGCACGGTGCCCACGAAGCGCACCCGGTCCGCCCCCGCGCGCCGGCCCTGCACGGGCAGCGGCTCGACGCCGCCCACCCGCAGCCGCAGCCGTCCGACCAGCCTGCGCCCCGCCCGGTAGAACCCTTCGAGTCCGTTGCCGTCGAGCTGGCCGTGGCGGGCGGAGACGGCGAACGCCGGCATGGCGACGCAGACGAGCGCATCGTGCGCGGGGCCCGGGACGGGGGGCCGCTGACGCGGCTGCTGAAGGCTGGGAGACACGCGGCAGTCCTCTCGGGAAGCCGTGGACGGACGAGGCGGCGACCGGCCGCCGCCGTGAGAACGCCCACGAGCCCCTCCAGGTCACGCGTGCGGCCCTCCGGCTGCCCCGTGCCGCTCTCGTCCCGCACGCGCTACTCCTTGCTCCGCACGTCACGGCGCCGGGCGGTGCGGCGCGACGCGCGGCGGCCGGGCGGACGGCGGGATCCGCGGCCCGACGGCCGCGCCGGCGGCAGGCACAGCGGCCGTGCCCGCGACCGGCGCGGTGGCGCCCCGGAGGGCGGGCGCCCCGCTTCCGTGGCCGGCGCCGGCGAGGCGGCGTCCCGGGTTTCGCGCTGACGGCGCAGGGAGCGCCGCAACGGCTCCGGGTCCAGGCCCTCGTTGACCGCCTGGTGGAGCAGCCGTGCGAACAGGTACTCCGGGTCGGACTCCAGCGCGCAGCCGAAGGCGACCCGGGCCGCGGCCTCGTCGCCGCTCGACCACGCCACCCAGCCGGCGAGCGACAGCGGCGCCGCGGCGTGTTCCCCGTACGCCCCGACGCAGCGGCGGGCCAGCGCCCGCCAGAGCCGCAGCGCGCCCGCCGCTTCCGTGCCCTCCATCCGCTCGGCGGCGCGATCGCGGGTGAGCCGGTCCTGCAGCCCGACGACGAGGTCCGCGCATTCGTCGTCGGTGAGCAGCGCGTCGTCTCGCGCATCGGTGTCCGCCGCCGCCTCCCCCGCGGGCGGCGGAGCCTCGGCGAGCCGGGCGATCAGCCGGTCGGTGAGCGCCAGGGTCTCCGCGCGCACGGTCTCCCGGCCGGACTGCTCCAGGATCCTGGGCACGAGCGCGCCGCCGGCCGCGTCGAGCGCCCGCGTCTGCCGGTCCGCGTCCGGATGCCGGGGGGCGAGCCTGCTCCGGAGTGCGCGCAGCGACCCGGGCTTCTGCACGCCCGCGTACGCCGCGGCGGCGGCCATGGCGGAGCTGCCCGGAGCGACCAGCTCCGTGCCCTCGGGCGGGCAGCAGCGCTCGTCCGGGCAGAGGTAGGACCAGAAGCGTCCGGCGGAGATGCACAACGCCTCCACCACCGGCACCTCCAGTCGTCCGCAGGCCACCCGGAGGCGCTGGGCGAGCGGCCTGAGCCGCTCCATCACCTCATGCGGCCGCTCCCCCGGGGCGGCGTCCTGGCAGAGGAAGACGACGATGCCGTCCGGCTTGTCGCCCCGCTTCGCGCTGCCCTCGATGAGGCACTCCGCGAGCTGCGCGGCCACGTCCGGCCAGCCCTCGCGGTCCGGCGGGATGCCGAGCCGCAGCCGGCCGCCGAAGCGTCCGCGCTCACCGTGCAGCGCGGCGAGGACGACGCTGTCGTCAGGGTGAAAGCCCATCAGATACGGCAGCGCGTCCGCCAGCTCCGCCGGGCTGCGCAGCACGACCTGCGTTTCGTTGTGCGATGTCATGACACGAGGGTTTCGTGTCGCCGCGGGATTCGCGACCCCTGTGGATAACCCCTGACCGGGGCATGCCATGACCCTCCCGGACCCGGGGGATCCGGCCAATGCGCGCATTGGCCGGTTCGGTTCGGGCCCAGCCACCCGGGCCGGCTCTACGGTGACGCGGGGAAGGCGACGTCCGCCGATACGAAGGGGCCACGCGCCATGTCATCCGACGCGCACGACAGCGATTCCGCTCCCCCGTCGCCGGAGGAGGTCGGTTCCGCGTACGACCGCTTCGGCCCGCTGTACGACCTGACGCAGGGCACGTCCGCCATCCACGTGGGCCGCTGGTCGGCGGGCGGCCCGGCCCTTCCCGCGACGACCCTCGGGGAACTGGCCGACCTGGCCATGGACCGCCAGACCGACTACTACATCGACGCTCTGGCGCCCCGCTCGACCGACCACGTGCTCGACGTCGGCAGCGGCACCGGCGGTCCTGCCGTACGCCTGGCGGAGCGCACCGGAGCACGGGTCACGGGGATCACCGTCAGCGAGACGCAGGTCGCCCGCTCACGGGAGCGGGCCGTCGCCGCGTCGCTCACGGACCGGGTGTCGTTCGCACTCGCCGACGCGCTGGAACTCCCCTACGAGGACGGGGCGTTCGACGCGGCCTGGGCCATCGACTCCTTCGCCCACATCGGCGACCGCCTGCGCGCGCTGCGCCAGGCGTGGCGTGTGCTGCCGAGCGGCGGCCGGTTCCTGATGACGGAGTTCACGCTTCGTGGCGAACCGTCGCGCACGCAGTTGGACACGTTCCGGCGGCTGTGGACGTCGCCGCCACCGCTGTCCCTCGCGGAGGGGCTGCGGCTGGTGTACGAGGCGGGCTTCGAGCTCGTCAGGCTGGAGAACCAGACCCACGACGTCATCATGAACGGCGAGGTCATGACCGTTCTCTACCGGGACCACCACGACGAGATCCAGGAGCACTTCGGGATCGAGACGACCGCGGCGATGGATGCCTCGATCCCGCTGTTCCGCACCTTCGTCCGCGACCACCTCGGCTACTTCCTCTACCTCCTGCGCAAGCCGTAGCGACCGCGCGGCCCGTCCGGTGCGGCAGCCCGGCGGCGCCGGACCGCGCGCCTATGCTCGGCCCGTGACCCTTCAGCGGATGGACCACGTCGGCGTCGTCGTCGACGACCTCGACGCCGCCGTCGCGTTCTTCACCGAACTCGGCATGGAGCTGCAAACCCGGACACCGGTCGCGGGGCGGTGGGTGGACGGCGTCTGCGGGCTCGACGGCGTGCGGGTCGAGATCGCCATGATGCGCACCCCGGACGGCCACAACCGGCTGGAGCTGATGGTGTTCGACTCACCGGCTGTCATCAGGACGCAGCCGGAGGCGGCCCCGCCGAACACACTCGGCCTCAGGAACGTCATGTTCACGGTCGGCGACATCGAGGACACCATCGCCCGTCTGCACACCCACGGCGCGGAACTCATCGGCGAGCTGGCCGACTTCGACGACGCCTACCGGCTCTGCTACCTCCGCGGCCCGGCCGGCGTGATCGTCGCGCTCGCCCAGCCGCTCGGCGGCTGAGGCCCGACGCCCCTCCCCCGCCCCCGCCCGCCTCAGCCGCTCGCCGCGAGGACCAGCGGCAGCACCGCCTCGGCTCCCGCCCGGCGCAGCAGCCGGGCCGCGACGGCGAGGGTCCAGCCGGAGTCGGTGTAGTCGTCGACGAGCAGCACCGGTCCCGGGGTGCCGGCGAGCGCGGCGGCGAGGTCCTCGGGGACGGTGACGGTGCCGGTCAGCGTGGCGAGGCGCTGGGCCGAGTTGCTGCGGCGCACGGTGCGGCCGCCGTCCGGGTCCGCGTACGCCAGCATGCCGAGGTACGGCAGGCGCCCGACGGTCGCGATGCCGTGGGCGAGCGAGCCGACCAGCAGCGGCCGGCTCCTGGACGGCACGGCGACGACGCCCACCGGCCGCGCGGTGCCCCCCTCTCCGCCCGATGCCCAGCCTCCCGGGGAGCGCGCCCAGTCGGCGAGGACGTCGACCGCCGCGCGCAGCACCTCGTCCGGGACAGGCGCGTCGGGCGCGTTCTGCGCGAGCAGCGGCCTCAGCCGGTTGCCCCAGCCGATGTCGGAGAGCCGTCCCAGGGCACGGCCGGTGGCCGCCTGCTCTCCGGCGGGGATGCGGCCCTTGAGGTCGATACCCAGCGCCGCCATGCCGGTGGGCCACATCCTGCGCGGCTCGACCTCGGTCCCCGGCCGGTCCAGCTCCTTCTCCGCCCCGGTCAGCGCCTCCGCCGAGACGCCCGCGCCGATCCACGGGCCCGCGCAGTTGTCGCAGCGCCCGCACGGCGCCGCCCCCTCGTCGTCCAACTGGCGGCGCAGGAACTCCATACGGCAGCCCGGCGTGCCCGCGTAATCCCGCATGGCCTGCTGCTCGGTGGCGCGCTGGCGCGCCACCCACGCGTACCGCTCGGTGTCGTATTCCCACTCCCGCCCGGTCGCCGTCCAGCCGCCTTTGACCCGCCGGACGGCCCCGTCGACGTCGAGCACCTTGAGCATCGTCTCCAGCCGCGTACGCCTGAGGTCGACGGCCGCTTCCAGGGCGGGGACGGACAGCGGCCGGCCGGCGTCCGCCAGCACGGCGAGGGTCTGGCGGACCTGCGCTTCGGGCGGGAAGGCGGTGTCGGCGAAGTAGCGCCAGATGGCCTCGTCCTCCCGGCCGGGCAGCAGCAGCACGTCGGCGTGGTCGACGCCGCGGCCGGCGCGGCCCACCTGCTGGTAGTACGCGATCGGGGACGAGGGGGAGCCGAGGTGGACGACGAAGCCCAGGTCCGGCTTGTCGAAGCCCATGCCCAGCGCGGAGGTCGCGATCAGCGCCTTGACCCGGTTCGCCAGCAGGTCCTCCTCCGCCTGCAGCCGGTCGGCGTTCTCCGTGCGCCCCGTGTACGAGGCCACGGGGAAGCCGCGCTGCCGCAGGAAGGCGGCGGCCTCCTCGGCGGCGGCGACGGTGAGGGTGTAGACGATCCCGGAGCCCGGCAGCTCACCCAGGTGCTCCGCGAGCCAGGCGAGGCGGTGCGCCGCGTCGGGCAGCCGGACCACGCCGAGCCGCAGGCTCTCCCGGTCCAGCGGGCCGCGCAGCACCAGGGCCTCGCCGCCGCCGGTGCCGAGCTGCTCGGCGACGTCGGCGGTCACGCGCGCATTTGCCGTCGCGGTCGTGGCGAGCACGGGCACGCCCGCGGGCAGGTCGGCGAGCATCGCGCGCAGCCGCCGGTAGTCGGGGCGGAAGTCGTGGCCCCAGTCGGAGATGCAGTGCGCCTCGTCGACGACGAGCAGGCCGGTCGTGGCGGCCAGCTCGGGCAGCAGCCGGTCGCGGAAGTCCACGGAGTTCAGCCGCTCGGGGCTGACGAGGAGCACGTCGGTCTCCCCGCGCTCGACCTCCTCGTGGATGGCACCCCACTCCTCGGGGTTGGCCGAGTTGATCGTACGGGCCCGGATGCCGGCCCGCGCCGCGGCCTCGACCTGGTTGCGCATCAGGGCCAGGAGCGGCGACACGATCACCGTGGGGCCCGCGCCGCGGCGCCGCAGCAGCGCCGTGGCCACGAAGTACACCGCCGACTTGCCCCAGCCGGTGCGCTGCACCACCAGCGCGCGGCGGCGCTCGCGCACCAGCGCCGCCACGGCCTGCCACTGGTCCTCGCGCAGCCGGGCCGGCCCGCCGGGGCCACCGACGAGACCGGCGAGAACGGCGTCGGCTTCGGCGCGCAGCTCCTGATCGTCCATCCCCCCATGCAACCCGATGGCACCGACAGTCAGCCACCTCACGCACGGTGATTACTGCTGAAACGCCGTCGGACAGCGGTGGGACACCGGCCCGGCGACGGCCCGGGAGCGGCAGGGCAGGGCCCGGCGGCGGGCCTGAAGCAGCCCGGCGGCGGCCGGAACGGGGCCCGCAGGCGGTCCGTACCGCGGCCGGCCGGCGGCCGGAGAAGACGGACCCGTCGGCAATGCCGCATTGCCGCAGGCCATTTCAGCAGCGAGAATTGAGGTTCGCTCCCAGCGCCGGCCCGGTCCCCCGGGCTGCTCGACGCTGCGCGCCCACACCCGTTCGCCCCCGCCGTGCGTCCCGTACGCCCCAGGTTTAGGGAGGGCCCTTGGTCTTCGGCCCCGCCACCGGCGACACCGGCCCGTCCGGCCGCATCCTCGAGCCCGCCGAGTGGGCGGCGGCTGGCATCCCGCTCCTGCGCAATCCCCGCGAGATCGTCACCGGCCTGCACGCCCGCCACCTTCCCGCGCCGCGGACGGCGGTGATCGCCGTGCTCGACCCCGACGACCGGCTGCGCGCGAGCGCGTCGCTCACCCGGCGCGGGGCGGGGCGCCCCGATGCGGCCGCGGACGGCTGGGATCTGCGCAACGCCCTGCTGGAACGGCTCCGCCGGATCATCCCGCACGACCTGCGCCGCCGCTTCCCGGTCCGCACGGCGGTACTGCTGTACTGCCGTGCCGGGGACACCGGATGGACGGAGGAGGACGGGGCGTGGATGTGGGGGCTGCGGGACGCCTGCACGTTGCACGGGCTGCGCTGCGGCGCGTACATCACGCTCACCGGCGGTGGCTGGCAGGTGCTGGGCGAGGGCCGCGGTGGCCGCCGCCCGTACGCGGACGGGCCGCCGGCGGACGCGGAGTTCGCCGCGGACGCGCCCGCGGCGCGGATCGGCACGGCACCGGGCCCCCGCGCACTGCAGCCGCCGGAGGCGGCATCTCAGCAGGCGGCGGCGGACGCGGGCATCTCGTGGGCCGTGTGAGCCTCCCACGCCCCGCCGGCGAGCGGGGCACGGGAGAGGGCCTCAGGCGGAGACGCCCAGGACCCCGTTGATGTAGTCCGCGTCGCCGCAGAGGATCAGCAGCGCCGTCGCGCGCGTCATCGCCGCCGGCAGTACCGCCGCCGTCGCCTCGGCGCCGCCGCCGTTGACGGCGACGACGACGACCGGCCGCCGGGACAGCCGTTCCGACGCCGCGGCGGCGGCGTAGAAGACGTCGTCACCCGCCGCTTCCTGCGCCCAGTAGCCGTCCTCGCCGAACGACAACTCGTGCGTCGCCCACGGGTGCAGCTCACCGGTGGTGAGGACCAGGATCTCGGCCGGCGCACGGCCGGAGTCCAGCAGCAGGTCGACGGCTTCGTCGGCGGCGTCGACGGCACCGTCGGGCGTCGCGGGGATCAGTTGGAGCTGCGGGCCGGCGGCGGGCCTGCCCTGGCCGCCGGCGGGTGCGGGACGGGCGCCGGGCGCGGTGTCACCGGGGCCGCGGCCGCCGGGGCCGGAACGGGGGCCGCCACGCGGCCGTACGGGTCGGGGGCCTGGGATGGGACGAGGGGACGCACTGCGGCCCGGGACGCTCTCGTGGGTGGGAGAGTCCTCGGCAGGGAGAGGCATGGGCGCATGTCTATCAAACCGATGTGACAAGCACATCAGCGGGTGGGCCACTGAAGGACCTGGCCGTCACGCCGCGCCGCGCCGGCAGCGGCTTGCGGCCCCGGCTTCGGGGCCCGCAGGTCAGATGTCCAGCCCCATCTGCCCGGCCGCCTCCAGCTCAGCCGCCTCGGGCGCGAGCCGCGGGCGCTTCAGGTGCTGCCACTTCGCCAGCGCGTCCATGTACGCCCAGGAGACCCGGTGTTGATCCGTGGGCCCGTACTCCTCCAGGGCTGCGCGGTGCACGGGCGAGGGGTAGCCGGCGTTGTCGCCGAAGGCGTACGGCCCGTACTCGGCCCGCTCGGCGCCCAGTTCGGCCATGCGGGCGTCGCGGTGGACCTTGGCGAGCACGGACGCGGCGGCGACGGCGACGCACGACTGGTCGCCCTTGATCACCGTACGGACCCGCCAGGGCGCCCCGAGGTAGTCGTGCTTGCCGTCGAGGATGAGCGCGTCCGGCCGTACGGGCAGCGCCGCCAGCGCCCGGCCCGCGGCCAGCCGCAGGCAGGCCGTCATGCCCAGCTCGTCGATCTCCTGCGACGAGGCGTGGCCCAGCCCGTGAGCGGTGACCCATCCGGTCAGCTCGGCGGCCAGCTCCTCACGCCGCTTGACCGTCAACAGCTTGGAGTCGGTGAGCCCTTCGGGCGCGCGCCGCAGGCCGGTGACGGCCGCACACACGGTGACCGGCCCCGCCCACGCACCCCTGCCCACCTCGTCGACGCCCGCGACGATCTTGGCGCCCGTGGTGGCGCGAATCGAGCGCTCGACGCGATGGCTGGGCGGCTCGTAAGGACTCACAACTCCACCTTACGACGCGGCCCCCGGGCGCCTCACACCCACCCGCGGGGCCCGCCCGTCCGGCTCGGGGACGCCTGCGCCGCCCGTTCGCCGTGCACACCCGAGCCGCCCCCGGAGCGTCACTCCGCGTGCAGCAGCGGCACCATCACCTGATCGACCATCTCGTCCATGTCCTCCTCGCTGAGGTCCCGGCCGGTGGTCTTGTGCCGGTACATCATCATCGCCGGCAGTACGTCCAGCACCAGGTCGCCGTTCACCTCCGGGCGGACGTCTCCCCGCTCGACACCCCGTTGCAGCAGTTCCGCGATGCGCTCCTTGCCCGGTTCGATGATCTGCCCCATCACCACCTCGTGGAACTGCTCGGCCTGCTCGCGGTCGCACTCGTCGAGCACGGCGCGCAGCGCCTGGCCGCCGCTGGAGTACATCCGATCGCGCAGCGCCCGGCAGAACTCGGTGAGGTCGGCCCGCAGACTGCCCCGGTCGGGCTGCGTCTCCAGCGGCGGCACCCCGGCCCGCAGCGCGTCCGCGACGAGGGCCGACTTCGACGCCCACCGCCGGTAGACGGCCGCCTTCCCGGTCTGCGCGCGGGCGGCGACGCCCTCGATCGTCAGCCCCTTCCAGCCGGCGACGCCGAGCTGTTCGAGGGCGGCATCCAGGATGGCGCGTTCCAGCACGTCACCTCGGCGGCGCACTCCGCCCGCCTGGCTCTGGCTGGTCTCGGTGCACGCTCCGGGAGCGGTCCGGCGCGAACTACCCATATCGGTCTCTCCATTAGCGGACATAGTGAACGCTTGCGTTCCCTCTCGGGGCCGCATACGCTCTGCTCATCAGTGAACGCTACCGTTCACTATTTCACATGTATGGGGAACATGGTGACAACCTCTCAACTAGCGAACCAGCGGGAGACGGGCAAGGCTCCTCGCGGCGACCGGCGCAACATGGCGCTCGTCATCATCGCGGCCTGTCAGCTCATGGTCGTGCTCGACGCGACGATCGTGAACATCGCGCTTCCGCACATCCAGGATGATCTGGACTTCTCCACCACCGGCCTGACCTGGGTCGTCAACGCGTACACCCTGACGTTCGGCGGTCTGCTGCTCCTCGGCGGCCGGGCCGGCGACATCCTCGGCCGCCGCCGCGTCTTCACCTTCGGCATCGCCCTGTTCATCGTCGCCTCCCTGCTCGGCGGCCTCGCGCAGGAGCCGTGGCAGTTGCTCCTGGCGCGCGCGCTGCAGGGCGTCGGCGGTGCCATCGCCTCACCCACCTCGCTCGCGCTCGTCACCACCACGTTCCCCGAGGGTCCCGAGCGCAACCGGGCGTTCGGCGTGTTCGCGGCGGTCTCGGCGGGCGGCGGCGCCATCGGCCTGCTCGCCGGCGGCATGCTGACCGAGTGGCTCGACTGGCGCTGGGTGCTCTTCGTCAACGTCCCCATCGGCGTGCTGATCATCGCCGCCGTCCCGCTGTACATCAACGAGTCGGAGCGGCACCCCGGACGCTTCGACGTCGCCGGCGCACTGACGTCGACCCTCGGTATGGCCGCGCTCGTCTACGGGTTCATCCGCGCCGCCGAGGAAGGCTGGCGTGACAGCCTGACGATCGGCTCGTTCGCGGCGGCCGTGATCCTGCTCGTGGCGTTCGTCCTCGTCGAGCGCAGCGCGAAGGACCCCATCACGCCGCTGAAGATGTTCGCCGACCGCAACCGCTCCGGCACATACGTGATCATGCTGAGCCTGGCCGCCGCCATGTTCGGCATCTTCTTCTACCTCGTGCTGTTCGCGCAGAACGTCCTCGACTACAGCCCGATCAAGGCGGGCGTGGCGTTCCTGCCGATCACCGTGGCGATCGTCGTCAGCGCGGGCCTCGCGCAGCGGTTCCTGCCGGTGCTCGGACCCAAGCCGTTCATGGTCGGCGGCTCGCTCATCACCGCGGTCGGCATGGGCTGGCTGGTGTTCCTGGACACCGACAGCACGTTCATGGGCGGGGTGTTCGGGCCCGAGATCGTCTTCGGCTTCGGCATGGGCATGAACTTCGTGACGCTCACCATCGCCGCCGTCTCCGGGGTCGCGCTGGAGGAGGCGGGCGCCGCCTCCGGCCTGCTCAACGCCACCCAGCAGGTGGGCGGTTCACTCGGTCTGTCCATCCTGACCACCGTGTTCGGCACCGCCAGCAGGGGCGAGGCGAAGGAACAGATCCCGTCGTTCATGGCGGAGGCCACGCCGGATCAGAAGGCGGTCTTCGAAAAGACCGGCGAGCTGCCCCCGCCGTGGGGACAGAAGGTGCTCGCGGAGGGCATGTCCATGGGGTTCGTCGCGGCCACCATCATGGTGCTGCTCGCCGTGGTCGTCGCCGTGGTGGCGATCAAGATCCGCAAGAGCGATCTCGAAGCCCTCTCCGGCGCGGCGGGACCGGGCGTCGGCTGAGGCGGCGCCCCCGAAAGCCGGTGGCCCCGCCAGTAGCGGGGCGGGGTCACCGGGTATCCCCACCCCGTACGACGCGGTGTCGCCGCCTCGCCTCGCGTAGCCACGGGCTTCGCCGGACACGGGTGCGGCCCGCGCCACGTACCTCGCCGTCCCGCTCCGCCGCGGGCCCGCGCCGGTCACGCGCGGGCCCGCGGCGGTGCCGTGCCGGCCCGGGACGGCCCGGGCCGGCCCCGTTCACAAGTCCCCTGCCTCCGGCACCCACTCCGGCAGCGGCTCCATGTGCGTCAGCCACCCCGCCGGCGGCGCCCCGGCCGCCGCGCCGGCGAGCACTCCGCCGACGATCGCGCACGTCCTGTCCACGTCCCCGCCGGCCTGCGCCGTCGCCCAGAAGGCCCCCGTGAAGTCGCCGAGGTGCCGCGCGGCCGACCACAAGGCGAACGGCACGGTGTCGTGCGCGCTGGTACGGCGGCCGTTGCCCAGCACGGCGGCGACGGTGGCGACGTCGTCGTAGTCGAGCATGTCCCGCGCCCGGCGCAGCCCCTGGGCGACAGCGCTGCGCGGCACGAGCGCGATCACCCGGTCGAGCAGTGCGGCGCCGGGGGCCGGGCCGGGAGAGCCGTCCGGCGGAGCGGCGGCCAGCGCCGCCGCAGCGGCCACCGCCATGCAGCCGGTGACGGCCTCGCGGTGCTGATGGGTGACGTACGACGAGACCTCCGCCTGCCGGACCGCCTCCTCGACGTCCCCCGCATACCAGGCGCCCAGCGGCGCCACCCGCATCGCCGCGGCGCTGCCCCAGGAGCCCTGCCCGTCGAAGAGGGCGGCGGCGAGGCGGCGCCAGTCCTCGCCGTCGCGCACCTGCCGCAGGATCCGGTTCACCGCGCGCCCGTAGCCGCGCGGGCCGCCGGTGTTCTGCCGGCGGGCCAACGACGTCGCCAGCGCGTCCTGCTCGACGCGGCCGTGCGCGGCGAGCACCGCCACGACGGACGCGGCCATCTCCGTGTCGTCGGTCCAGCGCCACGGCGCGGACGGCAGCTCACGGTGGGCCAGGAGCGGAAAGCTGCCGGGCTCGGTGTACCGGGCGCCGAGCGCGTCGCCGACGGAGAGCCCGCGCAGGCTCGCCAGGGCGCGGGCAAGGCGCGCATCGGGTACCCGGGCGCCCGGACCGGGGCCGGCCACCGCGGCCGGGGCGGGTTCCCGGGCCGGGCCCCCAGGCGTGGCCGGGCCCGGCGGAGGGGCGGAAGCGGGATCCGGTGTCATCTCGGGCACAGCGTAGCGGCCGGCTGCCCCGGTCAGACCGTCCAGGACGCCTCCAGATCCACCACGTCCCCCGCCAGCGCCGCCACGTCCGCCGCTGTCTGCGCGCGCAGCGCCAGCCGCTCCACCCGCTCCTCGCGGTACTTGCCGTGCTCCGCCTCCGACCACCACAGCGACAGCACCAGGAACTCCCCCTCCCCCGACTGTCCCAGCACCCCCCGCAGCATCCCCGGCGACCCCGCCATCGCCGGGTTCCACACCTTCTCCTGCATCAGCGTGAAGTGCTCCACCCGCTCCTCACGCACCCGGCAGTGCGCGAGCCGCATCACGTCCGCGCCCTCGAACCGCGGCTCGAATCCCACCTTCACGTCCATACGGTGCTCGAAGAGCCGTACCCGCATGTCGCGGTACGTGCCGAGCTGGGCCGCCGCGAGCCGGTCGTGGGAGCGGGCCATGAAGGAGTCGTACAGCGCCCTGCTCTCCCAGAAGCCGACGAGGTGCACGACGCCCTCGCGCGCCCGGCTCCAGCCCCCGCCCTGCCCGAGAAAACCCGGCTCTCCGGGCAGCCCCGCCCACTTCCGCTGCCCCCGCTCGAAACCCCGGCGGTCCACCACGGTGCAGCGAATCCACTTGACCAGCACCGCGCCATCGTACGGCCTGACTCAGCGGCGATCACCGGCGTGCGAGCGGCAGTTCACGCCCCCGGGCCGCCGGTCACCGCCGCGACGACCTCCACCTCCAGCAGCGCGCCGTCGCGGAAGAGGCGGGAGACCTCGACGGTGGTGCTGGACGGCGGCGGGCCCGGGAAGTACCCGCGGCGCACCTCCGCGTACGCGGCGAGCCTGCTCATGTCGGTGACGAACGAGCGGATGTTCACCACGTCCGCGAACGTCCCGCCGTGCGCGGCGAGGATCGCCTTCAGGCTCTCCATCACGTGCCGGGCCTGTGCACGCATGTCCCCGGGGCCGACCACCCGCCCGTCGGCGTCCAGCGCCACCTGCCCGGAGACGAACAGCAGCGCGCCGTCGCCGCCGAGGCCGAGGCGTACGACGTGGGAGAAGTTGCCCGCGGGCGGCGGGACCGCGGCGGGGTTGTCGAAGGTCTTCTGCAGCGTCATGTGCCGCAACGCTAGGCGAGTGCCATCCATCCGACCAACGAATGTCCCGCATGCATACCATGCGTAGGCCGCATATCTTCTCTCCCGGGAGCCCGCATGGACACCGCCTGGCTGGAGGTCTTCCGCGCCGTCGCCCGCCACGGCTCCTTCACCGCCGCGGGCACCGAACTGGGCTTCACCCAGTCCGCCGTGTCCCGGCAGATCGCCGCGCTCGAAGCGGAGTTCGGCGCCCCGCTCTTCGACCGGATGCCCCGGGGCGTCCGGCTGACGCAGCAGGGGCGCCACGCGCTCGGCCACGCCGAGGCCGCCCTCGACCGGCTGGCCGACGCGCGCCGCGACCTCGCCGCCCTGGACCGTCTGGCCGCCGGGCGGCTGCGGCTCGGCTCGTTCGCCACCGCGGACGCCGCCCTGGTCCCCCGCGCGCTGGCCGCCTTCACCGCCGACCACCCGGGCGTACACGTGACGCACGTCGAGGGTTACAGCCGCGACCACGTCGCCGCGCTGGCGGCCGGCGGTCTGGACCTGGCGCTGGTGGCGGGTTATCCGGATCAGCTCGCGGCGTACGAGGCGGTGGAGCTGACGCATCTCCTCGACGACCCGGTGCTCGTGGCGCTGCCCGCCGGCCACCGCCTGGCCGGCGGCTCCCGCCCGCTGCGGCTGGCGGACCTCGCGGGCGAAAGCTGGGTGGCGGGCAGCCAGACACCGGAGGAGACGCTGATCAGCGCCTGTCTGCGCCAGGGCTTCCGGCCCCGTATCGACTACGTCGCCCGCGAGTGGACGGCGAAGTTCGGCTTCGTCGCCGCCGGCCTCGGCCTCACCCTCGTCCCCGCACTCGCCGCCGGCGCCCTCCCCCACGGCCTGGCCCTGGCGGCCCTCCACCCCGAGGACGCCCCCATCCGCACGGTCCACACAGCCGTCCCCCGCGCCACCGCCCGCCCCCCGTCGGTCAGCGGCTTCCTGAGCTGTCTGCGCCGGGCGGCGGGGGCCGCGAAGAGCCCGCACGGGCCACAACGGCCCTGATCGCAGCGGACACCGGCGCCTTCCGCCCCGGAACACGCCGGAGGGGACCGGCCGGTCGCCGGTCCCCTCCGGAACGTACGGTCAGCGCCGCGGGCACGTCACGCCGCGCTTCACGACGCGGACCCGCCCGTCTCAGCTACAGCCGCTGGTCGAACCGCAGCCCTCGCAGATGTAGCAGCTTCCCGCCCGCTGCATCTTCGTGCCGCACGAGAAGCACAGCGGCGCGTCCGCCTGGATGCCGAGCTGCATCTCCACCAGCTCCGCCGACGTGTGCGCCTCCCGCGGGGCGGGCTTGGCCTGCTCCAGCGTCACCGGCGGGGCCGGCGGGGACGCCGGCGCGCGGGGGGCGGACTGGGCCAGGCCCTCGACGTCCAGTTCCTCGTCCGTCGGCTCGTACGAACCGGTCTCCAAATGCCGTTCGCGCTCCTCCGCGGAGTGGATGCCCAGCGCCGAGCGGGTCTCGAAGGGCAGGAAGTCCAGCGCCAGACGGCGGAAGATGTAGTCGACGATCGACTGCGCCATCCGCACGTCCGGGTCGTCGGTCATGCCCGCCGGCTCGAAGCGCATGTTCGTGAACTTCGAGACGTACGTCTCCAGCGGCACCCCGTACTGCAGGCCCACAGAGACCGCGATCGAGAAGGCGTCCATCATGCCCGCGAGAGTCGATCCCTGCTTCGACATCTTCAAGAACACCTCGCCCAGCCCGTCGTCCGGGTAGGAGTTGGCGGTCATGTAGCCCTCGGCGCCGCCGACCGTGAAGGACGTGGTGATGCCCGGGCGCCCCTTGGGGAGGCGGCGGCGCACCGGGCGGTACTCGACGACCTTCTCCACGGCCTCGCGGATCGTCTCCTCCGCCTTGCCGGCGACCTTGTCGGCCTCCTTCCTCTTCGCCGACAGCGGCTGGCCGACCTTGCAGTTGTCACGGTAGATGGCGAGCGCCTTGAGCCCGAGCTTCCAGCCCTCGTAGTAGACCTCTTCGATCTCCTCGACCGTGGCCTTCTCCGGCATGTTGACGGTCTTGGAGATGGCGCCCGAGAGGAAGGGCTGCGTGGCGGCCATCATCCGGACGTGCCCCATCGGGGAGATGGCCCGGTCGCCCATGGCGCAGTCGAAGACCTCGTAGTGCTCCGGCCGCAGCCCGGGAGCGTCGATGACGCTGCCGTGCTCGGCGATGTGCGCCACGACCGCCTCGATCTGCTCCTCCTGGTACCCGAGCCGCTTCAGGGCCATCGGCACCGTCTGGTTGACGATCTGCATCGAGCCGCCGCCGACGAGCTTCTTGAACTTCACCAGCGCCAGGTCCGGCTCGATGCCCGTGGTGTCGCACGACATGGCCAGGCCGATGGTCCCCGTGGGTGCCAGCACCGACGCCTGGGCGTTGCGGTATCCGTGCTTGTCGCCGAGGCGGACCACGTCCTGCCACGCCTCGGTGGCGGCGGCCCAGACGGGCGTGTCCAGGTCGTCCATGCGCTTGGCCGCGCCGTTGGCGTCCGCGTGCTGCCGCATGACCCGCTTATGGGCGGTGGCGTTGCGGGCGTAGCCGTCGTACGCGCCGACGGCGGCGGCGAGCTGCGCGGAGCGCTTGTAGGCGGTGCCGGTCATCAGAGAGGTGATGGCGCCGGCGAGGGCGCGCCCGCCGTCGGAGTCGTAGGCGTGGCCCGTGGCCATGAGCAGGGCGCCGAGGTTGGCGTAGCCGATGCCGAGCTGGCGGAAGGCGCGGGTGTTCTCGCCGATCTTCGGGGTGGGGAAGTCGGCGAAGGAGATGGAGATGTCCATCGCCGTGATGACCAGTTCGACGACCTTGGCGAACCGCTCGACCTCGAAGCTCTGCCGGCCGTCGGCGTCCTGCCTGAGGAACTTCATCAGGTTCAGCGAGGCGAGGTTGCACGAAGTGTTGTCCAGGTGCATGTACTCGCTGCACGGGTTGGAGGCGGTGATACGGCCCGACTCCGGCGCGGTGTGCCAGTGGTTGATGGTGTCGTCGTACTGGATCCCGGGGTCGGCGCAGGCCCAGGCGGCCTCGGCCATCTGCCGGAACAGCTTCTTCGCGCCGATCTCCTCGATGACCTCGCCGGTCATCCGGGCGCGCAGGCCGAACTGCGCGTCGTTCTCGACGGCCTTCATGAAGTCGTCGGTGACGCGCACGGAGTTGTTGGCGTTCTGGTACTGCACGGAGGTGATGTCGTCACCGCCGAGGTCCATGTCGAAGCCCGCGTCACGCAGGGCGCGGATCTTCTCCTCCTCCTTGACCTTGGTCTCGATGAACGCCTCGATGTCGGGGTGGTCGACGTCGAGCACGACCATCTTCGCCGCGCGCCTGGTGGCGCCGCCGGACTTGATGGTGCCGGCGGAGGCGTCGGCGCCGCGCATGAAGGAGACGGGTCCGGAGGCGTTGCCGCCGGAGGAGAGCAGTTCCTTGCTGGAACGGATACGGGAGAGGTTGAGGCCGGCGCCGGAACCACCCTTGAAGATCATCCCCTCTTCCTTGTACCAGTCGAGGATCGACTCCATGGAGTCGTCGACGGAGAGGATGAAGCAGGCGCTGACCTGCTGGGGCTGTGGCGTGCCGACGTTGAACCACACCGGCGAGTTGAAGCTGAAGACCTGGTGCAGCAGGGCGTACGCCAGCTCGTGCTCGAAGATCTCGGCGTCCGCGGGCGAGGCGAAGTACCTGTGGTCCTCGCCGGCCTTGCGGTAGGTCTTCACGATCCGGTCGACGACCTGCTTGAGGCTGGTCTCCCGCTTGGGGGTGCCCACCGCACCGCGGAAGTACTTGCTCGTGACGATGTTGACGGCGTTCGCCTCCCAGAACTCGGGAAACTCCACGCCGCGCTGCTCGAAGTTGACCGAACCGTCGCGCCAGTTGGTCATGACGACGTCACGGCGCGCCCACTCCACCTCGTCGTACGGGTGAGTACCGGGGGTGGTGTGAATTCGCTCGATGCGCAGGCCCTTGTTCCCCTTGGCGCCGCCCTTGCGGGTGCTACGCGCCGGACCGCTCGTCGTCTCTGTCATGCCGCCTCCCTATACGGGCGTGAACGCCCTGATGTGCCCGCATCTTCCCGGGCACGCTTCCTGTTCTTGATCTGCTGTCCGCAGGCGGACGGCGCACTGCACCGGACGCCGGCCGGGTGTGTGGATGACGGGGTGGGCCGCGGTGGACGTCAGCCGGCCGCTCTGCCGGGTGAGGGGACTCCCGGGGCCTCGCCGCGGCCCGGACTGCGGCCGGGCGCGCCGGGGTCGCCCGGCGCGGGAGGTCGGGCCCGGTCGTCCTGTCCGTCCGGGTTGCCGCTGTCGGCGGGGGGCCTGTCCGCGGTCCGCAACTGCGTGATGGCGTCCTCGAAGTCCTCAAGGGAGTCGAAGGCACGGTAGACGGAGGCGAAGCGCAGGTAGGCGACGAGATCGAGCTCCTGCAGCGGGCCCAGTATGGCGAGCCCGACGTCGTGGCTGGAGACCTCGGCACTGCCGGTGGCCCGGATCGCCTCCTCGACCCGCTGGCCGAGCTGGGCCAGCGCGTCCTCGGTGACGGGGCGGCCCTGGCACGCCTTGCGGACGCCCGTGATCACCTTGGCGCGGCTGAAGGGCTCGGTGACCCCGCTGCGCTTGATGACCATCAGGGACGCGGTCTCCACCGTGGTGAAACGGCGCGAGCAGTCGGGGCACTGCCGGCGGCGGCGGATCGCTGCACCGTCGTCGGTGGTGCGGCTGTCGACGACCCGGCTGTCGGGGTGCCTGCAGAAGGGGCAGTGCATCGTTCCTTCACGCTCCCCTTCTCGCGCACGGCACTCGGTCCGGCGACCCCCCGCGGCCCGCCGGAGCAGACACCAAGCATATGGGATGCCCTTCCGGTGAGAGGAAGGGGGACCACAACTTGTGGGCTGCTGACACCCATCTAACCACTAGATCTGGGGTTTGGCTGCCATTGAGGGCGGAGAGAGTGTTGGCGTGCCCGGAGACCGGGCAGGCGTCCGGACGGGAGCCGCACGGAACACCGGCAGCCTACGTGAGCGCACGGACGGCGACGCCGCGGGGGCGAGGGTGACAACCTGGACGGCATCCCCCGTGGGAGACAAGGCGGCACGGGGCGGACGGCCGGCGGCGCACCGCGCCCGGCAAGCGCTTTACACCCAGTTGATGGATCACGGAAGTGAAACCGAAGTTTTTCACTCGAACGTGTGTTTGGCGCAACCTTTCGAAAGGAACTACCGTTGGTCCTACGAGAGAGAGAACCGTCTCGAGAGGGGCCCGCCGACGTGACCACTACCGCAGACACCGCAGCCATCGCCGCCCACGAACGGCCCCCGCAGGCAGCAGAGCCGCAGCTCACGCCGCCTTCCGGGGACGGCCGTGAGGGCGAGGCGCAGCCACCCAAGCGCTCCATGCCGGGACGCCCGCCGGGCATCAGGGCCGACAGTTCGGGCCTGACCGAGCGCCAGCGCCGGGTCATCGAGGTCATCCGCGACTCGGTGCAGCGCCGTGGCTACCCGCCGTCGATGCGCGAGATCGGCCAGGCCGTCGGCCTCTCGTCCACCTCGTCCGTCGCGCATCAGCTCATGGCGCTGGAGCGGAAGGGCTTCCTGCGCCGGGACCCGCACCGGCCGCGGGCGTACGAGGTGCGCGGCGCGGAGACGCCCTCCAGCCAGGCCGCCACCGACACCACGGGCAAGCCCGCCGCGTCGTACGTGCCGCTGGTCGGCCGGATCGCCGCCGGCGGCCCGATCCTCGCCGAGGAGTCGGTCGAGGACGTGTTCCCGCTGCCCCGGCAGCTCGTCGGAGACGGCGAGCTGTTCGTGCTGAAGGTCGTCGGTGACTCGATGATCGACGCGGCGATCTGCGACGGCGACTGGGTCGCGGTGCGCCGCCAGCCGGTCGCCGAGAACGGCGACATCGTCGCCGCGATGCTGGACGGCGAGGCCACGGTCAAGCGTTTCAAGCGCGAGGACGGCCACGTGTGGCTGCTCCCGCACAACGTGGCGTACCAGCCGATTCCCGGCGACGAGGCCACGATCCTCGGCAAGGTCGTCGCGGTCCTCCGCCGGGTCTGAGGCCCGGCACGCTCTATCTGGCCCGGGACCTGGCCCCGGGCCGCCGCCTTGGGCGGCGTGGAGTGTCGCGAACCGGCCGCGGCGGCGGCCGGACACGCGGGCACTGCGGAGGCACTGCCTCGCGTACGACACGGGTGCGCGGCGGGCACGGGCGGCGAGGACACCGCCCCCGGCCCGCGAAGGACCCGCGTCACTCCGGACCGTTCGACTCGCTGCCGGGCCAGGCATCCACGGCAGCGCAGAGCCCCTGCTTCGTCCGCCCGGCGTCGTGACGCCGGGAGGACTCAGGACGCGGGGGCCGTTTCCCGCTCCGCAGCGCGCCCCGGGCGCCGCAGCCCCTGCCGTTCAGTCCTCCAGCAGGTCTTCCATGTCCTCGCCCTCCGCCTTCAGCGCCTCGCGCACGACGCGGATCGCCAGCCCCTCCCCGTAGCCCCTGCGAGCCAGCATGCCCGCCAGGCGCCGGATGCGCTTCTCGCGGTCCAGTCCGCGGGTGGCGCGGAGCTTCCGGGCGACCAGCTCGCGGGCGGTCTCCTCCTCGGTGTCCGCATCGAGCCGGCTCACCGCCTCGTCGACCACCGGGGACGCCACGCCTCGGGTGCGCAGTTCGCGCGCGAGCGCGCGGCGGGCCAGACCCCGGCCATGGTGCCGGGACTCCACCCAGGCGCCGGCGAACGCCGCGTCGTCGATCAGCCCGGCCGCCTCAAGGCGGTCGAGCACGGCCTCCGACACCTCGGCGTCGACGTCCCGCTTCGCCAGCGCGTCCGCGAGCTGCCTGCGGGTGCGCGGCGCCCCGGTGAGCAGCCGCAGGCAGATCGACCGCGCCCGTTCCTCCGGGCTGAGCGACGTCTCCCGCGCCCGGCCCTCCGCACGGGTGTCTTCGGGCCCGGCCCGCTCGCCGTACGCCGGCCGACCGCGTCCGCCCCGCCGCCGGCGTCCGCCCCGCCGGGCGGCGCCGTCCTCCGGGTCGTCCCCGAACGGCGGACCGCCGTCGTCCGGGGGCGGGAGCGGCCAGTCGGTGCGCCGGACCACGGGTCAGCTCTTGGCCGCGGCCTTGGCCGCCTTCGCGGTCTTGGCCGGGGCCGGCACCGTCTTCTTCCCCGCCGGGGCGGCGCCGTCCACCGCGGCCGCGGAGGTGCCCGCGTCCGCGCCCGGCTCGCCCTCCGGGTTCTCCGACTTCGGGCCGATGCCCAGCTTCTCCTTGATCCGCCTCTCGATCTCGTTGGCCAGGTCGGGGTTGTCCTTCAGGAACGTCCGCGCGTTTTCCTTGCCCTGGCCGAGCTGGTCGCCCTCGTACGTGTACCAGGCGCCGGACTTGCGGATGAAGCCGTGCTCCACGCCCATGTCGATCAGACCGCCCTCGCGGCTGATGCCCTGCCCGTAGAGGATGTCGAACTCGGCCTGCTTGAAGGGGGGCGCGACCTTGTTCTTCACCACCTTCACGCGCGTGCGGTTGCCGACGGGCTCCGTGCCGTCCTTGAGCGTCTCGATACGCCGGATGTCCAGGCGCACCGAGGCGTAGAACTTCAGCGCCTTGCCGCCGGTGGTGGTCTCGGGCGAGCCGAACATCACGCCGATCTTCTCGCGAAGCTGGTTGATGAAGATCGCGGTGGTCTTCGACTGGTTCAGCGCGCTGGTGATCTTCCGCAGGGCCTGGCTCATCAGGCGGGCCTGCAGGCCGACGTGGGAGTCGCCCATCTCGCCCTCGATCTCCGCACGCGGGACGAGCGCCGCGACGGAGTCGATGACGATCAGGTCGAGCGCGCCGGAGCGGACGAGCATGTCCGCGATCTCCAGTGCCTGTTCGCCGTTGTCGGGCTGGGAGAGGATGAGGGAGTCGATGTCGACGCCGAGCTTCTTCGCATACTCCGGGTCGAGGGCGTGCTCCGCGTCGACGAACGCGACCGTGCCGCCGGCCCGCTGCGCGTTGGCCACCGCGTGCAGCGTCAGGGTCGTCTTGCCGGAGGACTCCGGGCCGTACACCTCCACCACGCGGCCACGCGGCAGACCGCCCACGCCGAGCGCCACGTCGAGCGCGGTCGACCCGGTGGGGATGATCTCCACGGGCTCGTTCGGCCGCTCGCCGAGGCGCATCACGGCACCCTTGCCGAATTGCCGTTCAATCTGGGCGAGTGCGGCGTCGAGCGCCTTCTCGCGGTCAGTCGCTGCCATGGGTTCCACCCGGGATGTCTGAGTCGATCGCTTCACGTCACTGACGCTAGCGCCTGCCACTGACAACGCGCCGCGCGTCGGCCCGGCCTGTGGAGAACCCGGCCACCCCCTCATGTGAACCTATGTTCGATTTCACTGTCAACCCGCGCCGGCGAATCGCGGACGGGTCCGGCGCGGCCTCTACGGCTTTTCCTCCCGGTAGTAGCGCACCGCGCCCTCGTGCAGCTCCAGCGGGTCGGTGAAGACCGCCGTGCGCAGGTCGACCCGCTGTGCCGCGTGGACCACGCGGCCTATCCGGTCCCGGTCCCGTATCACCGTGCTGGTCACGCTCTCGGTCAGCCGCGGATCCTCCCGGTCCGTGGTGACGAGCAGGTTCGCCACCGCGAGAGTCGGCACGGCGGTGTCGCGCTGGACGGTGGGATAGGCGTCGGGCGGCATCACCGCGGCGCGGTAGTAGCGGGCCAGCTCGCCCTGGGCGTGGAGGGCACCGAGGAGGTCGCCGAGCGGCACGAGTTCGATCTCGGTCTGCTGCGCCAGCCGCTCGACGGCCTCGGTGGGCAGGCCGCCGGACCAGAAGAAGGCGTCGATCTTCCGGTCGCGCAGCAGCTCCGGCATCGAGTTGAGGCCCTCGCGTACCGCCGTGACGTCCTCGTCGAAGTCGAGGCCGGCCGCCGACAGCAGCCGGCGGGTGATCAGTTGGACGCCGGAGCCGTCCTCGCCGACGCCGACCTTCAGGTCGCGCAGGTCGGCCGCGTGCCGTACGGGTGAGTCGCGCAGGACGACGAGCTGGACGTAGTCGTCGTAGAGCCGGGCCACCGCGCGCAGCCTCTGCCAGCCGGGCAGCCGGTCACGGCGGTAGGTGGCCACCGAGTCGGCGGTCGCGACGGCGAAGTCGGCCCGGCCCGTGGTGACCTTCCGCAGATTGTCGATGGAGCCCTGGCTGGTGTGCAGCCGGACGTCGAGGCCCGGCTCGTCCCGGGCGAGCCCTTCGCGCAGCAGCCGGCCGTACTCCGCGTAGACGCCGGAACGCACCCCCGTGGCGAAGATCACCTTCCCCTCGGGGCGGCCGTCGCCGCCGAGCGGCAGCAGCCACCACAGGAGCAGCCCGAGCGCGGCCGCCGTCGCCACGGCGGCCTGCAGTACGCGGCGCCTGCCGGGGCGACGCGGGACGAAGGGGACCACGCGGCGATCCTGCCAAACGGGGGCCCGGGACGGCCAGCGCGCCGGGCTCCCGGCGGGAGCCCGGCGCGCGGCGGGCACGGGTACGGCGGACGATGCGCGTCCGCCGTACGGAGCGGGCGGCTAGCCGCCGCTCACCTCGTTGAAGACCTTCTCGGCCTCCTTGTCCAGACGCGGCCCGGCCAGCCAGGTGGCCTGCAGCGGGCCGATGGAGGTGACGGACACGAGCTGTTCCTCGCCGTCGTTCGACGCGGTCCAGCCGCCGCCGGAGGCGCCGGCGGTCATGGTGCAGCCGATGCGGTACATCGTGGGCTGCGACGCCTGGATGGACAGCCGGCCCGGCGCGTCGGTGCAGGAGTACAGGCGCCCGCCGTCGTACGGCGCGGCCGCCGGGTAGCCGGTGGCGGTGAGGTCACCGACGTCCTTCACGGCCGGGGCGTCGAACCAGACGGGCACCGCGGCGCCGACCGTCTCCTCCAGGGACTGCCCGCCGCCGTCCTTCGGCTGCACCTTCATCACGGCGAAGTCGTACGGGGCGCCCACGCCGCCCACCGTCTTGCCCTGGGAGATCCACTCGTCGGTGGTACGCGCCTCCTCGGCCCAGAACGTGCCCTTGGGCGCGATGTCGGCCTCGGTCGCCTGCTCGGCCTCCAGCTCGGCGACGGTTTTCCCCTCGGGGTTGAAGGAGGGCACGAAGATGAGGTTGCGCCACCAGCCGCCGTCGGCGCCCTTGTGCACGCAGTGCCCCGCGGTGGCCACCAGGTTGGACTTGCCCGGGTTGGCCGGGTCGGCGACCACGGTGCCGGAGCAGACCATGGGGCCCTCGGGGGTGTCGAAGAAGATCTTCCCCGCGGCCGGGTGGGACTCATTGTACGGCGTGGCCAGCTCCTCGGCCTGCACGGGCTGCGGCTCCGGGTCGGTGACGCCCTGGTCCTCGGACACGTCGTCCTCGTCGACGCGGTTGGGCGGCTGCTCGGCCTCCCACATCCGGTCGGGGTCCCAGAGGTCCTCGATGATCGGGTTGATGAACTCGCGCGCGTCGCGCAGCCAGTCATCCTTGGCCCAGTTCTCCCAGCCGCCGTCCCTCCACTTGTCGAGGTCGAGGTCCTTCAGCGAGTCCGGGATGCCCTCGGGAAGCGTCAGCTCCTTCTCGGGCGCCTGCGATTCCTGCTGTTGCTGCTTGTCGTCGGCGCCGCTGTCGCCGTCCTCGCAGGCGCCGGCGGTCAGCGCCAGCGTCGCGGCGAGTGCCGTCGCGGCAAGCGCCTTCCCCGGTATACGACGTTTCCCGTTGGCGGGCATGGAATCGACTCCCCCAGTTTCTCTGCACAGGTGCCCCGGCGGGACACGAGGTCCCACTATGCCGGTGCCGTTGTGGACGGCCGCACCGGGCCCCGTGGTTCCACGGCGCCCAAGGATCTTCCCGACGGCCGTGTTCCTGCCGCGGGTTCGTCGTTGGTAGTGCGAGGGCCGCGGACCCGTATCCGGTGCGAGGGGGTGGGACTGTGCCCGTCGTTCGCGAAGCGGTCGTGCACGCGCGCGTCCGCCGTACGCGCCGCCCGCCCGGCACCGCCCGCCGGGGCGCCCGGTCCGTCCCCCTCCGTCCCCGCCCGTCCGTGCGGCCCGGGGGCGCTCCTTTCGCACGCGACCCATCCCGAGGTGCACGTCTGTGAACGCGAAGCCCGTCGGCGACGATCTCCCCGCCGGCGCCGTCCGGCCCCCGGTGCGCCGGCGGCCGGCCCGGCTCATCGAGCCCGCCGTGCCCCGCCAGTACCGGCGGGGCACCGTGGACGGCGGACAGCCCGAGCCCGACCCGCTGGAGCACCCGGACGCCGGGGTCGCCGCCGACGCGGCTGCCGCCGAGAACCTGCTGCGCTGCTGGGTGCGCGAACAGGGGGTGGCGGAGCCGGAGAACGGCACGCTGCGGCTGCTCCTTCCCGCCAGCGGGGCGTGCCTGCGGGTCCCGGTGCGGTACTGGTCGGCGGCCGGCTGGCACCGTTTCGGGCGGCCCGTGCTGCACGGCGCCCCGGAGGACGCGCCGCCGGTCGACGCCGTGACGCTGGCGTCGCTGCTGAGCCGGGAGGCCGTCTACGCCGCACGGGCCGCCGCGCCGGACACCCCCGGCACGCGCGCACGCACCGGGCCCGAGCCGTCCGGCGGCTGCGCCGACCTCGCCGGCCGCGTCGCCGACTCCGTACGCCACACAGCCGTGTTCCTCTCCGCCCGCCGCGCCGGGTCCCCGCCCGCGACCGGGGATCCGTTCCTGACCGGCGAGCAGTCCCTGCTCCTCGGCCACCCCCTGCACCCGACGCCCAAGAGCCGCGAAGGGCTGTCGGAGGCAGAGGTCCGGCGCTACTCCCCGGAGCTGCGCGGCAGTTTCCCGCTGCACTGGCTGGCCGTCCACGACAGCGTCCTCGCCGGCGACTCGGCATGGACCGAGCGCGGCAAGGGCCTACCCGTGCGCGAACTGGCCGCCCGGCTGGCGGGCCCCGGGCTGGCGGTGCCGCCCGGCTGCACGCCGCTGCCGGTGCACCCGTGGCAGGCCCGCGAGATCCGCGAACGCCCCGCCGCCGCCGCGCTGTTCGACGCCGGCCTGCTGCGCGACCTGGGCCCGCACGGCGACCCCTGGCACCCGACCGCGTCGGTGAGGACGCTGTACCACCCGGGGGCGCCCGCCATGCTGAAGCTCTCCCTGGGCGTACGCATCACCAACTCCCGGCGGGAGAACCTCCGCAAGGAGCTGCACCGCGGCACCGAGGTGCACCGTCTGCTGCGCTCCGGCCTCGGCAGGGAGTGGCAGGCGTCCGTCCCCGGCGGCTTCCCCGGCGCGCCCGGCTTCGACGTCGTACGGGATCCGGCGTGGCTGGCCGTCGACAGCGCGGCCGGCGAGCCCGTCGCGGGTCTGGACGCGGTCGTACGGCACCAGCCGTTCGCGGCGCAGGACGACGCGGTGTGCGTCGCCGCGCTGACCTCCCCGGTGCCGCGGTCGCCGGGAGGCGCGATGCGCTCGCGTCTGCAGGATGTCGTCGAGCAGTTGGCGGACCGCACGGGGCAGGGGACGGCGGCGGTGGCCGCGGAGTGGTTCCTGCGCTACCTGGAGGTGGTCGTACGGCCCGTGATGTGGCTGGACTCCGAGGCGGGCGTGGCTCTCGAAGCGCACCAGCAGAACGTCGTGCTGCTCCTCGACGCCGAGGGCTGGCCCGCCGGCGGCCGGTACCGGGACAACCAGGGGTACTACTTCCGCGCATCCCGCCGCGCGGAGCTGGAGCGCCGGCTGCCGGGCCTGGGCACCGCCAGCGACACGTTCGTCCCGGACGACGTGACCGACGAGCGCTTCACGTACTACGTGGGCGTCAACAACGTCCTCGGCCTGGTCGGCGCCTTCGGCGCCGCGGGCCTGGTCGACGAGCGTGTGCTGCTCGCCGCGTTCCGTCGCTTCCTGGAGCCGTTCGCCGCGGGCGGCCCCGGCCGGGGCCGCTGCGCGCTGGCCGAACGGCTGCTGAGCGGCGGGACGCTGCGCTGCAAGGCCAACCTGCTGACCCGGGTGCACGGGCTGGACGAGCTGGTCGGCCCGGTGGACACGCAGTCCGTCTACGTCACCGTTCCCAATCCGCTGATCTCCTGACCGCCCCTCGCCCCGTTCCGTACGACGAGAAGACGAGAAGACGAGAAGAGGTCCCGTGCCGCCCGATCCCCCGGCCCCCACCAGGGCCCCGGAGCCGCTCCCCGACGACACCATCGACTTCGGCGCCGGCCTGGGCCGGCTCCTCAAGGACGCCGCCCGGTCCCCCGCCCCTTACGACATCTCTTGCTGGGCGCCCGCCGAGACCCCGGCCGGTCCGTTCCGCCTGGAGCCCCTCGACCCGGCCGAGCCCGCACGTGATCTGACACTCCTGCACCGCTGGATGAACGATCCTTCCGTGGCCGCCTTCTGGAAGCTCGCCGGTCCGGTGGAGGTCACCGCGCGGCATGTGCGCGCACAGCTCGAAGCCGGGCACAGTGTGCCCTGCTTCGGTGTGCTGGACGGTGTGCGGATGAGCTACTGGGAGGTCTACCGCGCCGACCGGGACCCCCTCGCCGGGTACTACCGCGCGCGCTCGTGCGACACGGGTGTCCATCTGCTGCTGGGCGGTGGCGCCGACCGCGGCCGGGGGGTGGGCTCTCTGCTGATCCGCACCGTCAGCGACCTCGTGTTCGACAACTGTGGGTCCTGCGGGCGCGTGCTCGCGGAGCCGGACGTGCACAACGTGCCGTCGGTCGCCGCCTTTCTGAACGCCGGTTTCCACTTCCTGGAGGAGCTGGACCTGCCCGACAAGCGGGCGGCGCTGATGGTGCGGGAGCGCCCGCCGGGCGACGGCGGCGGCGCCGCGCCCCCGCCGCCCCCGAGCCCGCCCGTGACCCCGCCGAAGCCGCCGCGGCCCCGCCTGCCGTAGGACGGAGAGGAGCCGACGCCCTTGTCCGACGCCGCGCACACCACCCGCAGAACCGCATGGGATCTGGCCGCCCGCCGGCTGCTCGCCAAGATGCTGGGCGAGTTCGCCTACGAGGGCATAGTCACCCCGGAGCCCGACCCGGAACCCGGATCCGGGCCCCGTCCCGGCCCCGCGAATGACCGCGGGCGCCCCTACCGCCTCCCCGTCACCGACGACGTGACCTACCGTTTCACCGCCCGCCGGGGCCCGTACGGCCACTGGCGCGTCGACCCCGCCTCCCTGACCCCCGACGGCGACCCGCTGCGCTTCCTCGCCCGCGCCCACGACGGGCTCCTGCGGCTGGCGGGCGACACCACCGGTCACCTGATCCGCGAGCTGACCGCCACCCTCGCCGCCGACGTCCGCCTCGCCCGCGGAGCCCCGTCCGCCGCCCGCCTCGCCGACCTCGGCTACGCCGAGCTGGAGGGCCACCAGACCGGCCATCCGTGGCTGGTGGCCAACAAGGGGCGCATCGGTTTCTCGGCCGCCGACGCCGCCGCCTACGCCCCGGAGGCACGCGTCCCACGGCGGCTGCCGTGGCTGGCGGTCCACCGCTCGCTCGCCGAGTACCGTGGCGTGCCCGGCCTCGCCGGCCCCGAGGAGCTGTACGCGCAGGAACTGGGCGGCGCCACGCGCGCGGTGTTCGCCGACGCGGTCGCCGCGGCCGGCCGGGACCCGGACGGGTATCTGTGGCTGCCCGTGCACCCGTGGCAGTGGGACGAGACCGTCGCCACGCTCTACGCGCCGCAGGTCGCCGCCGGGCTGGTGATCCCGCTGCCGGAGGACGGGGGACCGGCCGACATGTGGCTGCCGCAGCAGTCGGTACGCACGTTCCTCAACCTCAGCCGCCCGCGGGCGCGTTCGGTCAAGCTTCCGCTCTCCGTGCTCAACACGCTGGTCTGGCGCGGACTGCCCACCGAGCGCACCCTCGCGGCGCCCGCCGTCACGCGCTGGGTGCACGGCCTGCGGGACGCGGACCCGTTCCTGGCCGAGGAGACGCGCGTCGTGCTGCTGGGCGAGACGGCGAGCGTGACGGTGCGCCATCCGCTCTACGACTCCCTGCCGGGTGTCCCGTACCAGTACCGCGAGCTGCTGGGCTGCATCTGGCGGGAGCCCATCGGCCCGCTGCTGGACCCCGGGGAGCGGGCCAGGACGCTGGCGGCCCTGCTGTGGAGCGACACCGACGGGCGCTCGCTGACGGCCGAGCTGGTACGCCGCTCGGGGCTCGCGCCCCGGGCGTGGCTGGCGCGGCTCTTCGCCGCCCTGCTGCCGCCTCTGCTGCACTTCCTGTACCGCTACGGCACCGTCTTCTCCCCGCACGGCGAGAACGCCGTGGTGGTCTTCGACGACGCGGACGTGCCGGTGCGGCTGGCGCTGAAGGACTTCGTCGACGACGTCAACGTCAGCTCCAAGCCGCTGCCCGAGCACGCCGGGATGCCGGGCGAAGTGCGCCGCACGCTGCTGACCGAACCTCCGGAGTTCCTGCCCCAGTTCATCCATTCGGGCCTGTTCGTCGGCGTCTTCCGCTATCTGGCTCCCCTGTGCGCGGACGAACTGGGCATGCCGGAGGCGGAGTTCTTCGGTCTGGTACGGGACGAGATCCTGCGCTACCAGCGGCGGTTCCCGGAGCTGGCCGAGCGCTTCGTGCTCTTCGACCTGCTGGTGCCGCGTATCGACCGGCTCTGCCTCAACCGCAACCGGCTCTACCTCGACGGGTACCGCGACCGGGCCCGGCGCCCGCACGCCGCCGTCGACGGCACCGTGCCCAACCCCCTTCACCCGACGTGACGGCCGTCACTGTCAGTGGCGCCCCTTAGGGTTGCGTGCCATGGCAGACCAGAACGTCCTCGCGCCCGACGACGGCGCCGGCGCCCCCGCACCCGACGGCCCCGACGACCGCAGTGAGCTGCGGGAGCTGCTCCATGCGGCGGTGGCCGCCGTCGGCGGCGTGGAGCGGGAGGGCCAGGTGGCGATGGCCGAGGCGGTCGCGGAGGCGATCGCGGACGGCTCGCACCTGCTGGCGCAGGCGGGGACGGGGACGGGTAAGTCGCTGGGCTATCTGGTGCCCGCGCTGGCGCACGGTGAGCGGGTCGTGATCGCCACGGCGACGCTGGCGCTGCAGCGGCAGCTCGTCGAGCGCGATCTGCCGCGCACGGTGGAGGCGCTGCACCCGCGGCTGCGCCGCCGTCCCGAGTTCGCGACGCTGAAGGGCCGGTCGAACTACCTGTGTCTGCACCGGGTGCACGAGGGCGTGCCGCAGGACGACCCGGATCTGGGCACCGGGCTCTTCGACCCGTTCGAGAGCGCGTCGTCGCAGCCGTCGAGCAAGCTCGGCCAGGATCTGCTGCGGCTGCGCGACTGGGCGGACGAGACGGAGAGCGGCGACCGGGACTCGCTGACCCCCGGGGTCTCGGACCGCGCCTGGTCCCAGGTGTCGGTGTCGGCCCGGGAGTGCCTGGGCGCGGCCCGGTGCGCGTACGGCCCCGAGTGCTTCGCGGAGGCGGCGCGGGAGCGGGCGAAGCTGGCCGAGGTGGTGGTCACCAACCACGCGCTGCTGGCCATCGACGCCCTGGAGGGCGCCCCGGTGCTGCCGTCGCACGAGGTGCTGATCGTCGACGAGGCGCATGAGCTGGTCTCCCGGGTCACGGGCGTGGCCACCGGCGAGCTGGCTCCGGGGCGGGTGAACCGCGCGGTGCGGCTGTCGGCGAAGCTGGTCGACGAGAAGGCGGCGGACGCCCTGCAGACGGCGGCGGAGAGCTTCGAGCGGCTGATGGAGCTGGCGCTGCCGGGCCGGCTGGAGCCGGTGCCGGAGGACCTGGGATACGCGCTGCTGGCGCTGCGGGACGCCTCGCGCACGGTGATCTCCGCGCTCGGCACGACGCGGGACTCCTCCGTGCAGGACGAGGACGTGGTGCGCCGTCTCGCGCTGGCCTCGGTGGAGAACGTCCAGGAGGTCGCCGAACGGATCACGCAGGGCTCGGAGTTCGACGTGGTGTGGTTCGAGCGGCACGACCGTTTCGGGGCGTCGCTGCGGGTGGCGCCGCTGTCGGTGTCGGGGCTCGTACGGGAGAAGGTGTTCAGCGACCGTTCGGTGACGCTCACGTCGGCGACGCTCAAGCTGGGCGGCGACTTCGCGGGGATCGGCGCCTCGCTGGGGCTGCCGCCGGAGGGCGGCGGCGAGGAGGGTGCCCCGGCCTGGAAGGGCATCGACGTCGGCTCCCCCTTCGAGTACCGCAAGCAGGGCATCCTGTACGTCGCCCGGCATCTGGAGCGGCCCGGCCGGGACGGCACGCGCAAGGACATGCTCGACGAGCTGGCGGAGCTGGTGGAGGCGGCCGGCGGGCGCACGCTGGGGCTGTTCTCCTCGAAGCGGGCGGCCGAGGCGGCGGCCACGGAGCTGCGCGGCCGGCTCGACGTCCCGGTGCTGCTGCAGGGCGAGGAAACCCTCGGCGAACTGATCAAGCGGTTCGCGGCGGACGAGGCGACGTGCCTGTTCGGCAGTCTGTCGCTGTGGCAGGGCGTCGATGTGCCCGGCCCCGGCTGTCAGTTGGTGGTCATGGACCGCATCCCCTTCCCGCGCCCCGACGACCCGCTGGCCACCGCGCGGCAGGAGGCGGTGGAGAAGGCGGGCGGCAATGGCTTCATGGCCGTGGCGGCGACACACGCGGCGCTGCTCATGGCGCAGGGCGCGGGCCGGCTCGTACGCGCCACAGGCGACCGCGGCGTCGTCGCGGTGCTCGACCCGCGGCTGGCGACGGCCCGTTACGGCAGCTACCTGCGCGCCTCCATGCCGGACTTCTGGTATACGACCGACCGCAACCAGGTACGCCGGTCGCTGGCCGCCATCGACGAGGCGGCGCGCTCCGATCGCTCGAAGGGGTGATCTGGACCACGCTGAGCGAGAGCCGTACGGCAGTGCGTGATGGGCTCGATAGCATCAAGTACCGGCACGGGAGCCGGTGAGCTGCCGGAGGTGCCGATTGAGCGCAGAGGTCCGCAGTCCGGGCGGTCCGGCGGGCGGTGCCCGCCGACGCGGCCGGGCCCGCCTCGATCTCCGCCGGCTGGGCCGGGTGGCCCTGCTGGGCGGCGCGTCGTCGCGCGGCGGCCTGCCGCACGCTCTGGAGCATGTGGCCAAGGCGCACCGCGGGTTCTATCCCGACGCCGACATCGCCACGCTGCGTACGGCGTACCTGCTCGCCGAGGACGCGCACCGGGGCCAGATGCGCAAGAGCGGCGACCCGTACATCACGCACCCGCTTGCCGTCACCCTCATCCTCGCCGAACTCGGCGCCGAAACCACGACGTTGACCGCCTCGCTGCTCCACGACACCGTCGAGGACACCGAGGTGACCCTCGATCAGGTGCGCTCCGGCTTCGGCGAGGAGGTGGCGTACCTCGTCGACGGCGTCACCAAGCTGGAGAAAGTCGACTACGGCGCCGCCGCCGAGCCCGAGACGTTCCGCAAGATGCTGGTGGCGACCGGCAGCGACGTACGGGTGATGTCGATCAAGCTCGCGGACCGGCTGCACAACATGCGCACGCTGGGCGTGATGCGCCGGGAGAAACAGGTGCGCATCGCGCGGGTGACCCACGATGTGCTGATCCCGCTGGCCGAGCGGCTCGGCGTGCAGGCGATCAAGACCGAGCTGGAAGACCTGGTCTTCGCCGTCCTGCACCCGGAGGACTACGCGCGCAGCCGTGAGCTGGTGCTCGCGAACGCCGGGCGGCGGGATCCGCTGGAGGAGACCGCGGCAGAGATGCGCGAGGTCCTGCACGCCGCCGGTATCACCGCCGAAGTCGCCATCCGGCCGCGGCACATCGTCTCGGTGCACCGGGTGCTGAAGAAGCGCGGCGAGCTGCGCGGGACGGACTTCGGCCGGCTGCTGGTGCTGGTGCCGGAGGCGGCGGACTGCTACGCGGTGCTGGGCGAGTTGCACACGTGTTTCAAGCCCGTGCCCGCCGAGTTCAAGGACTTCATCGCCGTACCGAAGTTCAACCTCTACCAGTCGCTCCACACGGCCGTCGCGGACCAGCGCGGATACGTCGTCGAGACGCTGGTACGCAGCCGGCAGATGCACCGCGTCGCCGAGGCCGGGGTGGTGGCGCTGGCCAGCCCGCTGGCGCGGCCCGCGGCCGGCCAGGTGGGCGACTGGCTGAAGCGGCTGCTGGAGTGGCAGCGTGCCACACCGGACCCGGACGCCTTCTGGTCCGCCTTACGTGAAGACCTCGCCCCCGACCAGGAGATCACCGTCTTCTGCGACCCGGGCGGCCCGTTGGTGCTGCCCGCGGGGGCCAGTTGCGTGGACGCGGCGTACGCGCGCCACGGCGAGACGGCCCACACGCTGGTGGGCGCGCGCGTCAACGGCCGGCTCGCCGGCCTCGGAACGCGGCTGCGGGACGGGGACGCGCTGACGCTGCTGCTGGCTCCGGAGGCGTCCGGGCCCGCGCCGGAGTGGCTGGACCACGCGCAGACGCCGGCGGCGCGGATCGCGATCACGCGCTGGCTGGCGGACCACCCGGCGGCGCAGCCCGGCGACCCGGCGCTTCCCGTCCCGGCCGACTACGCCCCGGCGGTCCCCGCGGCACCGGACGACACGTCCGGGAACGCCCCTGCGGGCGCCCCCGCCGACGTGCCGTCCGACGGCGTACCGCGCGCCGCCGAGCCCGCCGTCGCCGAGCTGCCGGACGCCGCCATGCGCCTCGCCCGCTGCTGTACGCCCGTGCCCCCCGACGCCGTCACCGGCTTCGTCGTCCGCGGCGGCGCCGTCGCCGTGCACCGGACGCAGTGCGCCACCGTGGCCCGGATGGCCGCCGCGGGCCGCCGCGAGCTGCGCGTCCACTGGCGTACGGGCGAGGGCGTACCGCCCGCAGCCCTGCGGGTGACGCTGAACGCGGAAGCCTTCGTCCGGGCCCATCTGCTGGCCGACCTCACCGAGGCCATCGCCGCCGCGGGCGTCGCCATCGTCGCCGCGCACGTCGAGCCGCCGCGCCAGCAGCGAGTGCGGCACACGTACACGGTGCAGCTCCCCGACCCGGCGGAGCTGCCGGGCCTGATGCGCGCGATGCGCCGGGTGCCCGGGGTGTACGACGTCTCCCGCGCCCAGCACCCCGCGGGCGCCGGCCGGCAGTCGCCCGGTCCGCGGGCCCGCACTCGTTAGAGTGCACCGCTGCCGCGTCGGCGGCACGCGGCGGTCCACCGCTGATAGCGGTAGCGCATGCCCCGCTCCGTCCCCGTGCGCCGCCATGCGCGCCACGCCCTGCTCGCCGCCGTCGTCCTCGCCACCCTGGCCGCCGCCCCCGCGGCGCCGGCCGCACCCGCCGCCCCGGGCCGCGGCGGCACGCAGAAGGCCGCCCCGCCGCCCCGCCCCGCCGGCATCGGCGACCCCCTCTTCCCGCACCTCGGCAATCCCGGCTACGACGTTCTCGGCTACGACGTCTCCCTCACCTACCGCGGCCGCAACGACACCCCCCTGGCCGCCCGCACCGTGATCACCGCCCGCGTCACCGGCCGCCTGCCCCGCATCAACCTCGACTTCACCCACGGCACCGTGCGCGACGTCACCGTCAACGGCCGCACCGCCGCCCACGTCCGCGCCGGCGAGGACCTCGTCGTCACCCCGGACCGCACCCTGCGCCCCGGTGACCCGTTGCGCATCGCCGTACGGCACACCAGCGACCCCCGCGGCGGGGGCGGCGGCTGGATCCGTACCGGGGACGGCCTCGCGATGGCCAACCAGGCCGACGCCGCCCACCGCGTCTTCCCCGGCAACGACCACCCCGCCGACAAGGCCCGCTTCACCTTCCGGGTCACCGCCCCCCGGGGCCTCACGGTCGTCGCCAACGGCCTGCGCCTGGCCCGCCGGAGCGACGGCGCCCGCACCACGTGGACGTACCGCACCGTGCACCCCATGGCCACCGAGCTGGCCCAGGTCTCCATCGGCCGCTCCGCGGTGCTGCACGGCACCGGCCCGCACGGGCTGCCGCTGCGCCACGTCGTCCCCGAGCGCGACCGGCGCGCCGTCCGCCCCGTCGTCGACCGCACCGCCGGGCAGATCGCGTGGATGGAGCGGCACGCGGGCCGCTACCCCCTGGAGTCGTACGGCCTGCTGTCGGTGGAGGCGCCGTTGAACTTCGCGCTGGAGACGCAGACCCTGTCGGTCTTCGGCCGCTCCTTCCTGCAGACCGCGGCCACGTACCCGCGGCGCGCCGAGCGCGTCCTCGTACACGAACTGGCGCACCAGTGGTTCGGCAACAGCGTGACGCCGCGCAGGTGGTCGGATCTGTGGCTGAGCGAGGGCCATGCCACCTGGTACGAGGCCCTGTTCACCGAGGAGTGGCACGACCACGGGAGCCTGGTGCGCCGGATGCGCGCGGCGTACGGGCAGTCCGACGGCTGGCGGCGGGAGGGCGGCCCGCCGGCCGCGCCGCGGCGGCCCGCGGCGGGAGGGCGGCTGGAGCTGTTCCGTCCGGTGGTCTACGACGGCAGCGCGCTGGTGCTGTACGCGCTGCGCAAGGAGATCGGCGAGGCGGCGTTCGGAAAGCTGGAGCGGGCCTGGGTGACGCGTCACCGGGACCGCTCCGCCGGCACCGCGGACTTCGTCGCACTCGCCTCCGAGGTCGCCGGCCGCGACCTGACAGGGTTCCTGCACGCCTGGCTGTACGACGAGCGCACCCCGCCGATGCCGGGCCACCCCGGCTGGAAGGCGGCGAAGCCGGCGAGGTGAGCCGTAGGGTCCGCAAGGCCCCTGAGGGCTGCGCGGCGGGGTTCCGCGGGCGGTAAAGCGGGTGACGCCCGTGCGGCAGCGTGCGACCATCGTGGATGCCACGCCGCCCGCCGTGCGGGGAATCCTCCCGGTCTGCGGGGCGTTGTTGACAAAGACACCACCGATCTCACAGACAAGGATCCGATGACTTCTCCCACCCACCTTCCCCAGGACGAGCAGCGTCTCCCGGAAGGCCGGCGTGCCGACGCCCTCATGGAAGCCGAAGCCGCGTGGAGTCCCGGATCCGACGCCGCTCGTGACGGCGATCAGCTCGACCGCGAGGACCGCGCGGCCCTGCGCCGCGTGGCGGGTCTGTCGACCGAGCTGGAGGACGTCAGCGAGGTCGAGTACCGGCAGCTCCGGCTGGAGCGGGTCGTGCTCGTCGGCGTGTGGACTTCCGGCACGGCCCGGGAGGCCGAGAACTCGCTGGCGGAGCTGGCCGCGCTCGCCGAGACGGCCGGGGCGGTCGTACTCGACGGCGTGGTGCAGCGCCGCGAGAAGCCCGACCCGGCGACGTACATCGGCTCCGGCAAGGCGCTGGAACTGCGCGACATCGTGGTCGAGACCGCTGCCGACACCGTCGTCTGCGACGGTGAGCTGAGCCCCGGCCAGCTCATCCACCTCGAAGACGTCGTCAAGGTCAAGGTCGTGGACCGCACGGCGCTGATCCTCGACATCTTCGCCCAGCACGCCAAGTCCCGCGAGGGCAAGGCGCAGGTGGCGCTCGCGCAGATGCAGTACATGCTGCCGCGGCTGCGCGGCTGGGGTCAGTCGCTGTCCCGGCAGATGGGCGGCGGCGGCTCGGGCTCCGCGGGGGGAGGCATGGCCACCCGCGGCCCCGGCGAGACGAAGATCGAGACGGACCGGCGGCGTATCCGCGAGAAGATGGCGAAGCTGCGCCGGGAGATCGCGGACATGAAGACCGGCCGGGACGTCAAGCGACAGGAACGCAAGCGGCACAAGGTGCCGTCGGCCGCGATCGCCGGCTACACGAACGCGGGCAAGTCCTCGCTGCTCAACCGGCTCACGGGCGCGGGAGTGCTGGTGGAGAACGCGTTGTTCGCCACCCTCGACCCGACCGTGCGCAGGGCCGAGACGCCCAGCGGGCGGCTGTACACACTGGCCGACACCGTCGGTTTCGTACGGCACCTGCCGCACCATCTCGTCGAGGCGTTCCGCTCCACGATGGAGGAGGTCGGCGACGCCGACCTGATCCTGCACGTGGTCGACGGGTCCCACCCGGCGCCCGAGGAGCAGCTCATCAGCGTGCGCGAGGTGATCCGCGACGTGGGTGCGACGTCCGTACCCGAGATCGTCGTGATCAACAAGGCGGACATCGCCGATCCGGACGTGCTGCGCCGGCTGCTGCGCATCGAGCCGCGGGCGATCGCGGTCTCGGCCGCGACCGGCGCGGGCATGGACGAGCTGAGGGCGCTCATCGACGTGGAGCTGCCGCGCCCGCAGGTCCAGATCGAGGCCGTCGTGCCCTACACCAAGGGAGCGCTGGTCTCGCGTGTGCACAACGAGGGCGAGGTGCTCTCGGAGGAGCACATCGCCGCGGGCACGATGCTCAAGGCCCTGGTGCACGAGGAGCTGGCCGCCGAGCTGAGGCGGTACGCCCCCGCGGCACAGGCCGACTGAGGCGTATCGCCGAAGTCGTAGACTGACGGACGGGCCGCCTGCGGGTGGCCCGTCCGTGAACCCACGTCGCCGTTTGGATGATCGCTGGCATGCCCGAGGAAGTCGCTCAGCCGCGCACGTACGAGGTCAGGACGTTCGGATGCCAGATGAACGTCCACGACAGCGAACGGATGTCGGGGCTTCTTGAGGAGGCCGGCTACGTGCGCGCGGAGCCGGGCTCCGGCACCACCGCCGACGTGGTCGTGTTCAACACCTGCGCGGTGCGGGAGAACGCCGACAACCGGCTGTACGGCAACCTCGGCCAGCTCGCGCCGAAGAAGGCCGCGAAGCCCGGCATGCAGATCGCGGTCGGCGGCTGTCTGGCGCAGAAGGACCGCGACGCGATCGTCAGCCGCGCCCCGTACGTCGACGTCGTCTTCGGCACGCACAACGTCGGCAAGCTGCCGGTGCTGCTGGAGCGCGCGCGGGTGGCGCGCGAGGCCCAGGTCGAGATCGCCGAGTCGCTGGAGGCGTTCCCCTCCACCCTGCCGACGCGGCGCGAGAGCCCGTACGCCGCGTGGGTCTCGGTCTCCGTCGGGTGCAACAACACCTGTACGTTCTGCATCGTCCCGGCGCTGCGCGGCAAGGAGAAGGACCGCCGCAGCGGCGACATCCTCGCCGAGGTCGAGGCGCTGGTCGCGGAGGGCGTCAGCGAGATCACGCTGCTGGGGCAGAACGTCAACGCGTACGGGTCCGACATCGGCGACCGGCAGGCGTTCGGCAAGCTGCTGCGGGCCTGCGGGCGGATCGACGGGCTGGAGCGGGTGCGCTTCACCTCGCCGCACCCGCGGGACTTCACCGATGACGTGATCGAGGCGATGGCCGAGACGCCGAACGTGATGCCCCAGTTGCACATGCCGCTGCAGTCGGGCTCGGACACGGTGCTGCGGGCGATGCGGCGCTCCTACCGGCAGGAGCGGTACCTGGGGATCATCGAGAAGGTGCGGGCCGCGATCCCGGACGCGGCGATCACCACCGACATCATCGTGGGCTTCCCCGGTGAGACGGAGGCGGACTTCCAGCAGACGCTGCACGTGGTGCGCGAGGCGCGCTTCACCCAGGCCTTCACCTTCCAGTACTCCAAGCGGCCGGGGACACCGGCGGCGGAGATGCCCGGACAGGTGCCGAAGGCGGTCGTGCAGGAGCGGTACGAGCGTCTGGTGGCCCTCCAGGAGGACATCTCCTGGGCGGAGAACAAAAAGCAGGTCGGCCGGGTGCTGGAGGTCATGGTCGCGGAGGGCGAGGGCCGCAAGGACGGCGCCACGCGGCGGCTGTCCGGCCGGGCGCCGGACAACCGGCTGGTGCACTTCGCGCGGCCGGAGGACCCGGTGCGGCCGGGCGACATGGCGACCGTGGAGATCACCTACGCGGCGCCGCACCACCTGCTGGCCGAGGCCCCGCCGCGGGCGGTACGGCGCACCCGCTCCGGCGACGCCTGGGCCGCGCGGCAGGCCGCACCCGACGCGGGCGGCGCCGGCGGTAAGGGCGTGCTGCTGGGGCTGCCGAAGGTGGGCGTCCCGGACCCGCTGCCGGCGGCGGAGGGCTGCGCGGCGCACTGACCCGCCCGCGGGCCCCCGGGCCGGGCGGGAAGCGGGCACGTCCCGAGGCCGGGCGTGCACGTGGCGTGCGGTACGCGCCACGCACCGCTCCCGGGCCGCTCCTTCCCCCCTCGGCCGGGCATCCGCTGACACGGTGCGCTGCCGTGCCCGGGGACGTTCACCGGCCGCCGTGACCCGGCGGCTAGGCTGCGCCTCATGCTCGTCGCCGCCGCCTGCTGCCCGTGTCCGCCCCTGCTGGTGCCCGAGGTGGCCTCCGGTGCCGCCGGCGAGCTGGAGGCGCTCAGAGCGGCGTGTACGGACGCCGTGGGGGTGCTGGCGGCGGCGCGTCCGGACGTGCTGGTCGCCGTCGGGCCCGCGGAGGAGTCCGGGCGGGGTCCGTATCCCCAGGGGACCGAAGGATCGTTCCGGGGCTTCGGCGTGGATCTGGCGGTACGGCTCGGGCCGTCCGGCGAGGCGGCGCCGGAGCCGGGCGGGCGGATGCTGCCGCCGTCACTGGCGGTGGGCGCGTGGCTGCTGGAGCGGGCCGAGTGGAACGGAGCGCCCGTGGAAGGGCTGGGCGTCGGCGAGCCGCTGGCGGCCGGGCGCTGCGCGGAAGCGGGCCGGGAGATCGCCGCGAGGGCGCGGCGGGTGGCGCTGCTGGTGATGGGCGACGGCAGTGCGCGCCGCGCCCGGAAGGCCCCCGGCTACCACGACGGGCGCGCCGCCGGCTTCGACGCCGGGGCGGCCCGCGCCCTGGGCGCCGCGGACACGGCGGCTCTGGCCGCGCTGGACGCGGAACTGGCGGCGGATCTGCAGGCTACGGGCCGCGCCTGCTGGCAGGTCGCCGCGGGCGCCGCTGAGGACACCTCCCTGCGCGGGTCGCTTCTGTACAACGAGGCGCCGTACGGCGTGGGTTACTTCGTCGCCACCTGGTCCTGAAAGCCGTGTCCGCCGCGGCGGACCGGGGGCCGCGGGCCCCGGGAGGGGCCGCGCGCCTCCCGGGGCCTACTGACGGGCCTCCTCGCCCGCGTCGCTGTCCGCGGCCCCCTCGGCCGACTGCTGCTTCGGGATCCCCGCGGCGCCCGCGGCATCCGCGTTCGCCGGCTCCTCGGTGCCCTCCGGCGCAACCGCCGCCGTGGCCTCCGCGGCCTGCTGCTCGGCGGTGGACGCCGGCTCCTTCGCGGCCTGCCCCTCCCCGCTCGATCCACCGCGACGGAGAATCTTCGCAAAAACGCCCATATCTACTCCATAACTGACTCGCGTGGGCGAAATCCCGCGCCGCCCGGAGCGGCTCATTGCGCCGCCCGGGGCCCGGTCCGTGGACCGGCATCCGGAACCTCGGAACGGCAAACGACCCTGAGACCACCGCGTTACGTCACTCGTTCGAGCGGTGGCCCGTTGTTTGCGAGACTTGCCGCGTGACAGAGACCACCCCCCGCCCCCAGGTCGTCGCGGTCGTCGGGGCCACGGCCGCCGGCAAGTCCGAGCTGGGCATCGCACTCGCCCGGCGGACCGGCGGCGACGTCGTCAACGCCGACTCGATGCAGCTCTACCGGGGGATGAACATCGGCACGGCCAAACTGACGCCCGCCGAGCGGCAGGGGGTCCCGCACCACCTGCTCGACGTGTGGGACGTCACGGAGACCGCCAGCGTCGCCGAGTACCAGCGTCTGGCCCGCGCCGAGATCGACCGGCTCGGCGCGCGGGGCCGCACCGCGGTGCTCGTGGGGGGCTCCGGTCTGTACGTGCGCGGGGCCGTCGACACCATGGACTTCCCCGGCACCGACCCCGCCGTCCGCGCCCGGCTGGAGAAGGAACTGGCCGCCGCCGGGCCCGGCCCGCTGCACGCCCGGCTCACCGAGGCCGACCCGGACGCGGCGCGCGCGATCCTGCCGGGCAACGGCCGCAGGATCGTCCGGGCCCTGGAGGTGATCGAGCTGACCGGCCGCCCCTTCACGGCCCGCCTCCCCGCGCACGAGTCGGTCTACGACACCCTCCAGATCGGCATCGCCGTGCCGCGCCCGGAGTTGGCGGACCGGATCGCGCGGCGGGTGGACCGGATGTGGCAGGCGGGTCTGGTGGACGAGGTGCGGCGGCTGGAAGCGGAAGGGCTGCGCGAGGGCCGTACGGCCTCCAGGGCCCTGGGGTACCAGCAGGTGCTGTCCTTCCTCGCCGGTGAGTGCACGGAAGCGGAGGCCCGGGACGAGACCGTGCGGGCCACCCGGAGGTTTGCACGGCGGCAGGAAGCGTGGTTCCGGCGCGACGCGCGCGTGCACTGGATCAGCGGCTCGGAGGCCGACCGTGACCGCCTTCCGGACACCGCGTGTGACCTACTCGAACGGTCGGTCACAGGCTGATCACGTCATGGCATCGGGACGCTCCGGTGGCACTGCGGGTGTTCCCGGCCGTGCCATCATCAAAACGAGCTGGAAGCCCGAAAGTCGCCGGAGGTTGGGAGGGCATGTGGCTATGGAGGCCGGCCCTCGTGACAGTCGCCGGGAGCCACAGGACGACCGGATCGCCGGGCCCGTGGCAGAGCCCGCGGACGACCTCGCGGAAGACCTCTCGGAGGCACCGGAGCCTGTAGGCCAGGAGTCCTTCCGTGAGCTGCGCCCGCCGCGGCTGCTCCGCTTCTGGCAGCTCGCCCCCATCGTCGCGCTGGCCGCACTGGGCTCGCTGATGTTCGCGTTCCCGCTGGCCTTCGAGTTCGGCGGCGGCGGTCCCGTGGTGGCGATGCTCGGGCTGCTCATCAGTTGCTGTGCCGCGGGGTGGGCGATGATGGCCGCGCGCCGGGTGGGACTGGCGCTTCCGGGGCTGCCGCGGCGCGGCTCGGGGCGGCGGGCGGACTGGCGGATCGCGCTGCTGTACGCGGCGGCGATGGCCGGGATCGTGGCGCTGGCCGTGTGGCGGGTGGCCCGGCTCGGCTGACCGGCGCCCCGGGGCCGGTCGCTACCCGTCGCCGGGGCGTTGTCGGCGCGGGCGGTTACGATCACAGAGTGAGCACCGCGCACCTTCACTTCCTCAAAGGCCACGGCACCGAGAACGACTTCGTGATCGTCCCGGACCCCGCCGGCCTCATCAGTCTGTCCGCCGCCGCGGTGGCCCGGCTCTGCGACCGCCGGGCGGGCATCGGCGCCGACGGCCTGCTGCGGGTCGTACGGTCCGACGCGCACCCGGAAGGGCGCCGGATGGCCGCTGACGCGGAGTGGTTCATGGACTACCGCAACGCGGACGGCGGCATCGCCGAGATGTGCGGGAACGGAGTGCGCGTCTTCGCCCGCTATCTGCAGCACGCCGGGCTCGCGGAGACGGGTGATCTGGCGGTGGGCACGCGCGCGGGGGTGCGGCGCGTGCACCTGGCGAAGGACGGTGACGTGACGGTCGGCATGGGCCGGGCGGCGCTCGCCGACGGCCCGGACGCCGAGGTGACGGTCAGCGTGGACGGGCGGAGCTGGCCCGCGCGGAACGTGGGAATGGGCAACCCGCACGCGGTGGCCTTCGTCGCCGACCTCGCGGACGCGGGGCGGCTGTACGAGGCACCGGGGGTCGCGCCGGCGACGGCGTATCCCCAGGGGGTGAACGTGGAGTTCGTCGTGGACCGCGGCCCGCGGCACGTCGCGATGCGGGTCCACGAGCGCGGCTCGGGCGAGACCCGCTCGTGCGGTACGGGCGCGTGCGCGGTGGCCGTCGCCGCCGCCCGCCGCGACGGCGTGGACCCGGCCGTGACGGGCCGCCCCGAGACGTACACGGTGGATGTGCCGGGCGGCCGCCTCCTGGTGACCGAACACCCCGACGGCGAGGTGGAGATGACGGGTCCGGCCCTCATCGTCGCCGAAGGCGACACGACGGTCGGCTGGCTGTAGCCGGCGGCCTCCGAAGCCCCCGGTCCGTGCGGACAGGTGCACCGCGCGGCTGCGTACGACGGCGGCACGGTGCCACCCGCCCGGACCGGGCGTCGGGGCGGCCCACCCGCCGCACGCGCCGTACGTGGGCGCCGGCCCCCGCGCGGCGGCGCGCAGGGGCCGGTCGGCTCCCGTACGCGCCGCCCTACTCCTCCGCGTCGTCGGGCCGCCCCAGCATCCGGTTCGCGCAGATCCGCATCGACTCCTCGCGCACCCCCGCCATCGCCGCCATCAGATGGCCGTCCGGGCGGATGTACAGCACCGTGTGCGCCGCCGCGCCCGGGTAGGACTCCGCGACCAGCAGCCGCGCGCGGGCGGGGAGTTCACCCACCAGCCGCATCAGCCTCGGCATCAGGCCCGCCTGCAGCCAGCGGCTGCGGTCCCAGACGCGGGTGCCCGGGGCGACCAGCACCACCAGCGGATCGCCCCCCAGCCGCTCGGAGAGCCGGCCCGTCCAGCCGTCCGGCGCGATCACGTGCACGTCGTCGACCCGGGCGCCGGGGGCCGTGCCGATCTGCACGACCCCGTCCAGACCCGTGGGTGCCGTGTCGTACACCGGCGGACCGCCTATCCGGCCGCGGCCCAGGTGGCCGTCCGTGAGCAGCTCCGCCGCCGCCTTGCCGCGCACCGCCGCGCGCAGGCCGCCCGCGCGGCGCAGCAGGGGACGGACCTGGTCGGCCGCGCGCAGCCGGGCACCGATGGCGCCGCGGCGCTCGGTGACATAGGTGTCGACGAGGTCGTCCCCGGCGTCGTCGCGGCCGGCCTGGTGCCAGACGCGGCCGAGTTTCCAGGCGAGGTTCTCGGCGTCGGCGAGGCCCTCGTCGAGCTGCTGCGTGCCGAGGGAGCCCACCAGGTGGGCGGCGTCGCCGGCGAGCAGCGCGCGACCGCGGCGCCAGCGCCGGGCGAGCCGGTGGTGGACGGTGTGCACGCCGGTGTCGAGAAGTTCGTACGACGGGTGGCGGGTGCCCGACCAGGCGCGCAGGGTCGCCTCCAGCCGGGCGACGAGGGCCTCCGGGGTGACGACCCCGCCCCCGGGGGGCAGCAGCCAGTCGAGCCGCCACCGGTCGTCGCCGAGCGGGCGGGCGACGCACTCGGCGCCGGGGCCGCTGCGGGGGGCGCCGCGGTACAGGACACCCTCGCCGGGCCAGGGCAGGTCGGCCCGTACGGCGGCCACGGCGTGCCGCTCGACGGCGGTGCGGCCCGCGTACGGCACCTCCAGCAGCTTGCGCACGGTCGACCGCGCGCCGTCGCAGCCGACGAGCCAACTGCCGCGCCACCAGGTCCCGGCCCGGGTACGGACGTTGACGCCGTAGGGTTCCTGCGTCAGCTCCGCCAGCCGGCTGCCGTGGAAGACCTCCACGTGGTGGGAGTCGTCGGCCAGGGCCGCCAGCGTGGCGGTCAGGGCGGACTGCGCGACGTGCAGCGGCGCGGGGCCGGCGGCCTCGCCGAACTCCACCCGCACCTGCGTCCGGCCGCCGCGCAGCACGCGCCAGCCGGCCAGCCGGGCGCCGCGCTCCGCGGCGTCGGCGGCGCCGATGCGGGCGAGGAACGCGGCGGTGTGCGGGCGCAGCACGATGGTGCGGGCGGGGCGCGGACCGGCGGGCCTGCCGTCCTCCTCGGCGTCGCCGGCGGGCCGGTCGTCGAGGAGGACCGTGGGGACCGCGTGCCGTGCCAGAGCCAACGACAGGGCGAGCCCGACCGGGCCCGCCCCGACGATGATCACCGGGTCCACGGTGATGCGCCTCCGGCGCCATGGTGCCTACGTACTAAGGGTTTCGGAGCCAGGTGCGCGATCACACGAGGTATGCAACCCACTGCCGGACACCCCAGTCAAGCCGAGGGCTTCCGACCGCCCCCGCAGGCTACTTCCGGGGGTCTCCCCCGCCGTCTCCCCCGTCTCCCGGGCCACCGGGACCACCGCCGCCCGCGACGTCCGCGGGCCCGGTCACTCCGGGCACGACGCCCGCCCCGCCGCCCGCGGCACCGGTGCTCAGGTCGTCCGCGACGGCGACCCCGACCACCGCGCCCGTGGTCCGCTTGCCGCGCCGGACCAGGCGCTCCAGCCAGCTCGCCAGCGACGTCAGGATGAAGTTCACGACGACGTAGATGGCCGCGACGATGATGAAGCTGGCGAAGACGTTGGAGTAGTTGGACGCCAGCGTGCGCCGCTCGACGAGCAGTTCGCTGAAGCCGATCATCACGCCGCCGAGCGCGGTGTCCTTCACGATGACGACGAGCTGGCTGACGATCGCCGGCAGCATCGCGGTGACGGCCTGCGGCAGCAGCACGGAGCCCATCATCTGGCCCTTGCGCAGACCGATGGCCTTGGCGGCTTCGGTCTGCCCCCGGGGCAGGGAGAGGATGCCCGCGCGGACGATCTCGGCGAGCACGGCGGCGTTGTAGAGCACGAGTCCGGTGACGACGGCGTACAGCGGGCGCTGCTCGCTGCCGACGCCGGTGTACTCGGAGTAGAACTGGTTCGCGAACAGCATCAGGATCAGCACGGGGATAGCGCGGAAGAACTCCACGACCGCGCCCGCCGGCACCCGTACCCACGCGTGGTCCGACAGCCGCGCGATGCCGAACAGGGCGCCCAGCGGCAGCGCGATGAGCAGCGAGAGCCCGGCCGCCTTCAGCGTCTCGCCGAGGCCCGGCAGCAGGTATGTGGTCCACGCCTGGGAGTCGGTGAAGAACGGCTTCCACAGGGACCATTCGAGCTGGTTCTTGTCGTTCAGCTTGTCGATGATCCACCACACGCCGAGCGCGAGCACGACGAGGAAGACCACGGTGTAGCCGACGTTGCGCAGCTTGGCCTTCGGGCCGGGGGCGTCGTAGAGAACGGAACTCATCGCTTGACCGCCACCTTCTTGCCGACCCAGCCGAGGAAGAGCCCGGTCGGCAGGGTCAGCACGACGAAGCCGAGCGCGAAGATCCCGGAGATGAGGAGGAGTTGCGCCTCCGTCTCGATCATCTCCTTCATGAGCAGCGCGGCTTCGGCGACGCCGATGGCCGCCGCCACCGTGGTGTTCTTGGTGAGCGCGATGAGGACGTTGGTCAGCGGGCCGACGACCGAGCGGAACGCCTGGGGCAGCACGACGAGCGTCAGGACCTGGGTGAAGTTCAGCCCGATGGCGCGGGCCGCCTCGGCCTGGCCGACGGGCACCGTGTTGATGCCCGAGCGCAGCGCCTCACAGACGAACGCGGCGGTGTACGCGGACAGCCCGAGCACGGCGAGCCGGAAGTACTTGGAGTCGAAGTCGACGCCGGCGCCGAGGGTGACGCCGAAGACGTCGGAGAGCCCGAGGGCGCAGAAGACGATGATGACCGTCAGGGGGACGTTCCGGATGACGTTCACGTAGACGGCGCCGAAGCCCCGCATGAGCGGGACGGGGCTGACCCGCATGGCCGCCAGCAGGGTTCCCCAGATCAGGGAGAACAGGCCCGACAGCAGGGTGAGTTTCACGGTGACCCAGAACGCGTCCAGGATCTGTGTGTCGTATTCGGAGATGATGTCCAACGTCAGTCCAGCGCTCTCGCCTTAAGTGGACGCGGTGGTGTGCCACCCGGGCCGGGCGGCACACCACCGCTCTGACAGTGCGGTCGCACCGCCGCCGGGGCGGCGGCGGTGCGGTGGGTCACTGCTTGATGTCGCCGATCTTCGGCGCGGGCTCGAAGTCGTAGTTCGCGGGGCCGAGGTTGGCCTTCATGAACTTCTCCCAGGAGCCGTCGGAGACCATCTTCTCCAGGGCCGCGTCGATGTCGTTCTTCATCTTCTCGTCGCCCTTTTTGACGCCGACGCCGTAGTTCTCGTTGCTCAGGTTCAGCCCGGCGAGCTTGAACTTGCCCTTGTTCGCGTCCTGGGCGGCGTAGCCGGCGAGGATGGAGTCGTCGGTGGTCAGGGCGTCGATCGAGCCGCCGGCCACGGCGTCGAGGCACTCGGAGTAGCCGGGCCGCTCGGCGAGCTGGGCCTTGGGCGCGATGGTGTCCTTGACGTTCTGCGCCGAGGTGGAGCCGGTGACCGAGCAGAGGGTCTTGCCGTTGAGGTCCTCGCCCTTGGTGATGTTGTCGTCGGCGCGGATCAGCAGGTCCTGGTGGGCCAGCAGATAGGGGCCGGCGAAGTCGACCTTCTGCTCGCGCTCCTCGGTGATCGAGTAGGTGGCGGCGATCATGTCGACGTCGCCGCGCTCCAGCATGGTCTCGCGGTCGGCACTGATCGCCTCCTTCCACTCGATCTGGTCCTCGGCGTAGCCGAGTTCCTTGGCCACGTAGGTGGCGACGTCCACGTCGAAGCCCGAGTACGAGCCGTCGGGCTCCTTCAGGCCGAGGCCGGGCTGGTCGAACTTGATGCCGATGGTGATCTTCTTACCGCCGCCGCCGTCACCGCTGTCACCACTGTCGTCGTCGGAGCCGCACGCGGCCGCGGTGACGGAGAGGGCGAGTGCGCAGGCAGCGGCCGCGCTGACCTTGCGGAGATTCATGGTGAGCATCCTTCTGTCTGGAGTATTGCCGGCAGCTCAGTGGTGCAGGATCTTCGACAGGAAGTCCTTCGCCCGGTCGCTGCGAGGGTTGGTGAAGAACTGGTCGGGCGTCGTCTCTTCCACGATCTGGCCGTCGGACATGAAGACCACCCGGTTCGCCGCCGAGCGGGCGAAGCCCATCTCGTGCGTGACGACGACCATAGTCATACCGTCCCGGGCGAGTTGCTGCATGACCTCCAGCACCTCGTTGATCATCTCGGGGTCGAGGGCCGAGGTGGGCTCGTCGAAGAGCATCACCTTGGGCTCCATCGCCAGCGCACGGGCGATCGCCACCCGCTGCTGCTGACCGCCGGAGAGCTGCGCGGGGTACTTGTCCGCCTGGTTGCCGACGCCCACCCGGTCGAGCAGGGCCCTGGCGGAGGTCTCCGCGGCCGCCTTGTCCTTCTTGCGGACCTTGATCTGCCCGAGGGTCACGTTCTGCAGCACGGTCTTGTGGGCGAAGAGGTTGAAGGACTGGAAGACCATCCCCACGTCGGCGCGGAGCTTGGCCAGCTCACGGCCCTCGGCGGGCAAGGGCTTGCCGTCCAGGGTGATGCGGCCGGAGTCGATGGGTTCCAGGCGGTTGATCGCGCGGCACAAGGTGGACTTCCCGGACCCGGACGGCCCGATGACGACGACGACCTCACCGCGCGCGATCGTCAGGTCGATGTCCTGGAGCACGTGGAGCGCACCGAAATGCTTGTTGACGTTGTCCAGCACGACCAGCGGCTCGCCCGCAGCCGGAACGGCGTCCTTGGCCATCGAAACCTCGGTCATCCGCGTCTTGCTCCGTCCTCTTCGGTTGCCTGGACCTTAGTGAGCAGGCTCGACCAGCGTCATCACATCTGAGGGGAAATTGAGCATAACGATCCGGCTGCAACCGGACAGAAAGGGTGGAATCGGGACGCTGCTCTCCGTACCCGTCACACAACGGAAACCGCTGGGTGACCTGGCCGGACTTGACGCGGCAGGGCCGTATCCGCCTGTATTCGTGTGCGGGCTGAGACGATACGCGAGCGAGGGAACGGGAGGGTCGATGAGGCTGCTGCTCGTCGAGGACGACGACCACGTGGCCACCGCGCTCTCCGCGGTGCTGGCCCGGCACGGCTTCGAGGTGGGTATGGCCCACAGCGGCCAGGAGGCGCTGCAGGAGCTGCTGCACAGCGAGCTGGCCCCGTTCGACGTGGTGCTGCTGGACCTGGGGCTGCCCGACCAGGACGGCTTCGAGGTGTGCGGACGCATCCGCAAGCTGACCGGCACGCCCGTGATCATGGTGACCGCGCGCTCCGACGTCCGGTCCCGCATCCACGGGCTCAACCTGGGCGCCGACGACTACGTCGTCAAGCCGTACGACACGGGCGAACTGCTCGCCCGCGTGCACGCCGTCGCCCGGCGCACCGCCGCGGCCGAGCCGGAGCCCCCCGCCGGGGCGGACGGCGCGGGCGCCGTGTCCGGCGAGCGGACCGACGATCCCACCGCACCCCTGGTCGTGGGGCCCGTGACGCTGGAGCCGAACTCCCGCCGGGTCAGTGTCGGCGGCGCGGAGGTGCAGCTCACCCGCAAGGAGTTCGACCTGCTCGCGCTGCTCGCGGCCCGTCCCGGCGTGGTGTTCCGGCGGGAGCAGATCATCAGCGAGGTGTGGCGCAGCAGTTGGGAGGGCACGGGCCGGACCCTGGAGGTTCACATAGCCTCCCTGCGCAGCAAGCTCGGCCTGCCCGCACTCATCGAAACGGTACGCGGTGTCGGCTATCGCCTCGTGCCCCCGCCGGCCGGCTGAGGCCCTCGGCGTATGCGTACCCGGCTGCTTCCCCTCCTCATCGTGCTCATGGCCGGCATGCTGCTCGCGCTCGGCTTCCCCCTCGCCGACCGCATCGCCGGGCAGGAGCAGCAGCGCGTGATCGTGGACCGGATCGACGACACCGCGCGCTTCGCCTCCCTCGCGCAGTACGTCTCCTCCCGCAACGAGGCCCGGCCGCCGTCGGAGGACGAGCGGCTGCGCGCGCTGCAGGAGGAGCTGCGCCGCTATCACGACCTCTACGGCATCCGCGCCGGCGTCTACTACCGCGACCGCACCGCGATGGCCTCCGCGCCCACCGGCTGGCGGGCCATGGCCCGCGGCGAGGGCGAACGGGCCTTCTCCGAATCGCTTGCGGGGCGGCGCAGCCACGACCCCGCCCAGGTCTGGCCCTGGCAGGACGACCGGCTCACCGTCGCCTCCCCGGTCGTACGGGACGGGGACGTGGTCGCCGTCGTGGTCACCGACTCCCCCACCGGCGCCATGCGCTCGCGCACCCTCACCGGCTGGCTGTGGCTCGGCGCGGGCATCGCCGCCGCGATGACGGTCGCGGTGGCGGCGGCGTACCGGCTGACCGGCTGGGTGCTCAGACCCGTGCGGGTGCTCGACAAGGCCACCCATGACATCGCCACCGGGCGGCTGAAGTCCCGCGTCGCCGCCGCCGGCGGGCCGCCCGAGCTGCGCCGGCTCGCCGGTTCGTTCAACGAGATGGCCGACAACGTCGAGGACGTGCTGGACAAGCAGCGCACCTTCGTCGCCGACGCCTCCCACCAACTGCGCAATCCGCTGTCCGCGCTGCTGCTGCGCATCGAGCTGCTGCGCCTGGAGGCGCCGCACGCCGCCGCGGAGATCGAGTCGGTGCAGGCCGAGGGCACCCGGCTGGCCCGGGTGCTGGACGACCTGCTGGACCTTGCGCTGGCCGAGCACTCCCCCGCCGACCTGCGGGTGACCGACGTGGCCCGGCTGGCGGCGGAGCGGGTCGCGAGCTGGCGTCCGCTGGCCGAGGGACAGGACGTACGGCTGTTCCTGTCCGGCGCTCCGGCCGTGACCGGCTGGGCGGATCCGGTGGCGCTGTCCAGCGCGCTGGACGCGGTGGTGGACAACGCCGTGAAGTTCTCGCCGCAGGGCGGCGAGGTGGAGGTGCGGGTGGACGCGGACGGCGCGGAGGTGACGGTGGCGGTCGCCGACGGCGGGCCAGGGCTCACCGACGAGGAGCTGGGCCGCGTCGGCGATCGCTTCTGGCGCAGCGGACGGCATCAGAACGTCTCCGGCTCGGGTCTGGGGCTGTCGATCGTCCGGGCCCTGCTGGCGGCGGGCGGCGGACGTATCTCGTATGAACGCAACGAGCCGAGGGGGCTCCGGGTGACGATCGCGGTGCCGCGGAGTGCGCCGGAGGGCGGCGGGCAGGGGCCCGGCTAGGCGGTGCGGGACAGGCCGTCGCCGGGGGCCTCTCCCCGCCGGTTAGGACTCGCGCGAGTCGTCCCCCGGCGTCCCGTCGTTCCCACCGGTATCCCGGCCGGAGTCCTGACGGGTGTCCCGGCCGGTGTCCTCGCCGGGTGGTCCGCCTGGGCGGCGGTGCAGCGCGGCGCGCATCCGGGCCGTCCGGGCGGGGCCGCGGCGGCGCCTGGACCGGTCGTCGTGGGCGCGCTCGTCGACCTCGTAGCGGCGTACGTACGCGGAGAGGAACGCCTGCAGCGTCGCCGTGGCCGGGATGGCGATCAGTGCGCCCACCGCGCCCAGCAGGGCCGCTCCGGCGACGACCGAGCCGAAGGCCACGGCGGGGTGTATGTCCACGGTCCGCGCCGTGATCCGGGGCTGCAGCAGGTAATTCTCCAGTTGCTGGTAAAGGATCACGAACCCGAGCAGCCACAGCGCCGTCCACGGCCCGACGGTGAAGGCCAGCAGGATCGGCAGCGCCCCGGCGATGTACGTGCCCACGGTCGGCACGAACTGCGAGACGACCCCCACCCAGACCGCGAGTGCGGGCGCGTACGGCACGCCCAGCAGCAGCATCACGACGTAGTGCGCACCGCCCGAGACGATCGCCATCAGTCCGCGCGAGTACAGGTAGCCGCCGGTCTTGGCGACCGCGATCTCCCAGGCGCGCAGCACCTCGGCCTGCCGGGCCGGCGGCAGTACGGAGCAGATCACGCGGCGCAGCCGCGGGCCCTCGGCGGTGAAGTAGAAGGCGAACAGCACCACGGTCAGCGCGGTGAACAGACCGCCCAGAACGGTGGTGGAGATGCCCCACACGTTGTCGGCGCTGCGCCGCAGGTAGTCGCGAACGACCTCGGACTTCAGAAAGTCCTCCTGCAGGTCGTCCACGCGCAGCTCGGTACCGAAGCGCTCGTTGACCCACTCGATGAGGGACGCGACGTAGTCGGGGAAGTTCTCGACGATCAGCCGGATCTGGTCGGCGACCAGCGAGCCGAGGGCGGCGACGAAGGCCGCGGCGGCCACCAGCACGCCGAGGAAGACCACCGCCGTGGCGGTGCCGCGGCGCATGCCGCGGGCGGCGAGGCGGTCGACGGCGGGCTCGCAGGCCAGAGCGATGAAGAAGGCCACCAGGATGTTGAGCAGCAGCCCGTACAGCTCGTGGAAGGCCCACTCCGCGACGTGGAAGACGGCCACCAGGGCCAGCGCGAGGACTATCGCGCGGGGTAGCCACGGAGGCATCCGTTCGCGCAGGACGGCGGGCGAGGTGCCGTCGCCCGGGGGCGCGCCGGGCGTGGACGGGGCGTCCGGCGCGGGAGGCGTCCGCGGTGCGCGAGCGGTGTCGTCAGATGCAGCCGATGCAGCCATGGACGACCAGTGTGGCCGACGGCCGCCGCGGCAGCGTCATCGCATCTCCGCCGGAATGTCCATCGCCGCGCACACCCCGCGCCACACGTCGCGCGCGTCCCACCCGGCGTCCAGCGCCTCGCGGACCGTACGGCCGCCCAGCTCGGACATCACGTGATCACGGGCGAAGGAGTCGACGTAGGGTTCGCCGAAGTAGTCACGCATCCGCTGCCAGAAGACCGTCAACCGCATGCGTCCATTATCCCGCGCGCAGGCGCACGTGAGAGTGCTCCCGGACCGTTGGCCTCCCCGCCGGCCCCGCCGTGCTCGTACCGTCGCCCCATGGCTGACTCCCCGCAGGTCCGCGCCGCAGAGTTCATCTGGCTGACCGCCCGTGTGCTGGAGCAGCGCCGGTTCGCCCACCACTTCGTGCCCGGCGCCGCCGACGCCGACGGGGTGGAGAAGGCGCTGGACGCCTACCGGAACGCCGACGGCGGCTACGGCCACGCTCTGGACCCCGATCTGCGCGGCCCGGGCAGCCAGCCGCTGCACACCGCGCACGCGCTGCGGGTGCTCGACTCCCTCGGCCGCTGCACCGGACGCCGCGCCGAGGACGTCTGCCGCTATCTGACCGCCGTCTCGAACCCCGACGGCGCCCTGCCCGCCGTGCACCCCTCGCTGCGCGGCTATCCGGCCGCGCCGTGGCTGCCGGTGCCCGCGGACCCGCCGAGCGCGCTGCTGACCACCGCACCGATCGTGGGGCTGCTGCACCGCAACGACATCTGGCACGCCTGGCTCTTCCGCGCCACCGACTTCTGCTGGCACGCCGTCGAGACGCTGCGCGGGAGCCGTCCGTACGAGGCGGAGGCCGCGGTCGCCTTCCTCGACCACGTACCCGACCGGCGGCGCGCCGAGGCCGCCGCGGAACGGCTGGGGCGGCTGGTGCGCACCGAACGGCTCGTCCTGCTGGAGCCGGGCCGGGAGGGCGCGGAGCCGGCCGCGGAGGGCCACGCGCCGGGCGAGCACCACCGGCCGCACGACTTCGCGCGGCGGCCGGGGTCGCTGGCGCGGCGGTGGTTCAGCGACGCCGAGATGGCGCGGTCGCTGGACTTCCTGGCGGCGAACCAGCGGGCGGACGGCGGCTGGCCGGTCGTGTGGCGGCGCTGGTCACCGGGGGCGGAGCTGGAAGCCCGGCCGCTGGCGACGCTGGAGGCGCTGCTGACACTGCAGGCGTACGGACGGATCTGAGGGCGCGCGATGCGGGGCGGGAGCGCGCGGAGGGGCCCGCAGGCGTACGGACCGGGCTCAGGACGTGCGGCGTGGGCCGGGGCGTGCGCGGACACCGGCCCCTGTCTGCCCGCCCACGCCCCGGGGGCTGTCAGCCGGCCATCGCCCGTACCGCCGCGGTGACGACCACCGCGGCGGCCACGACGACCAGGAACGGCGCACGCAGCAGCAGCGCGGCGCCGGCCGCCGCCAGCCCCGCGGCGCGGGCGTCGAAGACCAGCGTCGTGCCGTCGGCGAAGGTCTGCTGGGCCGTGAGGGCCGCCAGCAGGGCGACGGGCAGGAGAGCGGCCAGGCGCCTCACGAGGGGGCGTTCCAGAGCGCCCGAGGGTACGGAGAGGCCGAGCAGCTTGACCGCGTAGCAGCCGGCGAAAGTGAGCCCGATCGCAAGCCAGGTGGTCATGCGGCTCCCTCCGGCTTCGGCACGTCCGCGGCGGCTGCGGGGTCCACGGGGTCTGCGCGGTCTCCCTGCGCGCGCCTGCCGTGCACCGCCAGCACCAGCGGCGCCGCAAGCGCGGCCACCAGTACCGGCGTCCCGGCGGGCAGGACCGGCAGCGTGCCGAGCACGAGCGCGACGGCGACGACCGCCGCGGCCCGCTCCACGGTCCCGGTGAGCATCGGTCCGGCCAGCGCCAGGAACACCGCGGGCCCGGCGGCGTCCAGGCCCCAGGCGGCGGTGTCGCCGATGGCCTCGGCGCCGAGCACGCCCACGAGGGTGGTGGTGTTCCAGCAGACGTAGAGGGTCAGCCCGGTGACGGCGAAGCCGATGCGCCGGGCGCGGCGGGTGGGCTGGGCGATGGTGACGACGGCCGTCTCGTCGATGACCCACTGGGCGGCGAGCGGGCGCAGCGCGCGGGGGAGCCGGAGCAGAGGGGCGAGGCGCAGACCGTAGAACGCGTTCCGTACGCCGAGGAAGAACGCCCCGGCCGCGGCGGCGACCGGGCCGCCGCCCGCGGCCACCGCACCGGCGAGGGCGAACTGCGAGGCGCCGGTGAAGATCAGCAGGCTCATGGCGCACGCCTGCGCGGCGCTGAGCCCGGCGCCCGCCGCGGTGACGCCGAACGCGAACCCGGAGAGCCCGACGGCGACGCCGACCCCGAGCCCGTCGCGCAGGGCGGCGCGGTCCTCGGGCGCGGGATCGGCGGTGGGCGGAGGCTGTGCTTCTGTGGCCATGCACCGGACGTTATGTGGCCGGGGTCCGACCGGTCTTGTACGTTCTTGCGGGGTCCCGGCCCATGGGGCTGCTCAGCCTGACCGCTCCCGCCGGTACGCGCCCGGGGGTACGCCCACGATGCGGGTGAAGTGCCGGTTCAGGTGGGGCTGGTCGGTGAACCCCACGGTCACCGCCGCCTCCGACGGCCGCATGCCCTCGTCCAGCAGCCGCCGCGCGCGCCGTACCCGGGCGTCGGTCAGCCAGCGGTGCGGCGGGGTGCCGTACGCCTCCTTGAACGCCCGCAGCAGGGCGAACGGCGACGTGCCCAGCTCCGCCGCCAGCGCCTGCAGCGTCGGGGGCGCCGCCATCCGCTCGTGGAGCACTGCCCGCGCCCGCGCGGCGGTGCGCGCGCCCGCGGACGCCGCCACGCGCCGCGGGAGCCGTGCGCCGTGGCGGCGCAGCAGGCGGGCCAGGACGACGCGCAGCATGCTGTCGGCGGCCAGCGGGTTGTCCTCCTCCGCGGCGCGGTGGACCTCGGTGATGAGGCGGGCGCCGCCGGGGTCGTCGACCATCGTCTCGCCGAAGCCGGCGGTGCCCCGGATGGCGGTGACCTCCGCGGCGACGTCGGAGACCAGGCGGGCGGACGGGTAGAGCGTCGCGTACGACCAGCCCTCCGCGGCCCCGGCGCGCGCCGTGTGCGGCACCTCGGGGTTGATCATGACGACGGTGCCGGGACCGGCGAGGAGCGTCCCGTCCGGCATGCCGACGGACTCCACGCCGGCGGTGACGGCGCCGAAGACGTAGCCGTCGTGGGAGTGGGCGGGGAAGGTGTGCCCGACGTAGCGGGCGCGCAGCAGGTCGAGACCGGGCAGGCTGGTGTAGCGCCAGTGCCGGGCCCACTCGCGATCGGCGTCGCCCGACGCCCGCGCCGTGCGCGACCCCATGGCGCCAAGTGTGCTGGGTGTCAGTGGTCGGGTGCACGATGGTTCACATGGCGAGATCGGTGCTGGAGACGTTCGACCCGGCCACGCGGGCGTGGTTCGAGGGTGCCTTCGCCGCGCCCACGGCCGCCCAGGAAGGCGCCTGGCGGGCGCTGGGCGAGGGCTCGGACGTGCTGGTCGTGGCGCCCACCGGATCGGGCAAGACGCTGGCGGCGTTCCTCTCCGCCCTCGACGGGCTGACGTCCGCCCCGCCGCCCGCGGAGCCGCGCAAGCGGTGCCGCGTGCTGTACGTGTCGCCGCTGAAGGCCCTCGCGGTCGACGTCGAGCGGAATCTGCGCAGCCCTCTCACCGGCATCCGCCAGGAGGCCGTCCGCCTCGGCCGGCCGGAGCCGGAGGTGGGGGTCGCGATCCGCTCCGGTGACACGCCCGCGGCCGAGCGCCGCGCGATCGCCAACCGCCCGCCGGACATCCTCATCACCACGCCCGAGTCGCTCTTCCTGATGCTGACGTCCGCCTCGCGGGACGCGCTGGCCGGGGTCGAGACCGTGATCCTCGACGAAGTGCACGCCGTGGCCGGCACGAAGCGCGGCGCCCACCTCGCGCTCTCCCTGGAGCGGCTGGACGCGCTGCTGCCGCGGCCGGCGCGCCGCATCGGCCTGTCGGCGACGGTCCGGCCGGTGGAGGAGGTGGCGCGGTTCCTGTCCCCGGGGCGGCGGGTGGAGGTCGTGCAGCCGCCGTCGGAGAAGCGGTTCGATCTGTCCGTGGTCGTGCCCGTCGAGGACATGGGGGAGCTGGGCGGATCACCGGTGCAGGACGACGGCGCGGGCGCCGACCGGCCGTCCATCTGGCCGCATGTGGAGGAGCGCATCGTCGACCTGGTCGAGGAGCACCGCTCGACGATCGTCTTCGCCAACTCACGCCGCCTCGCGGAGCGGCTGTGCAACAGGCTGAACGAGATCGCCTACGAGCGCGCGGCCGGCGAGCCCCTGGCGCCGGACGCGCCGCCGCCCGCCGAGATCATGGCCCAGTCCGGGGCCGCGCAGGGCGCGCCGTCGGTGATCGCCCGCGCGCACCACGGCTCGGTCTCCAAGGAGCAGCGGGCGCAGGTGGAGGAGGACCTGAAGGCGGGGCGGCTGCCGGCGGTGGTCGCCACGTCCAGCCTGGAGCTGGGCATCGACATGGGCGCGGTGGACCTGGTGGTGCAGGTCGAGTCGCCGCCGTCGGTGGCGTCCGGGCTCCAGCGCGTGGGCCGCGCGGGGCACCAGGTGGGCGCGGTGTCGCGCGGGGTGGTCTTCCCCAAGTACCGGGGCGATCTGGTGCAGTCCGCGGTGGTCACGGAGCGGATGCGCGAGGGGGCCATCGAGGCGCTGCGGATCCCGGCCAACCCGCTGGACGTACTGGCACAGCAGATCGTCGCGATGACGTCCATGGACGTGTGGGACGTGGACGAGCTGCTCGCGCTGGTACGGCGGGCGGCGCCGTTCGCGGCGCTGCCGGAGTCCGCGTTCACGGCCGTGCTCGACATGCTCGCCGGGCGCTATCCCTCGGACGCCTTCGCCGAGCTGCGTCCGCGCGTGGTGTGGGACCGGGTGGCGCAGACGGTCAAGGGCCGTCCGGGCGCGCAGCGGCTCGCCGTCACCTCCGGCGGCACGATCCCGGACCGCGGCCTCTTCGGCGTCTTCCTCGCCGGGGCCGACCCTAAGAAGGGCGGCGGCCGGGTCGGCGAGCTGGACGAGGAGATGGTCTACGAGTCGCGCATCGGCGACGTCTTCACTCTGGGCACCACGTCGTGGCGCATCGAGGACATCACCCGGGACCGGGTGCTGGTCTCCCCCGCCCCCGGAGTGCCGGGCCGGCTGCCGTTCTGGAAGGGCGACCAACTGGGCCGGCCGCTGGAGCTGGGGCGGGCGCTGGGCGCGTTCCTGCGCGAGCTGAGCGGCATGGACCGGCAGGCGGCGCAGGAGCGGCTGCGGGCGGCGGGGCTGGACGCGTGGGCCGCGGGGAACGTGATCGCGTACCTGGAGGAGCAGCGCTCCGCCTGCGGGCACGTACCGGACGACCGGACGATCGTCGTGGAGCGCTTCCGGGACGAGCTGGGTGACTGGCGGGTGGTGGTGCACTCGCCGTTCGGCGCGCAGGTGCACGCCCCGTGGGCACTGGCGCTCGGGGCCCGGCTCACCGAGCGATACGGGATGGACGCTCAGGTGATGCACGCCGACGACGGCATCGTCCTGCGGCTGCCCGACACCGAGCTGATGGGGCTCGACCTGCTGGATGCGGACCCGGCGTTCGGCGGCGCCGCCCCGGATGCGGCCCGGGACGACGGACAGTCGCCGGTCGGCGCGGCGGACGTCCTCTTCGACAAGGGCGAGGTCGACCAGGTCGTCACCGACCAGGTGGGCGGCTCGGCGCTGTTCGCCTCCCGGTTCCGCGAGTGCGCGGCCCGCGCGCTGCTGCTGCCCCGCCGCGACCCGCGCAAGCGCACGCCGCTGTGGCAGCAGCGGCAGCGCGCCTCCCAACTGCTCCAGGTGGCCAGCGAGTTCGGCTCGTTCCCGATCGTGCTGGAGGCGGTGCGCGAGTGCCTGCAGGACGTCTTCGACGTCCCGGGGCTCACGGAGCTGATGGGCGACGTCGAGAACCGCCGGGTGCGGCTGGTGGAGGTGACGACGCAGGAGCCGTCGCCGTTCGCCCGCTCGCTGCTCTTCGGATACGTGGCGCAGTTCCTCTACGAGGGCGACTCGCCGCTGGCCGAGCGCCGGGCCGCGGCGCTGTCGCTGGACTCGCGGCTGCTCGCCGAGCTGCTGGGGCAGGCGGAGCTGCGCGAGCTGCTCGACGCCGAGGTGCTGGCGGAGCTGGAGCGCGAGCTGCAGTGGCGTACGGACGAGCGGCGGATCAAGGACGCCGAAGGCGTCGCGGACGCGCTGCGCGTGCTCGGGCCGCTGACGGACGGGGAGTTGGCCGAGCGCGGGGCGGAGCCGGGGTGGGTGCGGGAGCTGGAGGGCGCCCGCAGGGCGATCCGGGTCCGGCTGGCCGGGACGGCGCACTGGGCGGCCGTCGAGGACGCCGGCCGGCTGCGGGACGCGCTGGGCACCGCGCTGCCGGTGGGCGTGCCGGAGGCGTTCACGGAGCCGGTGGCCGCCCCGCTGGGCGACCTGCTGGCGCGCTTCGCCCGTACGCACGGCCCGTTCACCTCCGGACAGGCCGCGGCGCGCTTCGGCCTGGGTGCGGCGGTCACCGACGGCGCGCTGCACCGCCTTGCGGCGGCCGGCCGGATCGTCCAGGGCGAGTTCCACCCGGCGGGCATCGGCCAGGAGTGGTGCGACGCCGGGGTGTTGCGGCGGCTGCGGCGCCGGTCGCTGGCCGCGCTGCGGGAGGAGCTGGAGCCCGTCGCCCCGGCCGCGCTGGCGGCGTTCCTGCCGCAGTGGCAGCACCTGGGCACGCACAGCCTGCGCGGCCTCGACGGCCTCGTCCGGGCCGTGGAGCAACTGCAGGGAGCGCCGGTGCCCGCGTCGGCGCTGGAGAAGCTGGTGCTGCCGTCACGGGTCGCGGGCTACGCACCGACGATGCTCGACGAGCTGACGAACTCGGGCGAGGTGATCTGGGCCGGCGCCGGTGCGCTGCCCGGCAAGGACGGCTGGATCTCCCTGTATCCCGCGGACTCCGCGCCGCTGCTGCTGCACGAGCCGCATCCGCTGGAGCTCACGCCGCTGCACCAGGCGGTGCTGACCGCACTGACCGGCGGCTACGGGCTGTTCTTCCGGCAGATCGCCGAGCAGGTACGCGCCACCCACCCGGACACCACCGACGCGCAGCTCGCCGACGCCGTCTGGGACCTGACCTGGTCCGGGCGGCTGACGAACGACACCCTCGGCCCGCTGCGCGCGCTTCTCGGCTCGGGCCGCACCGCGGGCGCGACCGCGCACCGTGCGAAGCGGCCCACCCCGCGCGGGCGGTACGGCAGCCTGGCGGTCGCGGGCGCGGCGCGCACGGCGTCGCGCAACGGGCCGCCGACCGTCTCCGGCCGCTGGTCCCTGCTGCCCGAGCGCGAGCCGGACGCCACGATCCGGGCGCACGCGCTGGCGCGCACCCTGCTGGACCGGCACGGGGTCGTGACGCGCGGCGCGGTGTCGGCGGAGGGCGTGGAAGGGGGCTTCTCGGCGGCGTACCGGGTGCTGGCGGCGTTCGAGGAGACGGGCCAGGCCCGCCGCGGCTACGTCGTGGAAGGGCTGGGCGCGGCGCAGTTCGCGATGGACGGCGCGGTGGACCGGCTGCGCGCGGTGGCCACGAGCCGGGAACGCAGCGGTGGCACGGACGCCGTGACGGGCTCGCCGGAGGACGGCGGATTCGTGGACGAGGCGGGGCCGCAGGGCCCGTACGGCGGGCACACCCTGAGCGGCAGCCGTCCGCGGGGCGACGCACGGCCGTACGGCGCGGGCGGTCCCGGCCGGGGCGGGCAGCGGGCGCTGGTCCTGGCCGCGGCGGACCCGGCGAACGCGTACGGGGCCGCCCTGCCCTGGCCGGAGCCCCCGCCCGCAACGACGCACAAACCCGGCCGGAAGGCCGGTGCGCTGGTGGTGCTGGTCGACGGCGACCTCGCGCTGTACGTGGAGCGAGGCGGCCGCACCCTGCTGGCCTGGCCCCCCGCGGACGACCCCCGCCTCACCGCGGCGGCCGAAGCGCTGGCGGCGGCGGCCCGCGGCGGCGCCCTGGGCCGTACGGTGACGGTGGAACGCATCAACGCCACCGCGGCCCTGGACTCCCCCCTGGGAACCCTGCTGGAACAGTCCGGCTTCCTGGCGACCCCCCGGGGCCTGCGCATCCGCGCCTGACGGGCGCGCACGGAGTGCCGGCGGCGCCGAAGCCGTCCGCGCGCCACGGCTACGGCACGCCCCCGCCCGCTGCGTCCCGCACCGTCCGGGCCCGCCGGCCGAGCCGAGGCCGGCCCGCCCGGCCCCGGCACGCGTGCCACCCCGCGCCCGGTCGCCGTCGCCGTCCCAGCCCTCGCGCCCCGGGCATCCCCCGCCCGTGCCGCGCCGCAGGTGCCTGCCGTGCCCGCGAACGGCCGAGCCCGCCCCGCACCCGCCGCAGGCGCTCCTCGGCTAGTCCGCCCGCCCGTTCAGGTACGCCAGCACGGCCCGTACCCGGCGGTTGTCGTCGTCCGACGGGGCAAGGTCCAGCTTCGCGAAGATGCTCGTCGTGTACTTGCTCACCGCGCCCTCGGAGAGGAAGAGCTGACGCGCGATCGCCGCGTTCGAGCGGCCCTCCGCCATCCCCTCCAGCACCTCCCGCTCCCGCGGCGTCAGCCGCCCCAGCGGCTCGTCCCGCGCGTTGCTCGCCAGCAGCTTCGCGATGACCTCCGGGTCCATCGCCGTGCCGCCCTCGGCCACCCGCCGCACCGAGTCCACGAACTGCCGCGCCGCGAACACCCGGTCCTTCAGCAAGTACCCCACCGCGCCGCGGCCGTCGGCCAGCAACTCCCGCGCGTACAACTGCTCCACATGCTGCGACAGAATCAGCACCGGCAGGTCCGGCCGCTCGCGCCGGGCGGCGAGCGCCGCCTGGAGGCCCTCGTCCGTGAACGTCGGCGGCAGCCGGATGTCGACCACCGCCACGTCCGGCCGCTCCGCGCGCAGCGCCGCCAGCAGCTCGTCCCCGGACTCGACCGCCGCGCAGATCTCCATGCCGTGCGCCTGCAGCAGCCGGGTCAGCCCGTCCCGCAGCAGATACTGGTCCTCCGCCAGGACCACTCGCACTGCCCCGCTCCTTCCCGCCGGGCCGGCCGCACGTCCGACCGTCAACACCGCTGCGCCGCACCGCTCTTCCGCCACCGCCGCAGCAGCGGCGGCAGCCCGCTCAGGCCCAGCGTCACCATCGCCACCGCCGTCGGCCAGCGCAGCGGCTCCGGCATGTACAGCGCCAGGAACCACGACCTGTTCTCCGTGCCGAACGCCAGCAGCGACCCCGCGACCAGCCCTTGCGGGAAGAGTGCGACGGAACACAGTACCGGCGCCAGCGCCGTCGCCCACAGTGCCCCGCGCTTCGCGGCCGGCCCCCGTGCCCCCGCCGTGCCGGCACCGCCCGCGGGCTCCGGCTCGCACCACTCCTCCCCCGGCGGGCACGGGATCTCCACCGCCACCGTCGTGGGGCCGCCCTCCGGGCTGCTGACCGCCAGTACCCCGTCGAACGGCCCGATCCGCCGCTCCACGCCCCGCAGCCCGCCCCCCGCGGCGGGCGCCGCGCCCCCGCGGCCGTCGTCGGTGACCGTCGCGCGCAGGACCCCGTCCCGATACCACAGGTCGATGTCCACCCGGTCCGCCCCGGCGTGCTTGCCCGCGTTGGCGAGGATCTCCGCCACCGCGAAGTACGCCGCGGACTGCACGGGGTCCGGCAGCCGGCCGCGCAGGTCCACCTCGACCCGTACGTCCAGCGCGCTGTCGAGCGCCAGCGCCCGTACGGCGTCGCCGAGTCCCCGCTCCGCCAGCACCGGCGGGTGGATGCCCCGTACCAGCCCGCGCAGCTCCCGCAGCACCGCGGACGACGACTCCTGCGCCTGCCGCAGCAGCACCTTGGCCGCCGCCGGGTCGTCGTCGACCAGTTCCTCCGCCGCCGAGACCGTCATGCCGAGGGCGACGAGCCGGGCCTGCGGCCCGTCGTGCAGGTCCCGCTCGATGCGGCGCACCTCCGCGGCCTGCCAGTCGGTGGCCGCCGTACGTTTCCGGTCCAGCTCGGCGACCTGCAGCGCCAGCTCCGACGCCCGCGCCGGCGCCAGCATGATCCGGGTCCAGCGTGCGTGCAGCGCCATCGCCCGCGGCCCGGCCCACAGCCCGAGCGCGCACAGTGCCGCCCCTGCGGGCGCCAGTGCCATGGCGGTGTCCTGCGCGGCGACCTCGACGCCCAGGTAGACGGCGAGCGTGTCCCCGGGGTACGAGGGGTCCCACAGCAGCGGCAGCGCCATGCCGAAGAGCCCGTAGCCGACGGCGATCAGCGGCAGCGCGGCCAGCGCCAGACCGACGACCGGGTCGGCGACCAGCCACAGGGTGTCCCGCCAGGTGGCCCGGTCGGTCAGCAGCCGGTTGACGCGCTCGAAGAACTCCGGCAGCGCCGGGCTGCGGTAGCTGATGCCCAGGTGCCGGTAGCGGCCGTCGGGCCCGGGGCGCGGATGCGGCGGTGCGGGCAGGTACGGGTCGGGGATCGGCCTGCCCGTCCAGCGGCCGGTCAGCGCACGGGCGGCGCCCGCGACGGCCCGGGCGACCGCCACCCCCCAGGGAAAGAGGAACAGAAGCCCGAGCCCGAATCCGAGCCCCAGCGCGCCCAGCATCACGGCCTGCGCCGCGAACTCCACGGCCGCCAGCGCCACCAGCACGACGGCGCGTGCCTGCGCGGTCACGTACGGCCGCAGCCTGCTCATGGTGCCTCCCCATCCGTCCTCATGATGCCGCCCATCGTGTCCCGCGCGGCAGTCCGGGCACCGCCCCCGCAGCCCCCGGACCGGGGTGGGCCTACCCCCACCCGTACGCCCCGGCCCGTCTGCCGCGCGCCTGGCACGATGGGTGCGTGCCCGAAGGAGACACCGTCTGGCGCACCGCCCGCCTGCTGCACGAGGCGCTGGCGGGCCGCCGGCTGACGAGCTGCGACCTGCGCGTGCCCAAGCTGGCCACGGCGGACCTCACGGGCCGCGAGGTCACCGAGGTCGTGCCGCGCGGCAAGCACCTGCTGACCCGCGTCGAGGGTGGCCTCACGCTCCACTCCCACCTGCGGATGGAGGGTGCCTGGATGATCTACGCGGAGGGAGAGCGGTGGCGCGGCGGGCCCGGCCACCAGATCCGCGCCGTCCTCGGCAACGCCGAGCGCACCGCCGTCGGCTACCGCCTGCCCGTGCTGGAGCTGCTGCGCACCGCCGCGGAGGACCGGATCGTCGGCCACCTCGGCCCCGACCTGCTCGGGCCCGACTGGGACCCGGCCGAGGCGGAGCGGCGGCTGCTCGCCGACCCCGCCCGCCCGCTCGGCGAGGCGCTGCTCGACCAGCGCAATCTCGCCGGGATCGGCAACGTCTACAAGTCGGAGCTGTGCTTCCTCGCCGGCGTCAGCCCGTACGCCCCGGTCGACGCGCTCCCCGAGCCCCGCCGGCTCCTCGCCGCGGCGCGGCGGCTGCTGGAGGCGAACCGGGACCGGGTGGCCCGTACGACGACGCCGTCGCGGCGCCCCGACCGGCGGCTGTGGGTCTACGGCCGCGGGGGAAGGCCTTGCCTGCGCTGCGGCACGGCGGTGCGCAAGCGGGCGCAGGGTGAGACGGCGGACGAGCGCGTGACGTACTGGTGCCCGCGCTGCCAGCCGGGCGGGTGACCGCGGGGCCCGCAGGGCGGCCGTACACAGCCGAGAGCCCGTTCCGGGAGGCGGAACGGGCTCTCGTGCCAGGCTTCTCGGTTCAGGCCGCGACGGGGTCGGGCTCCTTCGGGGCCTTGATGGTGACGCGCTCGTCCGGCATCCCCGTCACCGAGGTCACGGTGAAGGAGCGCACCGGGGCGGGAATGGGCTCGGTGGCCGCGGCGGACTGGGCCAGCTCCGCGAGGGCGAGCTCGCCGCTCACCTCGCGCATCAGCTCCGACATCCGGACGTCCAGCGCTTCACAGATCGAGTTGAGCAGCTCTGAGGAGGCCTCCTTCTGGCCTCGCTCGACCTCCGACAGGTAGCCGAGGGAGACACGCGCTGACGAGGAAACCTCGCGCAGCGTCCGGCCCTGGCGCTGTCGCTGCCGGCGCAGCACGTCACCCAGCAGGCGACGGAGCAAAATCATGCGTGGCTCCCTCCTAGGACCTCGGATCCGGATCCTCTCTGCTCCACCGTACCGCCTCGGACCGTGACAGTGCGGCGACGGAAGTCATCTTCACCGTTCGCCAAGCGAGGAATGCGGGGCCTCCTGATCAGGATTTTCCGGGTATTTCCGCCCCTCTTGCCCCTTCGGTGCCGCATCGAGATGACGCCGGAGGAGCGCCAGCCCCTCCCTCACGGCGGCCGTGCGGATCTCCGTGCGAGAACCCGTCAAGTTCAGCGACCGCGTCTCGCTGCGCCCCTCGGGACCGGCCACGGCGACGAAGACGGTACCCGGTTGCTGCCCGTCCTGCGGATCCGGCCCGGCGACCCCCGTCGTCGCCACCGCCCAGTCGGCGCCGAGCCGCCAGCGCACACCCGAGGCCATCTGCCGGGCGACCTCACCGTCGACGGCGCCGCGCTGGACGAGCAGCGAGCTGTCGACCCCGAGCACGTCCCGCTTGAGGTCGGTCGCGTACGCGACGACGGCGCCCCGGAACGTCCGGGAGGCGCCGGGTGACGCGGTGATCTCGGCGGCGAGGAGGCCGCCGGTGAGGGATTCGGCGACGGCGAGGGTCACGCCGCGCTCCTCGCACAGGGCGAGCACGTCGGCCGCGGCCCCGTCGGTGTTCTTAGTGGTCACTGGACTCTCTGCTCCCGTTCGGCGGCCAGCCCCCTGCGGCGGAGCACGATCGCCTGCTTGACGTAGTCCAGGCCGGTCACCACGGTCAGGACCACGGCGGCGGCCATGATCCAGAAGCGCAGCGTGGCGAGCGGTCCGGTGAGGGTGAGGATGTACATGCCCACGGCCACTCCCTGGGCCAGGGTCTTCAGCTTCCCGCCCCGGCTGGCCGGGATCACACCGTGCCTGATCACCCAGAACCTCATGAGGGTGATGCCGATCTCCCGCGCCAGGATCACGATCGTCACCCACCAGGGCAGATCGCCCAGCGCCGACAGGCAGATCAGCGCGGCACCCATGATCGCCTTGTCGGCGATGGGGTCGGCGATCTTGCCGAAGTCGGTGACGAGGTCGTAGCGGCGGGCCAGCTCCCCGTCGAAGAGGTCGGTGATCATGGCGACCGTGAAGGCGGCCCATGCGAACGAGCGCCACGCCGGGTCATGGCCGCCGTGGGCGGCCATGAGCACCACGAACGCCGGTACGAGCAGCAGCCGCACCATGGTGAGGACGTTGGCGATGTTCCACAGACCGGCCTGACCGACGGCCGGGGCGGGGCTCATCTCGCGGCCTCCTCGGCCGGCTCCCGGGGCCGCCGCCGATCGGGCTCGCCTATCGCCTCCGCCACCAGGTCCACGCCTTCGCTCCCCACCACCTTGGCGGTGACCAGCGCCCCCGGCGCCGCCTGCGGGGCGGACCCGCCGGTGAGCAGCGTCACACCGTCCGTCTCCGGCGCCTGGTGGGCCGCGCGGCCGACGACCTCCCCGGCGTCCGCACCGGCGCCGGAGGCGTCCTCCACGGCGTCCACCAGGACCCGCACCGTCTCCCCCACGCGCTCCTCGGCCCGCTGCGCCGTCAGCTCCTCCGCCAGCCGCGTCATGTGCGCCAGCCGCTCGGCGATCGCCTCCGGCGCGACCTTCGACCCGTGTCCCGCGGCCTCGGTGCCCTCCTCGTCGGAGTAGCCGAAGATCCCCACGGCGTCCAGCCGCGCGGCGGTGAGGAAGCGCTCCAGCTCCTCCACGTCCCGCTCGGTCTCACCGGGGAAGCCGACGATGAAGTTCGACCGCGCGCCCGCCTCCGGCGCCCGCGAACGGATCTCCGCCAGCAGGTGCAGGAACCGCTCCGTGTCCCCGAAGCGGCGCATCGCGCGCAGCACTTCGGGGGCGGCGTGCTGGAAGGAGAGGTCGAAGTACGGCGCCACCTTCTCCGTCGACGTCAGCACGTCGATCAGCCCGGGGCGCATCTCGGCGGGCTGCAGATAGCTCACCCGGATCCGCTCGATGCCCGCCACGGCGGCCAGTTCGGGCAGCAGCGTCTCCAGCAGCCGCACGTCGCCGAGGTCCTTGCCGTACGAGGTGTTGTTCTCGGAGACGAGCATGATCTCCCGTACGCCCTGCCCGGCCAGCCAGCGGGTCTCGCCGAGGACGTCGGAGGGGCGGCGGGAGACGAAGGAACCGCGGAAGGAGGGGATGGCGCAGAACGTGCACCGGCGGTCACAGCCGGAGGCCAGCTTGACCGAGGCGACCGGCCCCGAGCCCAGCCGGCGGCGCAGCGGCGGCCGGGGGCCGGAAGCGGGGGCGATCCCGGCGGGCAGGTCGGCGGGAGCGGCCGGGCCGGCGGTGCCCGTCTCACCGTGGCCGGGCAGGGCGGCCGCGCCGCGGGCGGCGGCCTCCTGCCGCTCCGCGGGGCTGATCGGCAGCAGTTTGCGGCGGTCCCGGGGGGTGTGCGCGACGTGCCCGCCGCCGGAGAGGATGGTCTGCAGCCGCGCCGAGATGTCGGCGTAGTCGTCGAAGCCGAGGACGCCGTCCGCCTCCGGGAGCGCTTCCGCCAGCTCCTTGCCGTACCGCTCGGCCATGCAGCCGACCGCGACGACGGCCTGCGTACGGCCGGTGTCCTTGAGGTCGTTGGCCTCCAGCAGGGCGTCGACGGAGTCCTTCTTGGCGGCTTCGACGAACCCGCAGGTGTTCACGACGGCGACGTCCGCGGCGGCGGCGTCCGTGACGAGGTCCCAGCCGTCCGCCGCAAGGCGGCCCGCAAGCTCCTCCGAGTCCACCTCGTTCCGGGCGCAGCCAAGCGTGACGAGGGCGACGGTACGGCGTTCAGGCATGCGCTCAGCCTACTTCGTTCCGCGCCGGCAAACCGCCGCCGACCAGCCGCCTTCCGTACGCCTGCGCGAAGCACGGGAGAGCGAGGGTACGCACGTACGAGCCTTGCCGCAGGCCGGGCCCGCGCCACCGCCCGGCGGAGCCGGTCAGCCGGCCTCGGGATCACCCTTGGTGTACGTCAGCCGCTCGACCTCGCCGGGCTGGAAGTCCTCCTCGATCTGCTTGCCGTTGACGAACAGGTCGACACCGCCGGCGTTGCCGAGGACGACGTAGATCTTCTCGCTGTCGGTGACGGTGACCGAGTCGCCCTGGGCGAGGACGCCCTCCTCCAGCTCGCGCCCGTCGGCGCCCTGCGCGGAGATCCAGCTCTGCCCGTCCGCCGCGACGATCCGCAGCGTCACCTTGTCCGGCGGGGCGCCCGCCACCGCACTGTCCGAGGGCTGCGGGCTCTGCTTCTCCTCGCCGGCGTCCTTGCCGGCGTCCTTGCCGGTGTCGGGGTCCTTCGGCTTCTGGGACTTCTGCGACTCCCCGGCCACCGAGGAGCCCTCCGGCTCGTCCTCGTCGCCCCCGCTGAAGACGGTGAACCCCACGAAGCCGACGACGGCCACGATCGCGGCGACCATCGCCGCGGTCCAGTTGGGGCGGCGCGGTTCCGGGCGGATGCGCTCGGCCTCGAACATCGGCGCGGCGGGCGTCGGCACGGGCCGGCCGCCGTGCTCCGCGTCGAACTGCGCGACGAGGTCCTCGGCCTCCAGACCGACCGCCCGCGCAAGGGTTCGCACATGCCCGCGGGCGTAGACGTCGCCGCCGCAGCGGGAGAAGTCGTCCTGTTCGATGGCATGGATGATCGGAATGCGCACACGCGTGGACAAGCTGACCTGTTCGACGGAGAGCTTGGCATCAAGGCGGGCCTGCTGGAGTGCGCGACCGACGGAAGGGCGGTCGCCTGTGGGGGAGTTGCCGAGGGACACGTGGGCGCCTTTCGGGGTGAGCCACCTGCCGGGTGTTCAGTCTAGGGGGGTTGTAAAAGGATCGGCCAACCGGTCGAGCACACTTAATGGGCCATCGGGATAGACGTACTGCCCGACCGCGGGATCACCCGCCCGGCCCAATGATGTGACGCATCAGACGCCGAACCGGTTGCCCTCATCGCCGTCACGAATGATCCTGCCCCCGCAACTGGGCGAGCACTCCGTCCATTTCATCCGGTTTGATGAGTACGTCCCGGGCCTTCGAACCCTCACTCGGACCGACGATGCCGCGTGACTCCATCAGGTCCATCAACCGCCCCGCCTTGGCGAACCCGACCCGCAGCTTGCGCTGGAGCATCGACGTCGAGCCGAACTGCGTGGAGACCACGAGCTCGGCGGCCTGGCACAGCAGGTCGAGGTCGTCGCCGATCTCCTCGTCGATCTCCTTCTTCTTCGCCCCGCCGACCACGACGTCCTCGCGGAAGACCGGCGCCATCTGGTCCTTGCAGTGCTGCACGACCGTGGCGACCTCGGCCTCCTCGACGTACGCGCCCTGGAGCCGGACCGGCTTGTTCGCGCCCATCGGCAGAAACAGCCCGTCGCCCTTGCCGATCAGCTTCTCGGCGCCGGCCTGGTCGAGGATGACGCGGCTGTCGGCGAGGGAGGAGGTGGCGAAGGCCAGCCGGGAGGGCACGTTGGCCTTGATGAGCCCGGTGACGACGTCGACGCTGGGGCGCTGGGTGGCGAGCACCAGGTGGATGCCGGCGGCGCGGGCGAGCTGCGTGATCCGTACGATCGCGTCCTCGACGTCCCGCGGCGCGACCATCATGAGGTCCGCCAGCTCGTCGACGATCACCAGCAGATACGGGTACGGGGCCAGCTCCCGTTCGCTGCCGGGCGGGGCGGTGGCCTTGCCGGAGCGTACGGCGGCGTTGAAGTCGTCGATGTGGCGGTAGCCGTACGCGGCGAGGTCGTCGTAGCGCAGGTCCATCTCGCGGACGACCCACTGCAGCGCCTCGGCGGCCCGCTTGGGGTTGGTGATGATCGGCGTGATCAGGTGCGGGATGCCCTCGTACGCGGTCAGCTCCACCCGCTTGGGGTCGACCAGGACCATCCGCACGTCCTCCGGCGTGGCCCGCGCCATGACGGAGGTGATCAGGCAGTTGATGCAGGAGGACTTGCCGGAGCCGGTGGCGCCGGCGATGAGGATGTGCGGCATCTTCGCCAGGTTCGCCGAGACGTAGCCGCCCTCGACGTCCTTGCCGAGGCCGACGAGCATCGGGTGGTCCTCGCCGGCCGCGTCCGCGGAGCGCAGCACGTCGCCGAGCTTGACCATCTCGCGGTCGCTGTTGGGGATTTCGATGCCGACGGCGGACTTGCCGGGGATGGGGCTGATGATGCGCACGTCGGGGCTGGCGACGGCGTAGGCGATGTTCTTGGTCAGCGCCGTGATGCGCTCGACCTTCACGGCGGGGCCCAGCTCCACCTCGTACCGCGTGACGGTCGGGCCGCGGGTGAAGCCGGTGACGGCGGCGTCGACCTTGAACTCGGTGAAGACCTGGGTGAGGGAGGCGACGACGGCGTCGTTGGCGGCGCTGCGCGTACGGCCGGGGCCGCCGCGCCCCAGGACGTCGAGGGACGGCAGGGCGTAGGTGATGTCGCCGGAGAGCTGGAGCTGTTCGGCCCGGGGCGGCAGGGCGGCGGGGTCGGGCTCGGCGGCCTGCTTGGTGAGGTCGGGGACGGAGGTTTCCCGGCTCTCGGAGCGAACGGCCTCCTCCGCGCCCGGCACTTCGCGCGCGGCCGGTACGCCCCCGGTGCGCTCGGCGACGCCGTGGGTGAGGTCGGCGAGCAGCGGAGAGGGCTGGACTCCGTGCAGCACGGCGCCGTCGAGGTCGGTGGCCGCGGCGGCGGCCGCGTCGATGGGGTCCATGCCGCCGTAGTCGCGGTCGGCCGAGGCGCGGCGCGGCGGGGCGGGGGCGGACGGTGCGGCGGGGGCGGCCTTGCGGGTGCGGCGGCGGCGCGGCGCAGCCGGGGGCTCGGCGTCCGTGTCGTCCTCGTCCGTACGCACCAGACCGTCGCGCCAGTCGTCGTCGAAGTCCTCCGCCTTGGCCACCGCCGCCGGATCGGGCCGGGGCTGGACGAGGCCGAGCCGCACCCCGGCGGAGTGGATCCGGTCGGGGATCGCCGCGACCGGCGTGGCGGTGACGACGAGCAGCCCGAAGATCGTCAGGAGCACGAGCAGGGGCAGCGCGAGTACGTCGCCGAGGGTGCTGACCAGGGGCCGGGACACCGCCCAGCCGACGAATCCGCCGGAGTCCCTGATGGTCTGCGTGCCCTCACCGCGGCCCGGGGTGCCGCAGGCCAGGTGCACGAGCCCGAGCACGCCGATGACCAGGGCGGACAGGCCGATGACGATACGGCCGTTGGCCTCGGTCTTCTCGGGGTGGCGGATGAGGCGTACGGCGACGGTGGCGAGCAGGATCGGCACGAGCAGGTCGAGGCGGCCGAAGGCGCCGGTGACCAGGATCTCGACCAGCTCGCCCACCGGGCCCTTGAGGTTCGACCAGGTGCCGGCCGCGACGATCAGGGCGATGCCGAGCAGCAGCAGCGCCAGGCCGTCCTTGCGGTGGGCGGGGTCGAGTCCTCTGGCTCCGCGGCCTATGCCGCGGAAGAGGAAGCCGACGGTGCGGGCGAGGCCGACCCAGATCATGCGCAGCAGGCGCAGCACACCGGAGGTCGGCGAGGGGGCGGGCTTCTTCGCCGGTGCCTTCTTGGCCGCGGGCTTCGCCGGCGGCTTCTTGGCGGCTGCCTTCTTGGCGGGCGCCTTCTTCGCCGGGGCCTTTTTGGCCGTGCTACCTCCGGAGCGCTGCCGGGAGTTGCCGCTGCCAGAGGTACGTGAGGCCATACGTGCGAGATTACCGGCAGCGCGGGCACGGGACACGGAGGACGTGCAGGTACGCATCCTCCGCGCACGCGGGTCCGGCCGGCCCGCCCGGATTACTCCGCGTCGGGACGGGAGCCGGGCTCCAGGGCGTCGATCGCCTTGCGCAGCCCGGTGAGTTTCCGCTCCAGATGCGCGGCGGTGGCGACGACGGCCGACTCCGCGTTCGCCCCGCTGAGCTGCTTCGACAGCGCCTCGGCCTGCTCCTCCGCGGCGGCGAGCCGGGCGGACAGCTCGGCGAGCAGCCCGGTCTGCGCGGCCCCGTCGCCGTTGCCCTTCTGGGCGCCTTCGAGCTGCAGCCGCAGCAGGCCGGCCTGCTCGCGCAACTGCAGGTTCTTCATGTACAGCTCGACGAACACCGAGACCTTCGCCCGCAGCACCCAGGGGTCGAAGGGCTTGGAGATGTAGTCGACGGCTCCGGCGGCGTAGCCGCGGAACGTGTGGTGCGGGCCGTGGTTGATGGCCGTGAGGAAGATGATCGGGATGTCGCGGGTGCGCTCGCGGCGCTTGATGTGCGCCGCCGTCTCGAACCCGTCCATGCCCGGCATCTGCACGTCGAGAAGGATCACCGCGAAATCCTCGGTCAGCAGCGCTTTGAGCGCCTCCTCCCCGGACGACGCCCGGACCAGGTGCTGATCCAGCGCGGAAAGAATGGCCTCCAGCGCCAGCAGATTCTCCGGCCGGTCATCGACCAGGAGAATCTTGGCCTTCTGCACCATGGCCTGCCCTCCTCGCCCCGGCGGTGTGCCGGTCCTCGTCGCCAAAGACGTGCCCACCGTGCCGCCCGCCCTCGTGCCGGTCATCGTATCCACACCCCGAGACTCGCCACACCCTGTCACCGAGTTGTCACTGCACCCACTGCGACAACGCGCCTGCGATCAGTTTGGTTCCCGGAATCCCGCGTTCTCACACGCAATTGGACACACTGAGTCATCAATGAGCAGGAATTCATGGCGATTTGACTACTCTCCGCTCATCCAGCCGGTCATTACGGTGAGCAATCTGTCGGTATCGACGGGTTTGGTGACATAGTCCGATGCGCCCGCTTCGATGCTCTTCTCCTTGTCGCCCTTCATCGCCTTCGCCGTCAGCGCGATGATCGGCAGGCCGGCGAACTGCGGCATCCGGCGGATCGCCTCCGTCGTGGCGTAGCCGTCCATCTCCGGCATCATGATGTCCATCAGCACCACGGCCACGTCCTCGTGCTGCTCCAGCACCTCGATGCCCTCGCGGCCGTTCTCGGCGTACAGCACCGCGAGCCCGTGCTGTTCCAGCACGCTGGTCAGCGCGAAGACGTTGCGGATGTCGTCATCGACGATGAGCACCTTCTCACCGTTGAACGTGCCCTTGAAGCGCGGCGACGCCGACCGCCGGGACACCGCCTTCTCCAGCCCGTCGCCGTTCGCGGAGGGAGGAGCCGAAAGGGCTGCAGGCGCCGCTGAGGCGTCCCGCGGCTCCGTCTCGCCCGCCGGCCCGCCGGGCCGCCCCGCGCTCCCTGAGCGCCCGTCAGAGGACTTCCTCGTACGTCCCGAGGGCGGCGCCTCGACGTCGGCCGCACCGGCGGCGGCCTTCGCGCCGTCGGTCTGCTCCGGGCCCGCCGTGAGCGCACCCGCGACGGCGGCTCCCGTGCCCGGCAGCCCGGGGGCGGGCAGCGCGGCCGGGTGCAGCGGCATGTACAGCGTGAACGTCGAGCCGCGGCCCGGCTCGCTGTCGACGTGGATCTCGCCGCCCAGCAGCCGGGCGATCTCCCGGCTGATCGACAGTCCCAGCCCCGTGCCGCCGTACTTCCGGCTCGTCGTGCCGTCGGCCTGCTTGAACGCCTCGAAGATCACGCCCATCTTGTTCGACGGGATGCCGATTCCCGTGTCGGTGACCGAGAACGCGATCAGCTCGGCGTCCGGGTCGCGCAGCACCCCCTGCTCCAGCAGTTGTTCCTTGATGGCCGGCGGCACGTCGTCCCGCGCGGTGCGGATCAGCAGCTCCACCGCACCGCTGTCGGTGAACTTCACCGCGTTCGACAGCAGGTTCCGCAGCACCTGAAGCAGCCGCTGCTGGTCGGTGCTGAGCGTCGCCGGCGGGTCCGGCGAGACCCGTACGGAGAAGTCCAGGCCCTTCTCCGCCGTGAGCGGCCGGAACGTCGCCTCCACGTAGTCGACGAGCTGCACCAGCGCGATCCGGGTGGGGCTCACGTCCATCTTGCCCGCCTCGACCTTCGACAGGTCGAGGATGTCGTTGATCAACTGCAGCAGGTCCGAGCCCGCGCCGTGGATCGTCTCGGCGAACTCCACCTGCTTCGGCGTCAGGTTCCCGTCGCCGTTGTCGGCGAGCAGCTTCGCCAGGATCAGCAGCGAGTTCAGCGGCGTGCGCAACTCGTGCGACATGTTGGCCAGGAACTCGGACTTGTACCGCATCGAGACCGCGAGCTGCTCCGCCCGTTCCTCCAGGCCCTTCTTGGCCTCCTCGATCTCGACGTTCTTGATCTCGATGTCGCGGTTCTGCCGGGCCAGCAGCTCGGCCTTCTCCTCCAGCTCCGCGTTCGACTCCTGCAGCGCCTTCTGCCGCACCTCCAGCTCGCCCTGCCGGTCGCGCAACTGTGCCGCCAGCTCCTGCGACTGGCTGAGCAGCACCTCGGTCTTGGAGTTGACGCTGATGGTGTTGACGCTGGTGGCGATGACCTCGGCGATCTGGCTCAGGAAGTCCTTCTGGATCTGCGTGAACGGCTGGAACGACGCCAGCTCCACCACGCCCAGCACCCGGCCCTCGAAGATCAGCGGGAGGACGATGACGTGCGCCGGCGGTGCCTGGCCGAGCCCTGAGGCGATCTTCAGATAGCCCTTGGGGACGTTCTCGACGACGATCTGGCGCCGCTCCTGCGCCGCGGTGCCCACCAGCGTCTCCCCGGGGCGCAGGATGTGCGGCAGTTCGTTCCCGGAGTGCCCGTACGAGCCGATCATGCGCAGCTCGTACGCGTCGTCCCCGCTGGCCGCACCGATCTCGACGACGGCCTCGGCGCCGGAGCGCTGCACGAGGAAGAACGCGCCGTGCTGCGCCGCGACCACCGGGGTCAGCTCGCTCATGATGAGCCGTGCCACGTCGGCGAGGTCGCGGCGGCCCTGCAGCAGGCCGGAGATACGGGCGAGGTTGCCCTTGAGCCAGTCCTGTTCCTTGTTGGCGATGGTCGTCTCGCGGAGCTTCACGATCATCGTGTTGATGTGGTCCTGCAGCTCCATCATCTCGCCGTAGGCGTCCACGTCGATCTTGAGGTTGAGGTCGCCGCGGGTCACCGCCGTGGCCACCTGGGCGATCTGCCGCACCTGGCTGGTCAGGTTGTTCGCCATCAGGTTCACGGACTCCGTGAGGTCCATCCAGATCCCGGAGACCCCGCGCACCCGCGCCTGCCCGCCGAGGCGGCCCTCGGTGCCCACCTCGCGGGAGACCCGGGTGACCTCGTCACCGAAGGACGAGAGCTGGTCGACCATCGTGTTGATCGTGGTCTTCAGCTCCAGGATCTCGCCCTGCGCGGCCACGTCGATCTTCTTCGACAGGTCGCCGCTGGCCACGGCGGTGGTCACCATGGCGATGTTGCGCACCTGGTTGGTGAGGTTGGACGCCATCGAGTTCACGGACTCGGTGAGGTCCTTCCACGTCCCCGAGACGCCGGGCACACGGGCCTGGCCGCCGAGCCGGCCGTCCGTGCCGACCTCGCGGGCGACGCGGGTGACCTCGGCGGCGAACGACGACAGCGTCTTGACCATGGTGTTGACGGTGGCGGCGAGCTGCTGGACCTCACCGCGGGCCTCGACCGTGACCGTACGGGTCAGGTCGCCGTTGGCGACGGCGGTGGCGACCTGGGAGATGTTGCGGACCTGGCTGGTCAGGTTGACCGCCATCTGGTTCACGTTGTCGGTGAGGTCCTTCCAGATACCGGAGACCCCGCGCACCCGCGCCTGGCCGCCGAGCTGCCCCTCGGTGCCCACCTCGCGCGCCACCCGCGTGACCTGTTCGGCGAACGACGAGAGCTGGTCGACCATCGTGTTCACCGTCGTCACGAGTTCGAGGATCTCGCCCTGCGCGTCGACGGTGATCTTCTTGGACAGGTCTCCGCGCGCCACCGCGGTGGTGACCTCGGCGATGCTGCGCACCTGCGAGGTCAGGTTGTTCGCCATCGAGTTGACGGACTGGGTGAGGTCCTTCCACGTACCGGAGACGCCCTGGACCTCCGCCTGGCCGCCGAGCTTCCCCTCGGTACCGACCTCGCTGGCGACCCGCGTGACCTGGTCCGCGAAGGAGGAGAGCTGGTCGACCATCGTGTTGATGGTGTTCTTCAGCTCCAGAATCTCCCCGCGGGCGTCCACGTCGATCTTCTGCGACAGATCACCGCGCGCGACCGCCGTCGCGACCTGCGCGATGTTACGGACCTGTCCGGTCAGGTTGCCCGCCATGAAGTTGACCGAGTCGGTCAGGTCCCGCCAGACGCCGGCGACGCCCTGCACCCGGGCCTGCCCGCCGAGCCGCCCCTCGGTGCCCACCTCGCGCGCCACCCGCGTGACCTGCTCGGCGAACGACGAGAGCTGGTCGACCATCGTGTTGATGGTGTTCTTCAGCTCCAGAATCTCCCCGCGGGCGTCGACCTCGATCTTCTGCGACAGATCACCGCGGGCCACGGCCGTCGTCACCTGCGCGATGTTGCGGACCTGTCCGGTCAGGTTGCTCGCCATGAAGTTGACGGAGTCGGTCAGGTCCTTCCACGTACCCGAGACGCCCTCGACGCGGGCCTGGCCGCCGAGGCGGCCCTCCGTGCCCACGTCCCGCGCCATCCGCGTGACCTGGTCGGCGAAGGAGGACAACTGGTCCACCATCGTGTTCACGGTGTTCTTGAGCTGGAGCATCTCGCCGGAGACGTCCACCGTGACCTTCTGCGACAGATCGCCGTTCGCGACCGCCGTCGTCACCTGCGCGATGTTGCGGACCTGACCGGTCAGGTTACGGAAGGCCGTGTTGACCGAGTCGACCAGGTCCTTCCACGTGCCCGCGGCCCCCGGCACCTGCGCCTGCCCGCCCAGCTCACCCTCCACGCCGACCTCGCGGGCCACCCGCGTGACCTCGGCGCCGAAGGACGAGAGCTGGTCGACCATGGTGTTGACGGTGTTCTTCAGCTCCAGCATCTCGCCGGAGACGTCCACCGTGACCTTCTGCGACAGATCGCCGCTGGCCACCGCCGTCGTCACCTGCGCGAACTCGCGCACCTGCCGGGTGAGGTTGGAGAAGGCGGTGTTCACCGAGTCGGTGAGGTCCTTCCAGATCCCCGCGGCGCCCGGCACCTGCGCCTGCCCGCCGAGCCGCCCCTCCGCGCCGACCTCGCTGGCCACCCGCGTGACCTCGCCGGCGAAGGTGCGCAGCGTCTCGGTCATGGTGTTGATCGTGTCGGCGAGCTGGGCGACCTCGCCGCGTGCGCTGACGGTCACCTTCTGCGAGAGGTCGCCGTTGGCGACCGCGGTGGTGACCTGCGCGATGCCGCGCACCTGGGCGGTCAGGTTGCCCGCCATCAGGTTCACGCTGTCCGTGAGGTCCTTCCACACCCCGCCGACGCCCTCGACCTGAGCCTGCCCGCCCAGCTCGCCCTCGGTGCCCACCTCGCGGGCCACCCGGGTCACCTCGGAGGAGAACGCGGAAAGCTGGTCGACCATCGTGTTGACGGTGTTCTTCAGCTCCAGCATCTCGCCGTCGACGTGCACGGTGACCTTGCGCGACAGGTCGCCCTTGGCGACCGCCGTGGTCACCAGGGCGATGTCGCGGACCTGCGCCGTCAGCCGGTACGCCATGGTGTTGACCGAGTCCGTGAGGTCCTTCCAGGACCCGGACATCCCGCGCACCTTCGCCTGGCCGCCGAGCTTGCCCTCGGTGCCGACCTCGCTGGCGACGCGGGTCACCTCGTCCGTGAACACCGAGAGCTGGTCCACCAGCCCGTTGACCGTACGGCCCATCTTCAGCACTTCGCCCCTGAGCGGATGCGGGGTGCCGTCCTGGCCCTGCGGTCGCAGATCCATGCGCTGCTCCAGGTCGCCGTCCGCCACCGCGGTCAGCACCCTGCCGACGTCGGCCAGAGGACGTACGAGATCGTCGACCAGGGCGTTCGAGGCGTCGACCGCCGCCGCCCACGACCCCTCGCAGGGCCCCGCGGACAGCCGCTCGGCGAGCTTGCCCTCCCGGCCGACCATGCGCCGCACCCGGGACAGCTCGCCGGTGACGTGCAGATTACGGTCCGCGACCTCGTTGTAGACCTCGGCGATCTCGGCCATCACGCCGTCACCGCCGACCCGCAGGCGCTTTCTGAAGTTGCCGTCCCGCATGGACTCCAGCGCGCCCAGCAGCCGGTACAGGGACGCCGTATCGACCTCTGTCGTCCCGGAGGGCGTCCGGGAGCGCCCGCCCTTCGTGCGCGGACTCACGCCCGGCGCGTTCCCGTCAGACTCCACTGTGTCCCTCCCGCAGGGTCGACGTTCGCCTCGGGCTCCCTCCGAAGCCTTCCCAGTGTTTCACCCCGGCCCTGGCAGGCCATAACAGTTCGGCGGCTAAGGCGCACTTTCCGAGTGTTAAGAGAAGGATCCGGCATCTGTCCGCAGGGTGAAGGTAAGTACCCTGGCATCCGCCGTCCATCCCTTCAGCCGGGAGAGTGGCACATCGAAAGGAGACCTGGTGACCACCGCGCGGGCTGCGGCCACCTTCGAGCCGGTCGGGCGCTCCGTCGCCGCGGCCAGGACCTTCGTCCGCGACACCCTCCAGGGCTGGGGCTATCCCGAGGCTACAGACGACGCCGTCGTGCTGACCAGTGAACTTGTGACGAACGCCATAATTCATGCGGGTACAGCAGTGGATGTCCTTTGCGTCCGGATGGCCGACGCGGTGCGGGTCGAGGTCGCGGACCGGCACGCCGAGCGCGAGTTGCCGTTGCACAGCCCGGCGCTGCAGCCCACGCCCCTCGACCGCGAAGGCGGCCGCGGCCTGATGCTCTGCGCCGCCCTCGCCAGCCGCTGGGGCGTCGACTACACCGCCGAGCACAAGCGCGTGTGGTTCCAGCTCAGCGTCGCCGAGCCGCCCGCCGGCACCCGCGCCGCCGGCCCCGAGCTGCCCGTGGACGAGCTGCCGCTGGCCGAGGAGCGCATCCGCGTCGCCGTGGTCCGCATCGACCGCGGCGGCCTCGTCGCCGAATGGAACGACGACGCCCGCGACCTCTTCGGCTACGAACCGGAGAAGGTCATCGGCAAACCCCTCAGCGACCTCGCCGCCTGGCCCCACACCCCCGGCACCAGCACGGGACTGGTCGAGGCGCTGCAGCTCTCCCGCTGGGAAGGCTCGTACGGCATCCGCTGCAACGACGGGCGCGTCACCCCCGTCTACGCCTCGCACATGCGGCTGCGCGACTCCGCAGGCGACCCGTCCACGATCTGCCTCATGGTCCGCGACCGCGAACGCGCCGTCCTGCAGAGTCCGCTGCGCGCCCCCGCGGGCGACGGCCCCGGCAGCGAGGGCCGCGCCGGCGTCTTCCTGGGCAGCGACTCCTTCGAGGCCTTCATCGGCACCCCCTCCCCCGACGACCTCGACGGCCTGCTCCAGCGCACCGTGGAGCGCGCCCGCGACATGCTCGCCGGTGACGCCGCGTACCTGCTCCTGGCCACCGACGACGAGACCGAACTCGAGGTACGGGCCTCCACCGGACTGCCCTCCGCCCGCCAGCGGTTCGCCCGCGTCCCCGTCGAGACCGGCACCGGGCGCTACGGCTCCGCGCGCCTGCCGTCCGTCCACGAGGACCTCATGGCCCATCCCGACGCCGTGCCCCTGCTGGCCGCCACCGGGATGCGCTCCGTCGTCTCCGTGCCCCTGAAGGTCGAAGGCCGCCTCACCGGCTCTCTCGGCGTCGCCGCCGAGATGCCCGGCCGCTACACCAACGAGGCGGCACTGCGGCTCCAGTTCGCCGCCGACCGCATCGCACTCGCCGTGGAATCCGCCCGCCTCGGCGAGCTGGAACGGCTGCGCCGCGGCTCCCTGTCCTTCCTCGTCGAAGCCTCCGACCTGCTCGCCGGCACCCTCGACCGGGACCAGACGCTGGCCCTCATGGCCCAGATGATCGTCCCCACGCTCGCCAGTTGGTGCGCGGTCTACACCCTCCCCGAGCAGGCCGAGCCCGAACTCAGCTACGTCCTGCACGAGGACGAGGAGCGCATCGACGACCTGCGCGCCCTGCTCTCCCGCATCGACCCGCCGGACGCCGTCCTCGTCCCCGGCGCCCGCCAGTGGCGCGGCCCGGGCGAGGCGGCGCACACGCTGGCGATGCGCAGCTCGTTCCTCAGCCTGAGCATCGCCGGCAACACGACCCTCGCCGAGGAAGCCGAGACGTCGCTGGTCACGGCGGCGACCGTCGGCGGCGAAACCGTTGTGCTGCCGCTGGTCGCCCGCAACCGGGTCATCGGCATGCTCGTTCTGGGCAAGCCGACCGACGAGCGCTTCCGCCAGGAGATCCTCGAACTCGCCGAGGACCTCTCCCGCCGGGCGGCCCTCGCCCTCGACAACGCCCGGCTCTACTCCGAGCGCACCACCATCAGCCAGTCCCTGCAGCGCAGCCTGCTGCCCCCGGGTCTGCCGGACATCCCCGGCGTCGAGGTCGAGGTCATCTACCGCCCCGCGGGAGAAGGCAACGAGGTCGGCGGCGACTTCTACGACCTCTTCGAGATCCGGGACGGCACCTACGGCTTCGCCATCGGCGACGTCTGCGGTACGGGCCCGGAGGCCGCCGCCGTCACGGGCCTGGCCCGTACGGCACTGCGTCTGCTGGCGCGCGAGGGCTTCGGCGGCCCGGCGGTGCTGGAACGCCTCAACGCCGCGATCCTCGACGAGGGCGCCCGCGGCCGGTTCCTGACCCTGCTCTACGGCGAACTCTGGCCGCAGCCGGACGGCAGCGCCGTCCTCAAAACCGTCTGCGCCGGCCACCCGCCGCCCCTCCGGCTGCGCCCTGACGGCACGGTGGAACAGGCCACGGAATCCCAGCCGTTGCTGGGGGTCATGGACGACCTGGAACTGCACAGCGAGGAACTCGTCCTCGACCCGGGCGACGTCCTCCTATGCGTCACGGACGGCGTCACGGAACGCCGCGAGGGCACCCGCATGCTCGGCGACGAGGGCCTGATCGACGTCCTCACGACGTGCACGGGCCTCACCGCGGGCGCGGTGGCGGCACGGGTGCTGCGCACGGTGGAACGCTTCGCGGCGGAGCCGGCGTCGGACGACATGGCGATCCTGACGATGCGGGTGCCGGGTCAGATGAACGGGAACGGGGAGTAAGCCGGGTAAGGCGGCGGGCCCCGGAAAAGGGCCTGGAAATGGCTCAACCCCCGGACGGTGTCCGGGGGTTGAGCTAAAGATTGTTCGGCGGTGACCTACTCTCCCACACGGTCCCCCGTGCAGTACCATCGGCGCGGTCGGGCTTAGCTTCCGGGTTCGGAATGAGACCGGGCGTTTCCCCAACGCTATGACCACCGAAACACTATGAAACTCTCCCCCACACCACCCCACCCAGATCACGACTGGTGTGTGGTGTGGGCGGGTTGTTGTCTCAGAACCCGCACAGTGGACGCAAGCAGCTATGGACAAGCCCTCGGCCTATTAGTACCGGTCACCTCCACCCCTCACAG
>NZ_AXVU01000013.1:0-150438 GCF_000482585.1 Streptomyces sp. CNQ329 | reverse complement strand
TCGACCGGGTGGGTTGGCACCCGTCGGCCGGGAGGGCGGACAAGACAGTGATGGGGCCTCTGGCCAGGCTCTTATGAAGTCACGTCCCCCGGCCCGACGGATGCAGGCGAACGTCCCCCGGACAGGGCCGACAGATCCCGTTGAAGACCCTGAGTCAGTCAGGCGTTGGGTCAGACCCCGCCGGGGAACGCTCACCTACATCCTCACTGTCAGACGTGAGCGACGTCGGACGTGAACCGAGGGGGCGGAATGTGAGTCCGCGAAGATCCCATGCGTAACGGCCGCTGAGCCTGCGCAGACGTGCCTGGCTGACCCTGGGCGCGCCGACCTCGTGGTCGGCCGGCCCTTCGCGGGCGAGCCGGCGGCGAACACCGGCGGCCAGGTCACCCTGCTGAAGGGCTCCGCGAACCGGCTGACGGCCACGGGCAAGCAGATCGTCCACCAGGCCACCGGCTCGGTGCCGGCCGCCTCCGGGGCCGGCGACGCGCTGGGCACGCCGGCCGCCGGGCGGCTGGGGGTGGAACCGGCGCCGTGAGGCGCCGGCGCCCACGGCTTCGCCGGCGAGGGGCCGTCCCCGGACGGGGGCGGCCCTTGCGGCATGCGTGCGGCCCGTCGCCGTACGCCCTCAGCCCCCGCCCCTCACCTTCTCCGCCAGATCCGCGAACTGCCTCCACTCCAGCCGCGGCTTGCGCGGGTCCCACACCTTCTGCGCCAGCGCCGCCAGCGGCAGCCTGATGCCCCGCGCCACCTGCTGCGGCGTCTGGGCGTCCGCCAGGTCGCCCCAGACCGCGAACCGGGCGCCCAGCACCTTCTCCGGACCCGCCAGCCGCTTCGGCACCGGCCGGGTCCCGCGCAGCACGGCGGGAGTCCACTCCTCGTAGATCCGCTCGCCCGTGGGGTAGATGAAGTCGTTGGGCTGGCCCAGGACGTAGTACAGGTACTCGTCGTTGAGGTTGACCAGCCGCCACCCGTCTTCCAGGAACGCCTGCGGGTCGCGTGCGAACGCCTCCCTGCCCGTCCAGTACTCGACCTCGCGGTTGTGGTCCGGACGGACCTTCGCGCCCGCGATGAAGCCGTCGTTCCACGCCTTGACCTTCTTGCCGTGCTTCCTGACCGTGTCCGCACGCTCGTTCAGCCAGGAGGCGTTGAGGTCGGCGACGACCGCGCCGGCGCCGAAGCGTTCGCGGGCGGCGGCGGCCAGGCGCGGGTAGCGGGCCTCGGGGTCGCTCGCCATCAGCGCCACGTACTCGTCGCCGCCGATGTGCATGTACGGGCCGGGGAAGAGCTTCGCGTACTCCGTCAGCAGGTCGTCCACGAGGCTGGCCGCGCGCGGCTTGGAGATGTCGATCGCGCCCTCCACCGGCGTGCCCTCCGCGGTCTTCAGTTGCAGGTCCGGGTGGGCGTCGAGGACGGCGCCGAGGTGGCCGGGGGAGTCGATCTCGGGGATGACGGTGATGTGGAGGTCCGCGGCGAGTTTCAGCAGGCCCTCGACCTCGGCCTTGGTGAGGTGCGGGTCGGAGACCACCTCGGGGTGGCTCTCGCTCTCGATCCGGAACGCCTGGTCGTCGGAGAGGTGGAGGTGGAGCTGGTTGAGCTTGAGGTCGGCCATCTCCCGGAGCCGGTCGGCCAGCCACGCGGCGCTGTAGTGCTTGCGGGCGATGTCGACCATGAGCCCGCGCTGGGGGCGGTCGGGGCGGTCGTCGATGCGGCCGGGCGGCACGCCGCCGTCGGCGCGCGCGGCCTGCAGGAGGGTGCGGGTGCCGTAGAAGACGCCGGTGTCGGTGGCGGCGGTGACGGTGGCGCGGCCGTCGGCGACGTCGACGCGGTACGCCTCGGGGCCGCCGGTGCGGCGGGGTTGGAGCCGGAGGCGGATGTCGCCCTCGCGTCGCCCGAGCGCCGTGGACCGGTCGCCGTCGTCGTCGGCGTAGCCCATGCCGAGTTCGCCGGCGAGGCGCATGGACTCGCCGGTCAGCTCGCCGTCCTCGGCGATGACGCGGGCGTCGTCGGCGGGCCGCCAGCCGGTGCCCCCGGTGCGCTCGAAGGAGCGGACGGCGGGGACGGTGCGGGGATCCGGGAGCGGCTTCGAGCGGTCGGCGCGGGGCCGGGTGCGGTCCTCCCCGGCGGCCGTCGCCGGCGGGGTGCCGCCGCCCGCGGTGCGGTCGGCGGCGGCGCCGGTGCCGCGGTGGGGGCCGCCGTCGCCGTCTCCGCCGCCGAGCACGGGGAGCAGGGCGAGGAGCACGGCGGTGGCGGCCAGGGCGGCGCCCACGGCCCAGTACAGCGCCCTGCGGGGCCCCCGGAGGGCGCGGAGCGCTCCGGGGCGGTGACGGGCGTGCCGGCCGGCGGGGGACCGGCGCGGGGGGCGGGGCATACGCGGGGGGAATCGCATGGTGTGGGGGACCTTCCGGGGGGCCACGGCGGGCGTGGGGTGATCAGGATTCCGTCGACTTCACTCCCGGCAAACCTCCTCATACGGGTGAACACTCGGCCGGTACGACCGTAACGTTCGGTTCCGGCCGTTAGCGTGGCGCAGCGCTGTTCGACCGTAGCCGTCGCCGGTACGCGCCCGCGCACCCGGCACGCCCCAGGGAGCCACCCTGCCCACACCGACCCCTCGCGCGACCCGCGCCGCCGGTGCTGCCGCCGACCCGAACCGCCTGGCGGCCTTCAACGCGGCCTCCGCCGCCGACGCCGAGCGCGCGCTCCTCGACTGCCTCGACGACCACCACTGGGCCCGCCGCCTCACCGCCCACCGCCCGTACCCCGACCTCGACGCCCTGCTCGCCGCCGCCGACGAGGCCAGCTACGACCTCGCCCCCGGCGCCGTCGCGGGCGCCCTGACCGACGACACCACCGTCCTGCCCCCGGCCGCGGGCCCCGCCGAGCGGACGGCGCTGCGGGCGGCGCACGCCGCGTACGAGAGCCGCTTCGGCCACTCCTTCGTCCTCTGCCTCGACGGCTGCTCGGAGGACGAGCGCCTGGACCACACCCTGGACGCCCTCCGCACCCGCCTCGGCAACGAGCCCGACGAGGAACGTCTGGTGGCCGCCGAAGAACTCCGCCGCCGGGCCCGCGCCCGCCTCACCCGCATGCTGGCCCCCGACACGCCCACCCACCCGTAACGGCCCTCCGGCCGCGCCCGGCCACCTCACCCGCTATAGTGCTAACATCGATGTTACTAATCCAAATGTTAGTAACAGGCGTGGAGGTCGGCAGCGGTGGTGGATTTCGTGGGCCGCCGGCAGGAACTGGCGACGCTGGAGCGAGAGCTGCAGAAGGTGGCGGCGGGCATCGGCGGGGAGCGGCCCGGTCGGTGCGTGATGCTGCGCGGGCGGCGCCGGGTGGGGAAGTCGCGGCTGGTCGAGCGGTTCGTGGAGCGCTCCGGGGCTCCGTTCCTGTTCTACGCGGCGACCGGTGCCTCCCCGGGTACCGATCTGGCACGGCTGGCCCGTGACGCGCGGGTGTCCACGCTGCCGTCGGCGGGGCTGGTGGCCGCCGCGCGGCCGGAGAGCTGGGACGCCGCGTTCGACGTGCTGGCCGCGGCGCTGCCCGCCGACCGGGCGAGCGTGCTGGTCATCGACGAGGTGCCGTACCTGATGGACGCCGACGGCGCCTTCGAGGGCATGCTGCAGCGTGCCTGGGACCGGGTGCTGGAGACCAGGCCGGTGCTGCTGGTCCTGATCGGCTCCGATCTGTCGATGATGGAGGCGCTGAACGCCTACGGGCGGCCGTTCCACCAGCGCGGCCGGGAGATGGTGCTGGGGCCGCTGAACCCCGCCGAGGTGGGGAGCATGCTCGGGCTGGAGCCGGCGGAGGCGTTCGACGCGGCGCTGGTCACCGGCGGGCTGCCGCTGATCTGCGCGGACTGGCCGCACGGCGCGGGGCTGTGGGACTTCCTGGGCGAGGCACTGGGGGATCCGGTCTCGCCGCTGCTGGTGTCGGCCGAGCGCTCGCTGGCCGCCGAGTTCCCCCCGCAGGCTCAGGCGCGTACGGTGCTGGCGGCCATCGGAAGCGGCGAGCGGACCTTCACCAACATCGCCCGGGCCGCCGGCGGGATCGGGGCCACGCCGCTGCAGCGGGCGCTTGATCTGCTGACGGACAAGCGCATCGTCGCCCGGGAGCTGCCCGTATCGCTGCGCCCGTCGAAGGACCGCCGCTACCGGGTGGCGGATCCGTACCTGCGTTTCTGGCTGCGCTTCCTCGGACCGTCCATGGAGGAGATCGAGCGGGGGCGCGGTGATCTGACCCTGGTACGCATCCGGGAGAGCTGGACGAGCTGGCGCGGCCGGGCCGTCGAGCCCCTCGTCCGTGAGGCGTTGGCGCGGATGCTGCCCGACGGCAGGCTGCCAGCGGCCCCCGCGGTGGGCGGCTTCTGGACCCGTACCAACGACGTCGAGATCGACATCGTCGGGGCGGACCGCGCCCCCGTGGCCGGGGAGCTGCTCTTCGTCGGCTCCGTCAAGTGGCTGGAGCAGTCGCCCTTCGACCGGCACGACCTGGCCGCTCTCCAGCGCCACCGCGCCGCCCTCACCGGCGAGCCCGTTCCGGCCGTGGCGGTGTCGCGCAGCGGAGTCGACTGCCCCGGGCTGGACGCCGCCTACGGCCCCCGGGATCTGCTGGCCGCCTGGCCGCCGTGAGGCTTCCGTGCGCGCCGGCCCGGCCGGGAACCGGGCCCGGGCGTTCCGCTCCGGCCGTGGTCACCGGCTAGGCCACGTGCGTGCCTGATTGATCACACCTGCACCCCCATGACCGGTGTGCCGACGCACCGTCGCTACGATGGCGAAGGCCGGTGGACCGTACCCGGCCGGGTCATGACCGACAGTGCACTACCCGAGCCCTGACGGCCGGCCCCCGATCAGTATCCGGAGGGTTTTTCCGTGCCGGCTGGAACGCTCTACCGCGGCCGGGAAGGCATGTGGTCCTGGGTGGCGCACCGCGTCACCGGCGTCCTCATCTTTTTCTTCCTGTTCGTCCACGTCCTCGACACCGCCCTGGTGCGGGTCTCCCCCGAGGCGTACGACGACGTGGTGGCCACGTACAAGACGCCGATCGTGTCGCTGCTGGAGTACGGGCTCGTCGCCGCCGTCCTCTTCCACGCCCTCAACGGGCTGCGCGTCGTCGCCGTCGACTTCTGGTCGAAGGGCGTCCGGCTGCAGAAGCCGATGCTGTGGACCGTGGTCGGGATCTGGGCAGTGCTCATGGCCGGGGCGATCTATCCGGTGCTCGGCCACGCCGCGCGCGATGTGTTCGGGAGCTGACGACCATGACCATCTCCGATGTCGAGCTGACCGGCTCCACCGCCGCGTACTCCGCCGACAACCCCGCCCCGCTCATCGAGCCCCCGCGCGCCCGCACCCCGCGCACCGCCCGGTCCACCTCCCGTACCCGCACCAACTTCGAGCTGTACGGCTGGGTGTTCATGCGGCTGTCGGGGATCGTGCTCGCGGTCCTGGTCGTCGGCCACCTGCTGATCCAGTTGGTGCTGGACGGCGGCGTCAGCAAGGTCAGCTTCGCCTTCGTCGCCGGCCGCTGGGCGTCCCCCTTCTGGCAGGGCTGGGACCTGCTCATGCTCTGGCTCGCGATGCTGCACGGCGCCAACGGGCTGCGCACGGTCATCAACGACTACGCCGAGCGCGACGGCACCCGCTTCTGGCTGAAGATGCTGCTGTACGCCGCCACGGTCTTCACCGTCCTCCTGGGCACGTTGGTGATCTTCACCTTCGACCCGAACATCCGCTGACGCGGCGAAGAGGTTCCCCTCATGCAGATCCACAAGTACGACACCGTGATCGTCGGCGCGGGCGGCGCCGGCATGCGCGCCGCCATCGAGGCGACGAAGCGCAGCCGTACCGCCGTGCTGACCAAGCTGTACCCGACGCGCTCCCACACCGGCGCCGCGCAGGGCGGCATGGCCGCCGCCCTCGCGAACGTCGAGGAGGACAACTGGGAGTGGCACACCTTCGACACCATCAAGGGCGGCGACTACCTGGTCGACCAGGACGCCGCCGAGATCCTGGCGAAGGAGGCCATCGACGCGGTCCTCGACCTGGAGAAGATGGGCCTGCCCTTCAACCGGACCCCGCAGGGCCGCATCGACCAGCGCCGCTTCGGCGGCCACTCGCGCAACCACGGCGAGGCGCCGGTGCGGCGCGCGTGCTACGCGGCGGACCGCACCGGCCACATGATCCTGCAGACGCTCTACCAGAACTGCGTGAAGGAGGGCGTGGAGTTCTTCAACGAGTTCTACGTCCTCGACCAGCTCATCGTCGAGGTCGACGGCGTGAAGCGGTCGGCCGGCGTGGTCGCGTACGAGCTGGCCACCGGTGAGATCCACGTCTTCCAGGCCAAGGCCGTCGTCTACGCCTCGGGCGGCAACGGCAAGTTCTTCAAGGTCACCTCGAACGCCCACACCCTGACCGGCGACGGCCAGGCGTCGGTGTTCCGCCGCGGGCTGCCCCTGGAGGACATGGAGTTCTTCCAGTTCCACCCGACCGGCATCTGGCGGATGGGCATCCTGCTCACCGAAGGGGCGCGCGGCGAGGGCGGCATCCTGCGCAACAAGGACGGCGAGCGCTTCATGGAGAAGTACGCGCCCGTCATGAAGGACCTCGCCTCGCGCGACGTCGTCTCCCGCGCGATCTACACCGAGATCCGCGAGGGCCGCGGCTGCGGCCCCGAGGGCGACCACGTCTACCTGGACCTCACCCACCTGCCGCCGGAGCAACTGGACGCGAAGCTGCCGGACATCACGGAGTTCGCGCGTACGTACCTGGGGATCGAGCCGTACACCGACCCGATCCCGATCCAGCCGACCGCGCACTACGCGATGGGCGGTATCCCCACCAACGTGCGCGGCGAGGTGCTGGCGGACAACACCACGGTCGTCCCCGGGCTGTACGCGGCCGGGGAGGTCGCCTGCGTCTCCGTGCACGGCGCCAACCGGCTGGGCACCAACTCGCTGCTCGACATCAACGTCTTCGGCCGCCGCGCGGGCATCGCCGCGGCGGAGTTCGCGGCGACCGCGGACCACGTCGAACTGCCCGAGGACCCGGCGGCGTTCGTGGCCGGCGAGGTGGAGCGGCTGCGCGACGCGGCGGGCAAGGAGCGGGTGTCGGAGCTGCGGCGCGAGCTGCAGGAGACGATGGACAAGAACGTGATGGTCTTCCGCACGGAGCAGACCATCAAGGAGGCGGTCGAGAAGCTCGCGGAGCTGCGCGCGCGGTACAAGAACGTGAGCATCCAGGACAAGGGCCGGCGGTTCAACACCGACCTGCTGGAGGCGATCGAGCTGGGCAACCTGCTCGACCTCGCCGAGGTCATGGCGATCTCCGCGCTCGCCCGCAAGGAGTCCCGGGGCGGCCACTACCGCGAGGACTACCCGAACCGCGACGACGTCAACTTCATGCGCCACACGATGGCGTACCGCGAGGTCGGCGACGACGGCACGGAGACCGTCCGGCTCGACTACAAGCCGGTCGTGCAGACCCGCTACCAGCCGATGGAGCGTAAGTACTGATGGCAACACCCGTGTTGGACAAGGCCGAAGCCGCATCGCCCGAGCCGGCCGATTCCCCGTACATCACCGCGACGTTCCGCATCCGCAGGTTCAACCCGGAGGCGGCGGCGGAGGCGTACTGGGAGGACTTCCGGGTCGAGATCGACCCGAAGGAGCGGGTCCTCGACGCGCTGCACAAGATCAAGTGGGACATGGACGGCACCCTCACCTTCCGCCGCTCCTGCGCCCACGGCATCTGCGGCTCCGACGCGATGCGCATCAACGGCCGCAACAGGCTGGCCTGCAAGACCCTGATCAAGGACCTCGCACCGGAGAAGCCGATCACGGTGGAGCCGATAAAGGGCCTGACGGTGCAGAAGGACCTGATCGTCGACATGGAGCCGTTCTTCCAGGCGTACCGCGACGTGATGCCCTTCCTGGTGGCCCACGGCAACGAGCCGACGCGCGAACGCCTCCAGTCGGCGGAGGACCGGGAGCGGTTCGACGACACGACGAAGTGCATCCTGTGCGCGGCGTGCACCAGCTCGTGCCCGGTCTACTGGAACGACGGCCAGTACTTCGGCCCGGCGGCGATCGTCAACGCCCACCGCTTCATCTTCGACAGCAGGGACGAGGCGGGGGAACAGCGTCTGGAGATCCTCAACGACCGGGACGGGGTGTGGCGCTGCCGCACGACGTTCAACTGCACGGAGGCCTGCCCCCGCGGGATCGAGGTGACGAAGGCGATCCAGGAGGTCAAGCGTGCGCTGATCACGCGGCGCTTCTAGCGGTACGCGACCGGCGCCGGACCGCGGCTCAGCCGTGGAGGTCGAGCACCACGCGCAGTGCCGCGAAGACCCGCGCCATGGTCGCGTCTTCCACGGTGCCGAGGCAGGTCCCCGCGCGGATGCGCCGGGCCGTCAGGGAGGTGCAGTCCACGGCGACCGCCGCCCCCTGAACGGGAGAGTCGATCGGGACGGTGACGACCGTGTCCGGGGCGCCTCGGCCTTGTGCCGCCATGCGGTACTTCGCAGCCGCCCGGGGGCCCCACGGTCCCTTCCCCGGACGGCTGCGGATCGCTGCGGTGATCGGCCGGCGAAGGCCCTCCCGCGGGGGCCGGTCACCGGAAACCCGGCGCCGCGGTTCCCGGCTGTCGACGGACGACGACAACCGGCAGCTCACCACCCCGGTTCAGTCCAGCCTGTCCAGGATCAGCGGGCCCCGCCTCACCGCCGCCCCGGGCGGCGCCACGTCGTACGACGCCTCCAGAGCCTCCAGCGCGTCCGGGATCCGCTCCGCGGTGTCCGTGTGCAGCGTCAGCAGCGGCTGGCCCGCCGTCACCGGCGTGCCGGGCTTGGCGTGGAGTTCCACGCCCGCCGCCGCCTGCACCGGGTCCTCCTTGCGGGCGCGGCCCGCGCCCAGGCGCCAGGCCGCCAGGCCGACCGCGTAGGCGTCCAGGCGCGTGAGGACGCCCGTCGCCGGGGCCGGCACCGTGTGGGTCTCGCGGGCCGTGGGGAGCGGGGCCGACGGGTCGCCGCCCTGGGCGGCGATCATGCGGCGCCAGACGTCCATCGCCGAGCCGTCCGCCAGTGCCGCCGCCGGGTCCGCGTCGGGCAGGCCCGCCGCCGTCAGCATCTCGGTGGCCAGCGCGAGCGTCAGCTCCACCACGTCCGCCGGGCCGCCGCCCGCCAGGACCTCCAGCGACTCGCGGACCTCCAGCGCGTTGCCCGCCGTCAGCCCCAGCGGCGTGGACATGTCGGTGAGCAGCGCCACGGTACGCAGCCCGTGGTCGTTGCCCAGGCCCACCATCGTCGCGGCGAGCTCGCGCGCCCTGTCCAGGTCCTTCATGAACGCGCCCGAGCCGACCTTCACGTCCAGCACCAGCGCGCCCGTGCCCTCGGCGATCTTCTTCGACATGATCGAGGAGGCGATGAGCGGGATCGACTCCACCGTGCCGGTCACGTCCCGCAGCGCGTACAGCTTGCGGTCGGCGGGCGCCAGGCCCGATCCCGGGGCGCAGATCACGGCGCCGACGTCGCGCAGGATCGCCATCATCTCGTCGTTCGACAGCGAGGCCTGCCAGCCCGGGACGGCTTCCAGCTTGTCGAGCGTGCCGCCGGTGTGGCCGAGGCCGCGGCCCGACAACTGCGGCACGGCCGCCCCGCAGGCGGCGACCAGCGGCGCCAGCGGCAGCGTGATCTTGTCGCCGATGCCGCCCGTCGAGTGCTTGTCGGCGGTCGGGCGCGGCAGCGCGGTGAAGTCCATCCGCTCGCCGGAGGCGATCATCGCCGCGGTCCAGCGGGCGATCTCGTCGCGGTCCATGCCGTTGAGCAGTATCGCCATGGCCAGCGCGGACATCTGCTCGTCGGCGACCTCGCCGCGGGTGTACGCGGCCACGACCCAGTCGATCTGCTCGTCGGAGAGCCGGTCGCGGTCGCGCTTCGCGCGGATGACGGAGATGGCGTCCATCAGTTCTGCGATCCTCCGCTTCGGATCCTGGACAACTCGAACGGGCCGAAGGCGTCCGGCAGCAGTTCTGCCAGCGGACGGACGCCCGCCGGGGTATCGAGGAGCAGCTCGGGGCCGCCGTGTTCGCTGAGCAACTGGCGGCAGCGGCCGCACGGCAGGATGAGCTGCCCCTCGCCGTTGACGCAGGTGAAGTGGGTGAGCCGGCCGCCGCCGGAGGCGTGCAGCGCCGAGACGAGACCGCACTCGGCACACAGCCCGACGCCGTACGAGGCGTTCTCCACGTTGCAGCCGACGACGGTACGGCCGTCGTCCACGAGCGCCGCGGCGCCCACGGGGTACCGCGAGTACGGGGCGTACGCCCGGGACATCGCGTCCCGGGCCGCCTGCCGCAGCGCCTCCCAGCGCTCGGGCTCCGGTGACGTCACGAACTCTCTCCCCTTCGGTAGCGTTTGCCGATCCACTTCGGCACCCGCAGCCGCTGCGCGAACACCGCCAGCACCACCAGGGTGGTGACGTACGGCGTCGCCTCCACGACCTCGCGCGGCACCGTGTCCGTCGCCGCGTACAGCACTCCGAGGAGCACCGCGGCGACGCCCGCCGCTATCGCCGCCCGGGCGCCGCCGCGTACGTACTTCGCCACCGCGTACGCCGCGAGCAGCACCGCCAGCAGCAGGAAGAGCGCGTGCACCGCCTCGCCGCCGCCGCGCAGCTGGAGGCTGTCGGTGAAGCCGAAGAGCCCGGCCGCCAGCGCCGTGCCGCCGGGCCGCCAGTTACCGAAGATCATCGAGGCCAGCCCGATGTACCCGCGGCCGCCGGTCTGGCCCTCCAGGTAGATGTGCGTGAAGGTGACCAGGAACGCCCCGCCGAGACCGGCGAGCGCACCGGAGACGGCCAGCGCCGCGTACTTGTACAGGTAGACGTTCACGCCCAGCGACTCCGCGGCCACCGGGTTCTCGCCGCAGGACCGCAGCCGCAGCCCGAACGCCGAGCGCCACAGCACGTAGTACGTGAGCACGAAGAGGATCGCCGCGACCAGGATCAGGTACGACACGTCGCCGGTGAGCCCGCCCAGGATCCCGGCGGTGTCGGAGACGAAGAACCAGTGTTTCTCCTCCAGATCCCCCAGCCAGTCGGAGAGCCCGGGGACGGAGAACGTGTGCATGTCGTCGACTTGCGGCGACTGCTTGTCGGTGCCGCCCGCCGCCAGCGCGTCCCCGTCCGCGAAGAAGATCTTCGCCAGGTACTGGGTCGTGCCCAGCGCGAGGATGTTGATCGCCACACCGGACACGATGTGATCGACGCCGAACGTGACCGTGGCCATCGCGTGCACCAGGCCGCCCAGCGCCCCGCCGATCACCCCGGCGAGCGCGCCCGCCCACGGCCCGTGCTGCCAGCCGACCCAGCCGGCGAAGAACGTGCCGAGGATCATCATGCCTTCGAGGCCGATGTTGATCACACCGGACCGCTCCGCCCAGAGCCCGCCGAGGCCGGCCAGGCCGATCGGCACGGCCAGCGCGAGCGCGCCGCCGATCTGCGCGGAGGCGGTGAGGTTGGTGGTGTCGGTGAGCGCACGGACCGCGGACAGCAGCAGCAGGCCGGCGGCGACGAGCAGGAGCACCTGCGGCAGGCCGAGCCGCCGCCTGCCGTCGTCGGCCGACGGTCGCTTGGCGGGCGTGACGGCGCCCGTCTTGGTCACCGTACTCACGCGCCCACCTCCGCCTTCTCCGTCTTGCGTGCCTGGGCCAGCTCCTCGCCGACGCGCCGCTGCTGGTCCCGCAGCGCCCAGCGGCGCACGACCTCGTAGGCGATGACGACGCAGAGCACGATGATGCCCTTGATGACTTCGACGATCTTCTGGTCGTAGCCCTCGAACTCGAGCTGCGTGCCGGTGCGCTCCAGGAACGCCCACAGCAGCGCGCCGAGCGCGATGCCCACGGGATGGTTGCGGCCGAGGAGGGCGATGGCGATGCCGGTGAAGCCGACGCCGAGCGGGAAGTCGGTGCCGTAGTTGTACGACTCGCCGAGCAGCGTCGGCATCCCGACCAGGCCGGCGACGGCGCCGGAGAGCACCATGCTGGTGACGATCATGCGCTTGACGTCCACGCCGCTCGCCGCGGCGGCCGTCTCGGACTGGCCGACGCTGCGCAGGTCGAAGCCGAAGCGGGTGCGGTTGAGGATGAACCAGTACAGGACGCCGGCGAGCACGGCGAAGACCACGAAGCCGTTGATGTCGCCGACCGAGGTCCCGAACATGAAGATGTGGCCGGACGACGGCAGGTCGGGGGTGTGGGTGAGGTTCCCGTCCTTCTCGCCGAGGCGGCCCGCGGTGAGGTAGTAGCCGATGACGGCGCCGGCGATCGAGTTGAGCATGATCGTCGTGATGACTTCGCTGACGCCGCGGGTGGTGCGCAGCACACCCGCGATGCCCGCCCAGATCGCGCCGACGCCCATGGCGACCAGGATGATCACCGGGATCTGGATGATGCCGGGCAGCGACAGCGCGCCGCCGACGGCCGCGGCGAAGAAGGCCGCGATGCGGTACTGGCCGTCGACGCCGATGTTGAAGAGGTTCATCCGGAAGCCGATGGCCACGGCGAGCGCCGAGAGGAAGAACATCGTCGACTTGTTGACGATGTAGACGGCGCTGCGGTCGGTCGTGCCGAACTCGATCATGACCTGGTAGGCCCGGAACGGGTCCTTCCCGGAGAGCAGGATGATCAGCGAGGTCAGCACCAGCGCGGCGAAGACCGCGAGCACCGGGGCGCCGACCGCGGTGATCAGCTTGTCCCTGTCGAGGCGTTTCATCGCTGACGGCCTCCGCCCTGCTCGTCGTTGCCGGTGGCGGCGCCGCGCGGTTTCGGCACCGAGGCGTCCTTGGCCACCGAGGCGTCCTTCGCCACCGTGCTGTCCTCCAGGTGTCCGCTCGCTGCGCCCGTCATCGCGCTGCCCAGCTCCTCCGGCGTGATCGCCGCCGGGTCCGCGCCGGCGACCAGCCGCCCGCGGTACATCACCCGCAGCGTGTCGGAGAGCCCGATCAGCTCGTCCAGGTCCGCGGAGATCAGCAGCACCGCGAGGCCCTCGCGGCGGGCCTCGCGGATCTGCTCCCAGATCTCCGCCTGCGCCCCGACGTCCACGCCGCGCGTGGGGTGGGCGGCGATGAGCAGCTTCGGCCGGTGGCTCATCTCCCGGCCGACGATCAGCTTCTGCTGGTTGCCGCCGGAGAGCGAGGCGGCGGTGACGTCGATGCCGGGGGTGCGGACGTCGTACTCGGCGACGATCCGCTTCGTGTCCTTACGGGCCGCGGCGGTGTCGATGAGCGCGCCGCGGCTGTTGGGGCGTTCCGTGGTGTGGCCGAGGATGCGGTTCTCCCAGAGCGGGGCCTCCAGCAGCAGGCCGTGCCGCTGCCGGTCCTCGGGGATGTAGCCGATGCCGCCTTCGCGGCGCTTGCGGGTGGCGGCGTGGCTGATGTCGGCGCCGTCCAGGACGATGCTCCCGCCGTCCGGGTCGCGCAGCCCCATGATCGCCTCGACCAGCTCGGACTGGCCGTTGCCCTCCACGCCGGCGATGCCCAGCACCTCGCCCTTGTGGATGGTGAAGAAGATGCGGTCCAGCACCTCGCGCGTCACGCCGTCGGGGTCGACGGCCGACAGGTGCAGGTCGTTGACCTGGAGCATCGGTATGCCGGTGACCGTCGACTCACGGGTCTCGGGGGTGGGCAGCTCGCTGCCCACCATCAGCTCGGCGAGCTGCTTGGAGGTGACGTCGGCGGGCTTGACGGAGGCGACGGTGGTGCCGCGCCGGATGACGGTGATGTCGTCCGCGACGGCCAGCACCTCGCCGAGCTTGTGCGAGATGAACAGCACGGTCAGGCCCTCGGCCTTCAGCCCGCGCAGGTTGTCGAAGAGCGCGTCGACCTCCTGCGGGACGAGCACGGCGGTGGGCTCGTCGAGGATGAGGGTGCGGGCGCCGCGGTAGAGGACCTTGAGGATCTCCACCCGCTGCCGGTCGGCGACGCCGAGGTCCTCGACCAGCACGTCGGGGCGGATACCGAGGCCGTACGCCGCCGACAGCTCCATGATCTTCGCGCGCGCCCGCTCGCCGATGCCGTGCAGCTTCTCGCTGCCCAGCACGGTGTTCTCCAGCACGGTGAGGTTGTCGGCGAGCATGAAGTGCTGGTGCACCATGCCGATGCCGCGCGCGATGGCGTCGGCCGGGCTGTGGAACGTGACCGGCGCGCCGTCGAGCGTGATGGTGCCCTCGTCCGGCTTCTGCATGCCGTAGAGGATCTTCATCAGGGTGGACTTGCCCGCGCCGTTCTCGCCGACGAGGGCGTGGACGGTGCCGCGGCGCACGGTGATGTCGATGTCGTGGTTGGCGACGACGCCGGGGAAGCGTTTCGTGATGCCGTGGAGCTCGACGGCGGCCGTGGCCGCGGGCGGGTCAGGTGCCGTGGAGCTGCTGCTGGGGGCTGTGATGGCGCACACTCCTCGTCGAGGGCGGTGGATGCGGGGCGGCGGACGTACCGAAGCGCCGTGCGGACGGCGCGGGTTACGGGCGCGGGTTACGGCATATCACGCTACGCGCGTAGTCCGGAGACCGGATGCACAGGGTCCGGCGGACGGTCGACCCGCTCCGTCCGCCGGACCCCGTGACACGCACCGTGCTCAGGGAGTGTCGCTGACCTTGATCTCGCCGTCGGCGATCTTCTTCTTGGCCGCGTCGATGTCGCCCTGGACGTCGTCGATGAACCCGCCGGAGGTGGCCAGGCTCACGCCGTCGTCCTTGAGCGCGAAGGTCGTGTCACCGGTGAGCGGCTTGTCGTCCTGAACGCTCTTGATGACGTCGTAGACGGCCACGTCGACGTTCTTCACGACCGAGGTCAGGATCGCGTCCTTGTAGTCGGCCAGGGCCTTGTCGCGGTACTGGTCGGAGTCGACGCCGATCGCCCAGGCGCCGTCCTGCGCGGCCACGGCCTCGATCGAGCCGGTGCCCGACAGGCCCGCGGCGCTGTAGATCACGTCCGCGTCGGCGTCGAGCATGCCCTCGGCGATGCCCTTGGCGCGCAGGGGGTCCTGGAAGCCCTTGAGGTCGCTCTCGTAGAGGTACTTCACGTCGACCTCGACGTCGGGCTTGGTCTCCTTGACGCCCTGGACGAAGCCGGCCTCGAACTTCTTGATCAGGTTGTTGTGCACGCCGCCTATGAAGCCGACCTTGCCGGTCTTGCTCTTCAGCGCGGCGGCGACGCCGGCGAGGTACGAGCCCTCGTGCTCGGCGAAGGTGACGCCGGCCACGTTCTTCCCCTGCGACGCCTCGTCGATCACGGCGAACGTGGTGTCGGGGAAGTCCTTGGCGACCTTGTTGACCGACTTGCCGTAGGCGAAGCCGACCCCGATCACCGGGTTGTAGCCCGCCTCGGCGAGGGAGGTGAGGCGCTGCTCGCGGTCGGCCTCGGTCTCGCCGTCGCGGGCGGTCAGCTCCTTGCCGCCGAGGTCGAAGTCCTTCTTGGCCTTGTCGTACCCGCGGGCCGCCGACTCGTTGAAGGAGGCGTCACTGCGGCCGCCGACGTCGAACGCGAGGCCGACGCCCTTGTCGCTGCTGCCGCTGTCGCTGCTGCACGCAGCGCTGGTGAAAGCGAGAGCCGCGGTTGCCACGCCCGCGGCGGCGATCTTGGTTACCCGGCGCAAGAGGACTTCCCCTTCGTCTTGGCGAAGCGCCTCTTTTCGGCGCTGCTTCGGGGGCATCGTAACGCGCGTAGAACAAGCTGAACCTCCGGCAACGAACCCGTTACCGGATCGTCTCCGCGCCGGTGCTTTCGACGGTCCGGGCGAGCCCGGCACGTATCGGCTGACCTGTCGGTTCACGGCGTGCGGGGCGGCGGGCGGGGACCTGCACGCGCCGGCTTGCGCGGGGCTCCTCCCCGGCTTCCGCGCGCGCTGCCGTGCGGGTCGCCGCGGTGGCCAGCCGGGTGGCGTGAACGGTGATGCCCGTGACACCGGTGAGGGCCGTGAGACCGAGGACGACGACGCCGCTCCAGCCGACCGCGTGGAAGGCGATCGCGCCGGCGGTGGCGCCCGCGCTGTTCCCGACGTAGTACGCGACCTGGTAGAGCGCCGACGCCTGCGCCTTGCCGGTCTTCGCCGCGTGGCTGACGGAGGCCGAGGCGACCGCGTGCCCGGCGAAGAAGCCCGCGGTGAGCAGCACCAACCCGGCCAGCACGGCGGCCAGGGAGTCGCCGATCGTCAGCAGCAGTCCGGCGGCGGTGGTGCCGGCGGCGGCGTACAGGGTGCCGCGGCGGCCCAGGCGGTCGACGAGCCGGCCGGCGGCGGCCGAAGAGCCGGTGCCGACGAGGTAGATGACGAAGACCGAGCCGATGAGACCCGCGGACAGCCCGAAGGGCTCGCCGGCCAGCCGGTAGCCGATCATCGTGTAGACCGAGCCGAAGACGGTCATGAACAGCAGCCCGATCGCGTACAACCGGCGCATCAGCCCGTCGGAGAGATGCCCCCGTACGGTCCGCGCGAGCGCCCGCGGCGCCGGCGGGGCGGCGGTGAAGTGCCGGGCGCGCGGCAGCAGCGCGCGGAAGGCGACCGCGCAGAGCACGGAGACCACGGCGACGGCGGCCAGCGCCGTGCGCCAGCCCCAGGCGTCCGCCGTCCAGCCGGTGAGGATGCGGCCGGCCATCCCGCCGATGCTGTTGCCCGCGACGAACAGCCCCACGGCGCCGATCACCGCCCGGGCCCGTACCTCCTCGGCGATGAACGCGATGGCCGACGCCGGGATCCCCGCGATCGCCGCGCCCTGGAGCGTGCGCAGCGCGATGAGCGCACCCAGGTCCGGCGCGAACGGCATCGCAAGACCCAGCAGCACGGCCGCCGTCAGCGACCACGTCATCGTCCGCTGCCGGCCGAACCGTTCGGAGACGGCACTGAGCGGCAGCACGGCCAGTGCGAGGGCGGCGGTGGTGGCGGAGACGGTCCAACTGGCGGCGCCGGGGCTGACGCCGAGGTCCGCGGAGAGGGTGGGCAGCAGGGCCTGGGTGGAGAACAGGAGCGTGAAGGTGGCGACGCCGGCGGCGAAGAGCGCCAGGAGGACGCGGCGGTAGCCGGACTCGCCGGGGGCGTGCTTGGCAGGCACATCGGTGAGGGCGCTCACAGGGTGCGTAAGCGCCCCGGTATCGGAGGGCATGACAAGAAACGTACGGGGCCTCCCGCTCATGCGTCCAATGCGGAAAACGGCGATAATCGATGCCGTGGTGCATGAGCAGAGGTCGCGGAGGCCGATGTCACGGCTCCGTCATCGGGAAGACATCTCGGCGGGCGAGCCGGAGGAGTGGGGCGCGGTGCTCGCGCCCCGGCTCGCGCAGTTCGCGGCGGTCGCGCGCGAGGAGCACGTCACGCGCGCCGCCCGATCGCTCGGTGTGCCGCAGCCGACGCTGAGCCGGGCGATGGTGCGGCTCGAAGCCGACCTGGGGGTCGCGCTCTTCGCCCGCCGCGGGCGCACGCTGTCGCTGACGACCGCGGGCCGCGACTTCCTCGCGTACGCGGACCGCGCGCTGGCCGAGGTCGCCCGCGGGGCCGAGGCCGTACGCGCCGACGCGCACCCCGAGACGGGCAAGGTCGCCTTCGGCTTCCTGCACACCCTCGGCTCCGAGACCGTGCCGGGGCTGCTGCGGGAGTTCCGCAAGGACCATCCGCGGGTGCGCTTCGCGCTGGTGCAGAACTACGGCGAGTGGATGCTGCAGCGGCTGCGGGCCGGCGAGTTGGACCTGTGCCTCACCTCGCCGGTGCCGGACGCGCCGGACCTGGAGGCGCGGCGCCTCGACGCGCAGCGCCTCCGGCTCGTCGTCCCGGACGACCACCGGCTCGCCGGCCGCCGCCGGATCCGGCTCGCGGAGGTGGCGGAGGACCCGTTCGTGACGCTGGAGCCCGGCTACGGGATGCGGCGGATGATGGAGGAACTGTGCGCGCAGGCGGGGTTCGTGCCGCGGATCGCGTTCGAGGGGGAGGAGGCGGAGACGATCCGCGGGCTGGTCGCGGCGGGTCTCGGCGTCGCGCTGCTGCCGCCGCCCGCGGTACCGCGACCGGGGGTGGTGGAACTGGACGTCACGGCGCCACGGGCGGTGCGGGAGATCGGGGTCGCGTGGGTGGCGGGGCAGCAGGAGAGCGCGCCGGTGGGGGCGTTCCGGCGGTTTCTGCTGGGACGTCGGGGGCAGTTGCTGGCGGGCTGAGGGCCGCTGCGCGGGGCCGCTCGGCGCGGGACCGCTCGGCGCGGGACCGCTCGGCGCGGGGCCGGAGGGCTCCACACGGCGTGCCCTGCGCCGGGTGGTGCTCCCCTGCACGGTGGGCCGCTCGGCGAGGTGCCCGCCGGGACAGCGGGGCGGCTCGCGACGGCCGCCCGGTCAGCAGCCGGCGCCGCCCCGGCGCCCGGCTCGCGCGCGTCCGGCTTCCGGTGTTCCGGCGTGGTCCGGCGCGGCGTGGGCTCGGCGTTCGGTGTCCTGTGCGTCCGGCTTCCGGCGTTCTTCCGGCTCGGTGTCCGCCCGGTTTCCGGTGCCTGCCCGCGTCCGGTGCCCGCCGGGCGTCTGGCGTGTGCGTGGCGTCGGGTGCCCGCGCGGCTTTCGGCGTTCGTCGTGGCGGGCTCTATGCCGGTGCGAAGCCCGCCGCCAGCGGCATCCGCAGGCCGATCGGCGGGGGTGCGGCGAGCGCGTCGGCCAGCGGCCGGCTGTACGGGCGGCCGAAGAGCGAGCCCCTGACGAAGTCGGCGGCCAGGGCGAGGACTTCGGGCCGGTGCTGATGGAGTCCGTGGCCGTCGGAGTGCACCTCGAAGCGGCACACGTCCCTGTTGGCCTTCTTCGCCCGTACCGCCAGCCGGTACGACAGGTCCGGGTCCGTGCGCGCGTCGTCCGTGCCGTGCACGAGCAGCACGGTGCGCCCGCTCAACTGCCGTACCGGCTCGGCGTCCGCCGCCTGCGCGTCCGGCAGCCACGGCGCCAGCGCCAGCACCGAGACGACCGCTTCGTGCCCGGCGGCGCGCAGCGCGGCCCGGCCGCCGACGTCGGTGCCGACCAGCGCCACGGGCACGTCCCCGTACCGCCGTACGACCTCCTCCAGCGCCCACTCCGCATCCTGCGCGGCGTCCGCCGCCTCGCCGTTCCAGCCCCGGCAGCGGTAGTGCACGGTGTGCGCGACGAGCCCTTCGCCGCGACCGGCGCGCGTGAGCCGGCGGGCCAGCGACCACACGGAGGCGGCGGCGAACGGCGACGGCCGCCGGCTGCTCTCCCCCTCGCCCGCGGGCAGCAGCAGCGCCACCGCCTGCGCGGAGGGCGCCCCGGTGGCACGTCCGAGCCGGGCGGGGCGGTTCACGCTGGTCTTCTCGGGCATGGCAGCACGATTCCAGATGCCCTGCCTCCATGCCCAGTGGTCTGCACCACCCGGAACCCCGACCGGCCTGGCGCCCGGGGGCAGTTACCCGTCCGCACCGGCGGCGGACGGGGGTGCTCGTACCCCGGCGACGGGTCCCGCAGAGTGCGCACGCACGCACCCCGGCGGTCCGCCGGGGGAACGCCCGGGCCCGGCTCCCGGCGCCCGGGGGTGACGCCCCGACACGGTGCTCCCGCAGGCGACCCCTCCGCCCCGCCCGCGCTCCGGCCCTCACCGCGACGCGCGTCGCCCCGCTGGCGGCGCCCGGACACGCCCCGCCGGGGTCCGCGGCAAGCCGCCCCGTCGCGACAAGGACACCGAGGGCCCGGGGTTGATGCCACCCGCCCGAACGCAAGCGCGCCGCCGCGCCCGCGCGCGGCCGAGCGCCCCGGCCGCCGTCCCGGGCCGCGGCCACGACCGCGTCTCCGCCGCGCTGTGCCGCGGCGCCCAGTGCACCGGCGAGCGCCCCGGCCGGCCGCCGTCCCGCGCCGTCACCACCGCATCGCCGCCGCCGTATGGCCTCCCCGGCCCTGGCGGAGGCAGACGCCGCCTTGCCGCGCCGGACGGGACCGCCTGACGGGACGGGCACCGCGACAGGCCGCTCAACCCGGCGCGCTGCGCCGGGGCGCCCGCGCACGGCCGAGCGCCCCGGCTGCGGGCCCGCGCCGCGGCCACTAAGCGCCTCCGCCGCCCCGCGCCGGTCCGCCCGCCGCCGCGGCACCCGGGGTCGGCGCCCGCCGCCGGGCACCGTCGGGCACCGCCATCGGCCGTCTCTACGCGCGTAGGATGGCGCAAATCGTGACGAGAGAGGGGTGCCGCATGGCGGACGACAAGGGCAGGGACGCGGTGGCCGGGGTGGGGCGGGGGGCGGCGGTGCCGGACGCCGAGCGGATCCGGCGTGCGCCCAAGGTGCTGCTCCACGACCACCTCGACGGCGGCCTCCGCCCCGGCACCGTCGTCGACATCGCCCGCGAGACCGGCTACTCCGGGCTGCCGGAGAGCGACCCGGCGAAGCTGGGCGACTGGTTCCGGGAGGCCGCCGACTCCGGGTCGCTGGAGCGCTATCTGGAGACCTTCACCCACACCTGCGCCGTGATGCAGACCCGGGACGCGCTGGTGCGGGTCGCCGCCGAGTGTGCCGAGGACCTGGCCGCCGACGGCGTCGTGTACGCCGAGGTGCGCTACGCCCCCGAGCAGCACCTCCAGGACGGGCTGAGCCTGGAGCAGGTGGTGGAGGCGGTCAACGAGGGCTTCCGGGAGGGCGAGCGGCGCGCGCACGCCGCCGGGCACCGCATCCGCGTCGGCGCGCTGCTCACCGCCATGCGGCACGCCGCCCGCTCGCTGGAGATCGCCGAACTCGCCAACCGCTACCGCGATCTGGGCGTCGTCGGCTTCGACATCGCCGGCGCCGAGGCCGGCTTCCCTCCCACCCGCCACCTCGACGCCTTCGAGTTCCTCAAGCGCGAGAACAACCACTTCACCATCCACGCCGGCGAGGCGTTCGGCCTGCCGTCGATCTGGCAGGCGCTGCAGTGGTGCGGCGCCGACCGGCTCGGCCACGGCGTACGGATCATCGACGACATCCACGTCTCCGAGGACGGCACCGTCAAGCTCGGCCGGCTGGCGGCGTACGTGCGCGACAAGCGGATCCCGCTGGAGCTGTGCCCGACGTCCAACCTTCAGACCGGCGCCGCCGCCTCGTACGCCGAGCACCCCATCGGGCTGCTGCGCCGGCTCTACTTCCGCGCCACGGTCAATACCGACAACCGGCTCATGAGCGGCACGAGCATGAGCCGCGAGTTCGAGGAACTGGTGCGTACGTTCCACTACACGCTGGACGACATGCAGTGGTTCACCGTCAATGCCATGAAGTCGGCCTTCATTCCTTTCGATGAAAGGCTGGCGATGATCAACGAGGTCATCAAGCCCGGATACGCCGGGCTGAAGTCGGAGTGGCTCTTCCACTGACCGGCCCCGATCGGCTCTGACCTGCGCAGGGGGACGCCCGCCCGGCCGTGTGGCGATGGTCCTACGATCCGCGGATGGGGCCGTACGGGCCAATTTCCGGGCGGCGGGGCGGCCTTTGCCGCGGTGATGCCGGGCTGGCAGCGTTTCCCCCTGCCGCTCGACATCCGCAAGGACGAGGACCTGAATCCCATGAAGACCCGCAAGATCGTCGGTACCGCACTGCTCGGCGCCGCCTTCGCCGCCGCCGCGGCCGGTACCGCCTCCGCCACGACCGTCCCCGGTCTGCCCGACCCGGTCGGTCAGCTGACCTCCCCGCTGGCGTCGGCCACCGGCTCCCACCTGAACGGCAACAAGGGCACCGCCCATGCCCAGCCGCCGGGCCTCGGCCGGCTCGGCGCCGTGACCGGCGTGCTCCCCGCGGGCACCCTGCCGGCCTGACTGCCGTACGCACGACGAGCCGGGGCCGGCATCCGCAGCGGATGCCGGCCCCGGCTTCGTGTCGTCGGAGTCCGTCCTCACCAGGCCGGGCTGTGCGTCTTCTCCTCGCCGGGCATCATCACCCACAGCACCAGGTAGAGCAGGAACTGCGGGCCCGGCAGCAGGCAGGACACCAGGAAGATCACCCGCACCGTGGTGGGGGTCGTGCCGAAGTGCCGGGCCAGGCCCGCGCACACCCCGGCGATCATCCGGCCGTCACGCGGTCTCATCGGCAGGGCCATGGCTGTGTCACCCCTCGGGTCGGCGTTCGCGGCCCGCGTCGTGTGGGCCGGTGATTCCACCGTAGGCACACAAGCCGGATGAAACGTCGCTCTAGGGGGCGATCTCGACCCTGGTGATCCTCGGGGTCGTGCCCTGAGCCTTTCCGTCCTTCGCACGGTCGGCCCGCCCCTCGCCCGCCCGCTCCGTACCGGCCGCCTCCTCCGCGTGCGCCGTACCCGCCGCCCGGCCCGCCGGGTGCCGTCTGCGCAGCCACGACCGCGTGGCCGGGACGACCGCCAGATGCGCCAGCGCTATCCCCAGGATGTAGAGCAGCATCGTGTCCACGTTCGCGACCTGCCCCGGCACCGTGGTCTTCAGCAGTTCGACGACCAGCGCCAGCATCGAGCCGGCGAAGACGGTACGGGTGAAGGAGCCGATCACCGATGCGGTGAGCCGCCCGCGGATCAACGGCAGGAGTACCCCCGCGGGGGCCAGCACGAGCAGCGACTCGACGGTGTACCGCAGCGCGGACCAGGGGTCGTCGTCGAACTCCGCCCGGATCGTGGTGAGCGGTCGCAGATTCGCCGCGTCAACCCACGGCACGGCGTTGGGGCGGAGCGTAAACCACCAGACTGCGATCAGATGCAGGACTAGGAGGACAACGCCGGCCACCCGGAATCTCAGGGCGGCCGTACCGCCCGTCGCATGGCGCTGCACGCAGGCAAGGACGCCGCTACCGACCCGTACGGTTCCCGTCATCCGCCGTCGGAGTGCGGTTCCGGTGACCGGGCCCGCCGCGGACCGGAAACGCTCAGGTGGCGGGCTCGCCCACGGTGTTCTCGGGTGCCCTCAGCGCGTCGTCGGTGCAGCGGTACGTGTACGGAGGGTCGTCCGCGCCGGGGCCCGCCAGCACCGCCGTACGCTCCTGGCCCGTCGCGTACGTGCAGACGAGCTGCGCCAGCGTCGGGGAGCCCAGCCCGTGCGGGTCACGGCTGAGCCGGACCGTTCCCGCCGGGTCCCCGGGGTGCCCGTCCCGCACCCGCAGCCCGGAGACGGCGGTGGAGTAGCCGGCCCGCTCTTCCTCGTCGGCCGGGTCCCGCTCCAGCTCCGCGAGCAGCCGCGCCGCCAGAGCGGTGCCGGTCAGGTCGCCGGGGACGCTCCGGGGCACGGGCGCCAGCCGCGCCCCGCACACCAGGTACACCGTCCGCAGGGTCTCGCCGTCCGCCGCGCTCGCCGCCGGCGACGGGCCGCCCGGCGCACACTCCGCCCGCGACGGGGCGCTGCCCGCGTCCACGGGCACCGACGTGGGCCGGATCCCGCACCCGGTGGCCACCAGCGCGACGGCGGCCACGGCGATCGCCGCTAGGGCCGCGAAGACCGGCCGGTTCGAGGCTGCCGCCCTCACTCGTCCTCCTGCTCCAGGGCCTCCGCCGCCGCCGACGAGTCCCGCGGCAGCCGCAGCGTGAACACCGCCCCGCCCGCCGGGTCGTTGGCCGCGGTGATCGTACCGCCGTGGATCCGGGCGTTCTCCACCGCGATGGACAGCCCGAGGCCGCTGCCGTCGGAGCGCGGCCGTGCGGTGTCGGCCTTGTAGAACCGGTCGAAGACGTGCGGCAGCACCTCGGCCGGGATGCCGGGGCCGTTGTCCTTGACCTCGATCAGCAGATCGCCGGCGGTGGGCGCGTCCGCCGTGGTGTGCACCGACACCCGCACGGGGGAGCCGCCGTGCTTGAGCGCGTTGCCGATGAGGTTGGCGAGGATCACGTCGAGGCGCCGCGGGTCCAGGCGCGCGACGATGCCGCGGTCGGCGTCCAGTTCCACCGCGTCCAGCCAGGCGCGGGCGTCGATGCAGGCGGTGACCTGGTCGGCGACGTCGACGTCGTCGAGGACGAGCCGGGCGGTGCCGGCGTCGAAGCGGGTCACCTCCATCAGGTTCTCCACCAGGTCGTTGAGCCGCCGGGTCTCCTGCACGACGAGCTGTACCGCGGGCGCGATCATGGGGTCGAGGTTCTCCTGCTCCTCCTCCAGCACCTCGGACACCGCGGTCATCGCGGTCAGCGGCGTCCGCAGCTCGTGCGACATGTCCGCCACGAACCGCCGGCTGGACTTCTCCCGTTCGCTCAACTCCTCCACCCGCTGCTGCAGTCGCTCCGCGGTCTGGTTGAACGTCCGCGACAGATCGGCCAGCTCGTCGGTGCCGGTCACCCGCAGCCGGGTGTCGAGCTTGCCCTCGCCGAGCCGCCGCGCCGCCTCGCCGAGCCGCTGGACGGGCCGGAGCACCGTGGAGGCGGCGCCCTGCGCGAGCAGTGCGGAGCCGATGAGGGACAGCCCGGTGGCGATGCCCAGGGACCAGGCCAGCGAGTTGAGGTCCCGGCGCTCGGGGTCCAGGGACTTGAACATGTAGCCGGTCCAGTCGGTGCCGATCACCCGGGCGCCGCCGACGAGATACGGCGTGCCGTCCATCGTCACCCGCTGCCAGTACAGGTGGTACGGCCACTTGCTGTCCTGGCGCCGCTGGTCGACCGCCGTCTTCAGGGTCTCCGGCACGTCGTGCAGCGTGAACGACGGGTCGGAGCGCTCCATGCAGCCCGGCTCGCCGACGCCGCTCTCGCCGCCGGAGATGAGTATGACGTCGAAGTTCTGCGTCGTGCTCGACAGCCGGCGCGCGGCCTTGGCGAGGTCGGTGCAGCCGGACCGCAGGTCCAGCTCGCCGCTCTCGTCCTGCAGCGACTCCCGGAAGTCCTTCAGCGACGCGTCCTGGGTGCGGGTGAGCACCGAATCCCGGTTGAGCCAGTACGCGATGCCGGCCACCGACACCGCCGAGACCAGGGCCACCAGCGCGAACACGATGACCAGGCGGAGTCGCAGGCTGATCCAGCGCAGCAGTCCCGCCGCCCAGCCGCGTACGAGCCCCTGCCGCCCCGGCGCGTCGGCGGGGCCCGGACTCACGAGGGCGGATCCAGCCGGTAGCCCACGCCGCGAACGGTCTTGATGAGGGTCGGTGCGGACGGCACGTCCTCGACCTTCGCGCGCAGCCGCTGGACGCAGGCGTCGACCAGCCGGGAGTCGCCCAGGTAGTCGTGCTCCCAGACCAGTTGCAGCAACTGCTGGCGGGAGAGCGCCTGGCCGGGCCGGCGGCTCAGCTCCAGCAGCAACCGCAGCTCCGTCGGCGTGAGTTGCAGATGCTCGCCGTCCTTGGTGACGGTCATGGCCGAGCGGTCGATCACGACGTTGCCGAAGGTGGCCGAGTCGGTCGTCTCCCGCTCGCCGCGGCGCAGCACCGCGCGGATCCGGGCGTCCAGCACCCGTCCCTGCACGGGCTTGACCACATAGTCGTCGGCGCCCGACTCCAGCCCGACCACCACGTCGATGTCGTCGCTGCGCGCGGTCAGCAGGATGATCGGCAACTGGTCGGTGCGGCGGATACGCCGGCACACCTCGAAGCCGTCGATGCCCGGCAGCATCACATCCAGCACGATCAGGTCGGGCCGCTGCTCGCGCAGCAGCTTGAGCCCGTCCTCACCGGTCGCCGCGGTGGTCACGCGGTGGCCCTGGCGGGAGAGGGACATCTCCAGCGCCGTGCGGATGGCGTCGTCGTCCTCGATCAGCAACAGAGAAGGCACGCGGGTCATTCTGGCAGGGAGCGCCGGAAGGGGCGAGTTCGGCGTCATCACGGCCTGTGGAAAAGGCCGGTGTCAGGGGCGGCGGCCCCTGTTGCACGCCTGTGACAGTCGGCGGACAGCGCGATGAAGTCGGGCCGCCAGGATTTTGGACGTCGGGCAAGCCCGGCACAGCAGGGCCGACCGAAGCAGACTCCACCGACGGGGGCGTGAGATGAACGCACTGCACGACAGCACCACCGGCGCAGCGGTTCACACACGCCTGCACGCCAAGGGGGGGAGTGCCGAAGGGCTGGCTCCCGCCCGCGCCTCGCGCGGGTCGGGTGAGTCCGGTGCCGCGAACGCTCGGGGGTGTGGTCGCGGCACCGGGCGTCGTCCTTCGTACATGGTCGCGATCGCGGGCAGCACGGGCCCCGGGGGGACCGGCACCATGCCGGTGGGGACCGGACCGGCCGCGGACCCGGGGGGGGACACCGGGGGGGACGGGGGAAAGAAGAGGGCGTACGGAGAGGTGCCGGGGGAAACGGTCGGCACGCAGGCCGGGACCGCCGCGGAGGCTGACAGCACCGCGGCGTTCACCGCCTACGTCGCCGAGCGGCGCGCCTCTCTGTACGCCACCGCCTACCACCTGACCGGCGACCGGTTCGAGGCGGAGGACCTGCTGCAGAGCGCGCTGTTCTCCACCTACCGGGCGTGGGACAGGATCAGCGACAAGGCCGCGGTGGGGGGCTACCTCCGCCGCACGATGACGAACCTGCACATCAGTGCCTGGCGCCGGCGCAAGCTCGCGGAGTACCCGACCGAGGAACTCCCCGAGGCGCCGGGGGAGTCGGACGCCATGCGCGGCACGGAGCTGCGCACGGTGCTCTGGCAGGCGCTGGCGCGGCTGCCCGAGATGCAGCGCACGATGCTCGTGCTGCGCTACTACGAGGGCAGGACCGACCCGGAGATCGCCGACGTGCTGGGGATCAGCGTGGGCACCGTCAAGAGCAGCATCTGGCGCTCCCTGCGCCGGCTGCGCGACGACGAGGCGCTGAGCTTCGGGCGGGACCGGGAGGAGTCGTTCGAGGAGCTCGTGGCCTGACGGGCCGATGACCGGGGACGGGGGGACCTCGGGCCACGGGAGGGGAAAAACGGGGGAAACCGGGGGATAACGGGGGATCGGGGGAGAACCGCGAGACCGTACGGGGCCGGGGGCGCCGGAGGACTCGGGGGAGCACGGGGGACGAGCCGGGGCCGGACGCGCGGGGGGTGCGTCCGGCCCCGGCTCGTGTACGCGGTACGGGTGCCGCGCGGGCCGGGGGCACGGCAGCCGCGGCGCCCGGCGCGCCCATGCGGAGGCCCGGCCGCGGGCGCGCGGGCGGCGGGAGGTGGACGGCGCCCCTGAGCCCGCGGCGCCGTGCGAAGGGCAGGGGCGCCACGGCGTGGTCGTGCCCTCCGCGCCCTCGTCGCGTACGCCCGCCGCGGCCCCGGCCGGAGGCCGTCAGTACGCCGAGCCGCTCACGCCCAGGCTGCCCGTCGGGTGCCAGACCGTCTTGGTCTCCAGGAACGCCGTCAGCCGGCCCGTCCCCGGATCCGCCGTCCAGTCGTACGGCGGCGCGGGACGGAGCACCCGCTTCAGGTTGTCCGCCGCCGCGACCTCCAGCTCCCGCGCCAGCTCCGCGTCCGCGCCCGTCAGGTCGATGGCGTTGACGTCCTGGTGCGCGGCCAGCGTCGGCGCGATCTCGGCCGTACGCCCCGAGAGCACGTTGACGACACCGCCCGGCACGTCCGACGTGGCCAGCACCTCCGCCAGCGACAGCGCCGGCAGCGGGCGCTCCTCGGCGGCGACGACCACCGCAGCGTTGCCCGTGGCGATCACCGGGGCGAGCACGGACACCAGCCCCAGCAGCGCCGACTCCTGGGGCGCCACGATCGCCACGACGCCCGTCGGCTCGGGTGCGGAGAGGTTGAAGTACGGCCCGGCGACCGGGTTTCCGCCGCCGGTGACCTGGGCGACCTTGTCGGTCCAGCCCGCGTACCAGACCCAGCGGTCGATCGCCGCGTCCACCTGCGCCCCCGACTTGGCCTTCGACAGCCCTTCGGCGTCGGCGACCTCCGCGACGTACTGTTCGCGCCGCCCCTGCAGCATCTCGGCCACCCGGTAGAGGACCTGGCCGCGGTTGTACGCCGTGGCGCCGGACCAGCCGGCGACGGCCTTGCGGGCGGCGACCACCGCGTCACGGGCGTCCTTGCGCGACGACCGGGGCGCGTTGGCGAGCCGGCGGCCCTTCGCGTCGGACACCTCGTACACCCGCCCGCTCTCCGAGCGGGGGAACTTCCCGCCCACGTACAGCTTGTAGGTCTTGTGGACCGACAGCCTCGCATCCGCCTGTGTCATCGCAGGTAAGCCTCCAGCCCGTGGCGACCGCCCTCGCGGCCGAAGCCCGACTCCTTGTAGCCGCCGAAGGGCGAGGTCGGGTCGAACTTGTTGAACGTGTTCGCCCACACGACGCCGGCGCGCAGCCGGTCGGCCATCGCCAGGATCCGCGAGCCCTTCTCCGTCCACACCCCGGCGGAGAGCCCGTAGGGCGTGTTGTTGGCCTTGGCGACCGCCTCGGCGGGGGTACGGAACGTCAGCACCGACAGCACCGGGCCGAAGATCTCCTCCCGCGCGATGCGGTGCGCCTGCGTCACGCCGGTGAAGAGCGTCGGCGCGAACCAGTAGCCGCTGCCGGGCAGTTCGCACGGAGCCGTCCAGCGTTCCGCGCCCTCCGCGGCCCCGGCGTCCGCCAGTTCCGTGATCCGGGCGAGCTGCTCGGCGGAGTTGATGGCGCCGATGTCGGTGTTCTTGTCCAGCGGATCGCCGAGGCGCAGCGTGGCCAGCCGCCGCTTCAGCGCCTCCAGCACCTCGTCGGCCACCGACTCCTGCACCAGCAGCCGGGAGCCGGCGCAGCACACCTGGCCCTGGTTGAAGAAGATGCCGCCGACGATGCCCTCGACGGCCTGGTCGACCGGCGCGTCGTCGAAGACGATGTTGGCGCCCTTGCCGCCGAGTTCCAGCGTGAGCCGCTTGTCCGTGCCGGCGACGGACCGGGCGATCTCCTTGCCGACGGCCGTCGAGCCGGTGAACGCGACCTTGTCGATGTCCGGGTGCGCGACGAGCGCCGCGCCGGCGTCCCCGTAGCCGGGGAGGATGTTGACCACGCCCTTGGGCAGCCCGGCCTGGCGGCAGATGTCGGCGAAGAACAGCGCGGACAGCGGGGTGGTCTCGGCCGGCTTGAGCACCACGGTGTTGCCGCAGGCCAGCGCCGGGGCGATCTTCCAGGCGAGCATCAGCAGCGGGAAGTTCCACGGGATGACCTGGCCGGCGACGCCCAGCGGCTTCGGATCCGGGCCGTAGCCGGCGTAGCCGAGCTTGTCGGCCCAGCCGGCGTAGTAGAAGAAGTGCGCGGCGACCAGCGGGAGGTCGGTGTCCCGGGTCTCGCGGATCGGCTTGCCGTTGTCCAGGGTCTCCAGGACCGCCAGCTCGCGCGAGCGCTCCTGGAGGATGCGGGCGATACGGAACAGGTACTTGCCGCGCTCCGCGCCGGGCAGCGCCGACCAGGACGTGAACGCCCGCCGGGCGGCGGCCACGGCCCGGTCCACGTCGGCCTCACCGGCCCGTGCGACCTCGGAGAGCACCTCCTCGGTGGCCGGGGCGACGGACTTGAAGACCCTGCCGTCGGCGGCCTCGGTGAACTCGCCGTCGACGAACAGGCCGTAGCTGGGCGCGATGTCGACGATCGAGCGGGACTCGGGCGCCGGCGCGTACGCGAAGAGCTGGTGATCAGTGGTCATGCGATCTCGGTCCCCCTCTAGTCCACGGTCACGTAGTCGGGGCCGGAGTAGCGGCCGGTGCGCAGCTTCTGCCGCTGCATGAGCAGGTCGTTGAGCAGACTGGAGGCGCCGAAGCGGAACCAGCGGTTGTCCAGCCAGTCGTCCCCGGCCGTCTCGTTGACGAGCACCAGGAACTTCACCGCGTCCTTGGCCGTACGGATGCCGCCCGCGGGCTTCACGCCGACCTGCACGCCGGTGGCCGCGCGGTAGTCCCGTACGGCTTCGAGCAGGACCAGGGTGTTGGCGGGGGTGGCGTTCACGCCGACCTTGCCGGTCGAGGTCTTGATGAAGTCGGCGCCGGCCAGCATGCCCAGCCAGCTCGCCCGCCGGATGTTGTCGTACGTGGACAGCTCGCCGGTCTCGAAGATCACCTTCAGCCGGGCCCCGGCGGCGGCCTCCCGCACCGCGCGGATCTGCTCGTAGACCTCCAGATAGCGGCCGGCGAGGAACGCGCCGCGGTCGATGACCATGTCGATCTCGTCCGCGCCCGCGGCCAGCGCCGCCCGGGTGTCGGCGAGCTTCACCTCCAGCGCCGCCCGGCCGGAGGGAAAGGCGGTGGCCACCGAGGCGACCTTGACGCCGGATCCGGCCAGCGCCTCGGCGGCGACGGCGGCCAGGTCCGGGTAGACGCAGACGGCCGCGACCTCGGGCGTCGTACGGTCCGTGGGGTCCGGCGTACGGGCCTTGGCGCACAGCGAGCGGACCTTGCCGGGGGTGTCGGAGCCCTCCAGCGTCGTCAGGTCGATCATCGAGACCGCCAGATCCAGGGCGTACGCCTTGGCCGTGGTCTTGATGGAGCGGGTGCCCAGGGCGGCGGCACGGGCCTCCAGCCCGACCGGGTCGACACCGGGCAGACCGTGCAGGAAGCGGCGGAGCGCGCCGTCGGAGGCCGTCACGTCCGCGAGGGACGCCGGGGGGCCCGCGGCTGCGAGGGGTATGCGGGACATGGTCACCACCCGAGCATATCTACCCGCGTAGCGTCCCCGGGAGTGGGCATCCGCTCCCGGCGGATCGATGCGGGACCGCAATACCGGTGCGATGTCCGCATCGGGGCCGTCGGGCACAATCGGCGGCATGAGCAAGGACACCCCGGCCGCCCGGCCGAAGTACGCCGACCGCGCCTACCGCTCCGTCGCCGGCATCGCCGCCGGCGTGCTGCTGCTCGCCCTCGGCGGCTGGCTCGGTGTCGACGCCCTGGTCCGCGGCGGCGGGCAGGCACGGGCGGCCGCCGCTGCCGCGCTGGTCGCCGGGGTGCCGATGGTGGTGTCGCTGACGCTGCGGCCGGTGGTGTATGCGGGCGAGGAGCGGCTGCGGGTGCGCAACCCGTTCCGCACGATCGTGGTGCCGTGGGGGCGCGTCGAGGAGATCCGGGCGGGCTACTCCAGCGAGGTCGTCACCGAGGACGCGACATACCAGATGTGGGCCATCCCCGTCTCCCTGCGCGCCCGCAAGAAGGCCAACCGCCGCCGCGACCGCGCGGCCGGCGGCGGGCTGTTCACCCCGTCCAGCCGCACGGCCCTGACGGACCCGGCCATGCGCCGCCCCGGGGGCACGGGCTCCGGCGACCTGGACACGGGGGCCGGCGACCTGACGCCGACGGCCGACAAGTCGATCCGCGAGCTGCGCGAGCTGGCGCACATGTACGCGGACCGCGAGGGCGCACAGGGGCCGGTGTCGGTGCGCTGGGCGTACGAGATCCTGGCCCCGGCGGTCGCGGGGACCGTGGCGTTGATCGTCGTCATCGCCGCCGGCTGAAGCCCGGTCCCCGGCGGACTCCGGTCGGGGGCATCGGCCGCCGCGCCGCCCCCCCGGCGCGGTGTCAGAGGCCGGCCGCCGCCGAGAGGTCCGCCTTCAGCTCCGCCAGCACCGCCGTCGCCGTCGCCCGCGCCGCCGGGAGGCCGTTGTGGCCGTGCGCGACCGGGACCACCACCTCCAGGTAGCACTTCAGCTTCGGTTCGGTGCCGCTCGGGCGCACGATCACCCGGGCCCCCTCCACGCCGCGGGCCGTGTCGCCGGCCAGGGTGTAGCGGAGGCCGTCCGTCGGAGGGAGGGCCGGGGTGCCGGCCGAGAGGTCCTCGGCCCGCGTCACCCGCAGCCCGGCCGCCGACGCCGGCGGGGACTCGCGCAGGCGGCGCATCGCCGTCGCGATCACGTCCAGGTCCTCCACGCGGACGGAGAGCTGGTCCGTGGCGTGCAGGCCGTGCTCCACCGCGATGTCGTCCAGCAGGTCCTGCACCGTGCGGCCGGCGGCCTTCAGCCCGGCGGCGAGTTCGGCGACGAGCAGGGCCGCCGTGATGCCGTCCTTGTCGCGGACGCCTTCCGGGTCGACGCAGTAGCCGAGGGCCTCCTCGTAGGCGTAGCGCAGGCCGTCGACCCGGGCCAGCCACTTGAAGCCGGTCAGCGTCTCCTCGTACGGCAGGCCCGCGGCCCGGGCGATCCGGCCCATGAGGGAGGACGAGACGATGGACGCGGCGAAGGTGCCGGTGGCCCGTGTGCGTACAAGGTGCGTGGCCAGCAGCGCGCCGACCTCGTCGCCGCGCAGCATCCGCCAGCCCGCGGCGGCCTCCGCGTCCGGTACGGCCACCGCGCAGCGGTCCGCGTCGGGGTCGTTGGCGATGATCACGTCCACCGGCGAACCCGTCGCATCCGCCGAGCGGGCCGCGGCGAACGCCAGGTCCATCGCGCCCGGCTCCTCCGGGTTGGGGAAGGCGACGGTCGGGAAATCCGGGTCGGGCTCCGCCTGCGCCCCGACCGGCACCGGGGCCGGGAAGCCGGCGCGGGTGAACGCGGCGGCGAGGGTGGCGCCGCCGACGCCGTGCAGCGCGGTGTGCACGGTGCGTACCTTCCGGGCGCCGCCCGCGGCGACGACCGTGGCGGCCCGGTCGAGGTACGCCTCCACGACCTCCTCGCCCAGCACCTCCCAGCCGCCCGCCGGACGGGGCACCTCCGCGAGCGGGCCCACCGCCGCGATGGCCGCGGCGATCGCGGCGTCGGCGGGCGGGACGATCTGCGAACCTCCGCCGAGGTAGACCTTGTAGCCGTTGTCGCGCGGCGGGTTGTGGCTGGCGGTGACGGTGACCCCGGCGACGGCGCCGAGGTGGCGGATGGCGAAGGCCAGCACCGGCGTCGGCAGCGGGCGGGGCAGGACCGCGGCCCGGAAGCCGGCGCCGGTCATGACGGCGGCGGTGTCCTCGGCGAAGGCGTGGCTCTTGTGCCGGGCGTCGTAGCCGACGACCACCAGGCCGCCGCCCGCGCCCTGGTCGTTCAGGTACGCGGCCAGCCCCGCCGCGGCGCGGATGACGACGGCCCGGTTCATCCGCATCGGCCCCGCGCCCAGCTCGCCGCGCAGCCCGGCGGTGCCGAACTGCAGCGTGCCGGCGAAGCGGTCGGCGAGGGCGGCGGTGTCGTCCGCGCGCAGCAGGGCCTTGAGTTCGGCCCGGGTGTCGGGGTCGGGGTCCTCCGCCAGCCATGCCCTGGCCCGCGCGGTGAGCCCTGCGGGGTCCCCCGCGGAGTCCTCCGCGGCGAGTCCCGCGCCGTCTCCGGCGGCTTCTTCGGCGGCGCCCGCGTTCGGGTCCGCGTTCGGGTCCGTGGTCACCGGTCGCCGTCCTCAGTCACTGTGGTCCTCTCCGTCCGTCCCCGGCCCGTCGCGGCGTACGCCCCGGCGCGTGCCGCCCGAAGCGTCACATCCGCCGCAGCACCTCGGCCAGCAGGCCACCCATCCGGGCCGCCGAGTCGCGCCCGGCCTGCAGCACCTCTTCGTGGCTCAGCGGCTCGCCCGTCATGCCCGCCGCCAGATTCGTGACCAGCGAGATCCCCAGCACCTCGGCGCCCGCCTCGCGGGCCGCGATGGCCTCCAGGACCGTCGACATGCCGACCAGGTCGGCGCCCGCGCGGCGGAGCATCTCGATCTCGGCCGGCGTCTCGTAGTGGGGGCCCGGCAACTGGGCGTAGACGCCCTCCTCCAGGCTGGGGTCCACCTGCTTGCACAGCGCCCGTAGCCGCGGCGAGTACAGGTCCGTCAGGTCGACGAAGCGCGCGCCCTCGATGGGGGAGGCCGCGGTGAGGTTGATGTGGTCGCCGATCAGCACCGGCTGGCCGGGGCGCATGCCCTCGCGCAGCCCGCCGCAGCCGTTGGTGAGCACCACCGTCTTGCAGCCCGCCGCCGCGGCCGTGCGCACGCCGTGCGCCACGGAGGCGACGCCGTGGCCCTCGTAGAAGTGCGTACGGCCCAGGAAGATCAGCGCCCGTTTGCCGCCCAGCCGGTACGAGCGGATCCGCCCGGCGTGGCCCTCCACCGCGGGCGGCGGGAAGCCGGGCAGGTCGGTGATGCGCAGCTCGTGCTCTGGCGCGCCCAGCGCTTCCGCCGCGGGCACCCAGCCGGAGCCCATCACGAGCGCGACGTCGTGGGTTTCGGCCCCGGTGAGCTCGCGGAGGCGGTCGGCTGCGGCCGCCGCGTCGGGGGCGGCGTGCGGAGTGGATGCGTTCACGCGACGAGCCTAGCCCGTCACCCCCTACGCGCGTAGAAGCGGCCCCCCACTGGGGCACCCACGGCCCCGCGCGGGAGCTGTCAGGCGCGGCGGGGGACAATGGGGTACGTGACTCGGATCGTGATCATCGGTGGTGGCCCCGGCGGGTACGAGGCGGCGCTCGTCGCCGCGCAGCTCGGCGCGGAGGTGACGGTCGTGGACTGCCACGGCCTGGGCGGTGCGTCGGTGCTCACCGACTGCGTGCCGTCGAAGACGCTGATCGCCACCGCGGAGGTGATGACGACCTTCGACTCCTCGTACGAGGAGCTGGGCATCATCGTCGCGGACGACACGCCACCGGACAAGCAGGCCGCCCGCGTCGTGGGCGTGGACCTGGGCAAGGTCAACGCCCGGGTGAAGCGGCTGGCGCTGGCCCAGTCCGACGACATCACCGCGAACGTGACGCGGGCGGGCGGCAGAGTGGTGGGCGGCTGGGCGAGTGTCTCGCCGCAGCAGGCCCCGGACGGCTCGCGCTCGGTCCGGGTGAACCGGGTCGTGGGGGAGTCGGAGGACCTGGTCGCCGACGCGGTGCTGGTCGCCACGGGCGGCAGCCCGCGCGAGCTGCCCGACGCGAAGCCCGACGGCGAGCGGATCCTGAACTGGAAGCAGGTGTACGACCTCGACGAGCTGCCCGAGGAGCTGATCGTCGTCGGCTCCGGCGTCACCGGCGCGGAGTTCGCGGGCGCCTACCAGGCGCTCGGCTCGCGGGTCACGCTGGTCTCCAGCCGCGACCGGGTGCTGCCCGGCGAGGACCCGGACGCGGCGGCGGTGCTGGAGGACGTCTTCCGGCGCCGCGGCATGAACGTGATGAGCCGCTCGCGCGCGCAGAGCGCCAAGCGCGTCGGGGACCGGGTCGAGGTGACGCTCGACGACGGCCGCGTGATCACCGGTTCGCACTGCCTGATGGCGGTCGGCGCGGTGCCCAACACCCGGGGCATCGGCCTGGAGGAGGCCGGGGTGCGGCTGACGGACTCCGGGCATGTCTGGACCGACAAGGTGTCGCGCACGAGCGCGCCGGGCATCTACGCGGCGGGCGACTGCACGGGCGTGTTCGCGCTCGCCTCGGTGGCGGCGATGCAGGGTCGGATCGCGATGTACCACTTCCTCGGCGAGACGGTCGCGCCGCTGCGGCTGAAGACGGTCTCCGCGAATGTGTTCACCGACCCCGAGATTGCCACGGTGGGTTACCAGCAATCGGACGTGGACGAGGGGCGCATTGATGCGCGGGTGATGAAACTGCCGCTGCTGCGCAACCCGCGGGCCAAGATGCAAGGGGTCCGGGACGGGTTCGTGAAGCTGGTCTGCCGCCCCGGCACGGGGATCGTGGTGGGCGGCGTGGTGGTCGCGCCGCGGGCCAGCGAGCTGATCCATCCCATTTCGATCGCCGTCGACAACAATCTGACCGTCGAGCAGATCGCCAAGGCGTTTACCGTCTATCCCTCGCTGTCGGGGTCGATCGCGGAGGTCGCACGGCAGCTCCAGGCCAGCAAGCCCGGGAGCGACGACTAGGTCAGGACCGGGTGGAGCCGGTGCCCCGGCCGGGGGGCAACCGGGCGCTTATACCACCTGCAGAGGTCGTAGAGGGGCAATTTCTTCTCATCGACGCAAGCGGCTGAAAGAACACGGTCTTTGGCGTTACTGTCGGTTTCGTGTTCGCTGCAGAACGTCGTCAGTTGATCCTTGAAATGGTGCGGGCCAATGGGGCCGTATCGCTCCGAGAGCTTGCCCGAGTCGTACAGACCTCCGAGGTGACCGTCCGCCGTGACGTCCGCGCCCTGGAAGCCGAGGGGCTGCTGGACCGAAGGCACGGAGGGGCGGTCCTCCCGGGCGGTTTCACCCGTGAGTCCGGCTTCCCACAGAAATCACATCTCGCGACCGCGGAGAAGACCGCGATCGCCGATCTCGCCGCGGGATTCGTCGAGGAGGGCGAGGCCGTCGTCGTCGGTGCCGGTACGACGACGCAGGAGCTGGCCCGCCGGCTCGCGCGCATCCCCGGCCTGACCGTCGTGACCAACTCCCTGCTCGTCGCGCAGGCGCTCGCGCACGCGAACCGGGTCGAAGTCGTCATGACCGGCGGCACGCTGCGCGGCAGCAACTACGCGCTGGTGGGCAGCGGAGCGGAGCAGTCGCTCCAGGGGCTGCGCGTCTCGCGCGCGTTCCTCTCCGGCAGCGGGCTGACCGCCGAGCGCGGGCTGTCCACGTCCAACATGCTCTCGGCGAGCGTCGACCGGGCGCTGGTGCAGGCCGCGGCGGAGGTCGTGGTCCTCGCGGACCACTCCAAGCTGGGCACCGACACGATGTTCCAGACGGTGCCCACCGACGTGATCACGCGGCTGGTCACGGACGAGCCGCCGCCGAACGACGAGCGCGCGGTCACCGAGCTGCAGGCCCTGGCGGACCAGGGGGTGCAGATCGCGGTGGCGGGTCCGGAGCAGCCGGCGGGCGGTGACGGCGGCCCCCCGGCACCGCGCCGTCACCCCCGGCACGGGGGTGAGCGGCGGCGCGGAGAGGAGAGCGTGCCACTGCCGGGTCAGCGCCGGACGCCGCAGTCCGCGGCCTCGGCCATGCGCGCCACCGCGGCCCTGCCGGACCAGGGCCGCGTAGCGGACCTGGCCCCCCGCCGCCGGTAGCGGCGCGGGGGGCCTCACGAGCCCCGCCGGGTCCCCGGACCCGGCGCCCGCGGCGCCCGCGGACGGGGCCCGCCCCCCTCCGCGGAAGCGCCGCGGGCCCCTCCCGGGCCCCGGACCCCGTCAGGCGGGCCGGGTGCGGAGGCCGTCGAGGACCAGGTTCAGCAGGCGGTCGGCCGCCTCGGTGTCCTCCGGGTTCTTCGCCGACGCCTTCTCCGCCGCGTAGGCGATCGCGCTCGTCAGCCGCAGGATGTCGTCCGGCGCGACGTCCCCGCGCAGCTCGCCGGCCTCCCGCGCGCGGGAGGCCAGTGCGTCGACGGTCTGGCGCAACTGCTCCTTGCAGTTGACCATCAGGCCCTCGTCCATCAGCGCCGCCGCGACCCCGCGGATCGTCGAGGACACGTCCACGTACCGCCGCATCCACGCCGTCAGCGCTCCCATCGGCGTCCTGCCGGCCTCCGCCGCCAGCGCCCGCGCCGTCGCGCTCAGCTCGTCGACCCGCGTCTGGAACACCTCACCCATGAGTGCGAAGCGGTCCGGGAAATGCCGGTACAGCGTGCCGATGCCGACGCCCGCACGGCGCGCGATCTCCTCCAGCGAGGCGTCCGCGCCGCGCTCGGCGAAGGCCGCCGCAGCCTCGCTGAGCAGGCGTTCGTAGTTACGGCGTGCGTCCGCGCGCATCGGCCGGCCCTGCACCGTTCCCATGGGCACCACCCTTCGTCGTCCCCGCGCTGCCGCCCAGAATGCCATTGCAGAAACGGAGGCACCCTCCGTATAGTGAAGCGGAGCTACCCTCCACTTCATTCTCTGCCGGAAGGCACGTCTGTGTCCACAACCCTGCGCACGCCCACGGACCGCGGCAGCCGCGGTCCGGGCCCGAAGCCCCGCGGCGCCCGCCCGGGGCTCGCGCTCACCGCGATCGTCGCCACCCAGCTCATGTTCCTGGTCGACGCCACGGTGGTGAACGTCGCACTTCCCGACATCGCACTCGACCTGGGCTTCTCCCCGACCCGGATGTCCTGGATCCTCAACCTCTACACCCTCGCCTTCGGCGGCCTGCTGCTTCTCGGCAGCCGCATAGGCGACCGCATGGGCCGCCGCCGCGCGCTCGTCACCGGCGTGCTCGCCTTCACCGCCGCCTCTCTCCTCGCCGGCCTCGCGCCCAGCGGCGGCTGGCTGCTCTTCGCCCGTACCGCCCAGGGGGCCGCCGCCGCGCTCGCCGCGCCCAGCACCCTCGCGCTGATCGCCACCACCTTCCCCGAGGGCCGTCCACGCGCCCGCGCGCTCAGCGTCTTCGCCTCGATCAGCGGCGCCGGCTCGGCGCTCGGCCTGGTCCTCGGCGGGGCGCTCACCGATCTCGCGTCCTGGCACTGGGTCTTCCTGATCAACCTGCCCGTGGGCCTGGCCATCGCCTGGCTCGCGCCCCGCCATCTCGACGAAACCCCGCGCCAGCGCGGTCCGTTCGACGCCCTCGGTGCGCTACTCGCCACCCTGGGCATGACCTCGCTCGTCTACGCCTTCATCCGCACCGCCGAAGAGAGCTGGGGCGACGGGCTCGCCCTCGGCGCCTTCGCCGCCGCGGCGGCGCTGCTCGGCAGCTTCCTCGCCGTCGAACTCCGCGTCCGCCGGCCGCTGGTGGTGCTGCGGCTCTTCACCGACCGCAACCGGTCGGTCGCGTACGCCACGATGCTGATGATCCCCGCCGGGATGTTCGGCGTCTTCTACTTCACCACGCAGTACCTGCAGCGGTCCCTCGACTACAGCCCGTTCCGCGCGGGCCTGGCCTTCCTGGCGCTCACGTTGCCGCTCTTCGCCGCCTCGCGCTTCGCGCCGCGCGCGCAGGCCAGGTTCGGGCCGAAGCGCACCGCCGTGGCCGGGCTGACGCTCAACACCGCCGGCATCCTGTGGCTCAGCCGTCTCGACGCCTCGTCCGGATACGCCGACGGGCTGCTGGGTCCGCTGCTGCTCATGGGCGTCGGGGTCGGGCTGACCATGATGCAGCTCACCACCCTCATCCTCAGCGGCGTCGCGCCGGAGGACGCGGGGTCGGCCTCCGGGCTGCTGCAGACGATGCAGTACGTCGGCGGCAGCCTGGGCCTGTCCGTGCTCGTCTCCGTCTTCGACGTGGGCCTGCGGCACTCCTCGGGGCACACGTTCTTCGACGGAACGGGGGCCGCTTTCACCGCCGCGGCGGCGTTCTCCGCGGTCGCGCTGCTGCTGATGACGGGGGCGCGGAACGTATCGCGCACCCCGTGACGTCGTCGCGCCAGGGGGCGGGCCCGACGGGCCCGCCCCCTGTTCCGCTCTGTCCGCCGATGCGCGTGGTTCGCGTCAGTCCTTGATCTCGCAGATGACCGCGCCGGAGGTGACCGTCGCGCCCATCTCCGCCGCGAGATCCTTGACCGTGCCGGCGCGATGGGCGTTGATCGGCTGCTCCATCTTCATCGCCTCCAGCACGATCACCAGGTCGCCCTCCGCGACCTGCTGGCCCTCCTCGACCGCCACCTTCACGATCGTGCCCTGCATGGGCGAGGCCAGCGCGTCGCCCGAGACCGCGGAGCCGGACTTCTTCGCCGCCCGCCGCTTCGGCTTCGACCGCCCTCCCGCCGGCGAGGCGACCGCACCGAGCGACGACGGGAGCGACACCTCCAGGCGCTTGCCGCCGACCTCGACGACCAGCGTCTCGCGGCTCTCCTCCTCCGCGTCGGCTTCCGCGCCGCCGGCGAAGGGGGGAATGCCGCCCGCGAACTCCGTCTCGATCCACCGGGTGTGGACGCCGAACGGCACCTCCGCCACGGCCGGTGCGAACGCCGGATCCCGGACCACCGCGCGGTGGAACGGCAGGGCCGTCGCCATCCCGGAGACCGTGAACTCGTCCAGCGCACGTGCCGCACGCTGCAGCGCCTGCTGCCGGGTCGCGCCCGTGACGATCAGCTTGGCCAGCAGCGAGTCCCACGCCGGGCCGATCACGCTGCCCGACTCCACGCCCGCGTCCAGCCGCACGCCGGGCCCGGCCGGCGGCTCGAAGGCCGTCACCGTGCCGGGCGCGGGCAGGAAATTGCGCCCCGGGTCCTCGCCGTTGATGCGGAACTCCAGGGAGTGCCCCCGCACCGGCGGGTCGTCGTAGCCCAGTTCCTCGCCGTCGGCGATGCGGAACATCTCCCGCACCAGGTCGATGCCCGTGACCTCCTCGGTCACCGGGTGCTCCACCTGGAGGCGGGTGTTGACCTCCAGGAAGGAGATCGTGCCGTCCTGGCCGACGAGGAACTCACAGGTGCCCGCGCCCTCGTAGTGCGCCTCCTTGAGGATGGCCTTCGACGCGCGGTACAGCTCGGCGTTCTGCTCGGGGGACAAGAACGGCGCCGGCGCCTCCTCCACCAGCTTCTGGTGGCGGCGCTGCAGCGAGCAGTCCCGGGTGGAGACCACGACCACGTTCCCGTGCTTGTCCGCGAGGCACTGCGTCTCCACGTGCCGTGGCCGGTCGAGATAACGCTCGACGAAGCACTCGCCGCGGCCGAACGCGGCGACGGCCTCGCGCACCGCCGACTCGTACAGCTCCGGGACCTCTTCGAGGGTGCGGGCGACCTTCAGCCCGCGACCGCCGCCGCCGAAGGCGGCCTTGATGGCGATCGGCAGCCCGTGCTCCTCGGCGAACGCCGTGACCTCCGTGACGTCCGCGACCGGGTCCTTGGTGCCCGCCACCAGCGGCGCACCGGCCCGCTGGGCGATGTGCCGGGCCGACACCTTGTCGCCGAGGTCGCGGATGGCCTGCGGCGGCGGGCCGATCCACGTCAGGCCCGCGTCGAGGACGGCCTGGGCGAACTCCGCGTTCTCCGACAGGAACCCGTACCCGGGGTGGACGGCGTCCGCGCCCGCGTCCTCGGCGGCCTGCAGCACCTTGCCGATGTCGAGGTAGCTCGTGGCCGGGGTGTCGCCGCCGAGCGCGAAAGCCTCGTCGGCCGCGCGGACGTGGAGTGCGTCCCGGTCCGGCGCGGCGTAGACGGCTACGCTCGCGATTCCGGCGTCCCGGCAGGCACGGGCTACCCGGACGGCGATTTCGCCGCGGTTGGCGATGAGCACCTTGCGCACGATGGCTCCCTTCTCGGAACACCGAGATTTTAGGTAATGGCCACACCTCTGCGCTGCGGGATCCCGGAGGTGAGCTTTCCCACACAGAGAGTGATCCGCGCCGCCGCACTCGGGCGCGTAGCCCTGAGTTCCCAAGGTACGCCGCATGTGGAGCCGCGCGTGCGAAACCGGCGTGTGGCCAAGGTCTCGCGTGCGTTGCGCAGATGGACGGCGCCGCTTTTTGTGGGAACCATACGAAGGCGGGACGGAATCTTTTCGGTCGCCGGTCCGTCCGGAGCCGTCGTGCGCGCCTGGGGCGTGCGCATCGTGTGTCCCCGGAGTGCCCATCGTGCGCGGACCCTTGCCGCCCCCGACTACCCATCAGTAGCGTAAGCGGGCCGAACGGACCAGGACCAGGGGGTGCCGCCATGCGCAGAACGGTCGCGGCGGTTGCGGGTGCCGCGCTGCTCGTCGAAGCGGTCGGGCTCGCCGTCGTGCACTTCGTCCTGGGCTCGGTCGTCGACCGCCAGGAGATGTCCCTCGCCGGCCTCGACTCCGGCGTCATGTCCGGCTCGACGCGCGCGGCGGGCGTGGGCATAGGGCTCTACCTGCTGTGCTGCGCGGCGGTCTCGCTGCTCATCGCCGTACGCGACCGGGCCCCCGGGCGGGCCGGCCGGATCCTGCTGGTGAGCTGCGCGGTGCTGCACGCGGTGCTGGCGACGGTGGCCGTGGGGCTGGTGGGCTGGGCGGCGTTCGCGGGGCTGATGGTGCTCTTCGGGCTCATCGTCCTGGTGTTGAGCGTCGAGGACGGTCCCGTAGGCCAGCCCGAGGGCGGCGGCGCGGAGCCGGCGCCGGCGGCCTGAGCCGTTCCGGTCCGCGGTCGGCCGCGCGGCACCGCGTACGGGCACGGCAGCGCAGCCACGGCATCACCTGCGTGCCCGGAGCCCGGCCGGCTACGCCCACAGATCGGTGATCCGGACCCCCACCTCCGCGAGCAGCCTTCGCAGCAGCGGCAGCGAGATCCCCACGACGTTGCCGTGGTCGCCGTCGATGCCGTCGATGAACGCCGACGAGCGGCCGTCGATGGTGAACGCCCCGGCCACGTGCAGCGGTTCGCCGGTCGCGACGTACGCGGCGATCTCGGCGTCACTCGGCTCGCCGAACCGCACCACCGTCGCGGCGGTCGCGCTCGCCCGCCGCCCGGAGGCCGTGTCGATCAGGGAGTGCCCGGTCTGCAGCACCCCGGAGCGGCCCCGCATCGCCTTCCACCGCGCCGTCGCGTCCTCGGCGTCCACGGGCTTGCCCAGCGCCCTGCCGTCCAGCTCCAGCACCGAGTCGCAGCCGACGACCAGCGCGCCCGCAGCCTCCGGCCGCGCGGCGACGGCGGCTGCCTTCGCCTCCGCGAGCACGAGGGCCAGCTCCGCGGGCGTCCCTCCGGAGACGGCGTCCTCGTCGACACCGCTGACGATCACCTCCGGCGCGAGTCCCGCCTGCCGGAGCAGGGCGAGCCGGGCGGGGGACTGCGACGCGAGCACGAGCGTGCGGGCGGGGTGGCTGGTCATGCGCGCCATCGTAGGCGGCGGTGGTGACACCGCCCGACGGCGGCGGAGGGCGCGGGAGTCCCCGTACGGGGACGACGATGTGTGCCGCGCCCCCGGACCGGGCCCCCGGACACCGGGAGCCTCACAACGACGGCATGCCCGGTCCCGACGCCCCCAGCGCCATCGACACCACGGCTGCCAGCGCGAGCAGCCAACCGGCGCGGCGCAGCCGCCGTTCCGCCGCACGCAACTCCGCGTCGGGTTCGTCGGGAGGGTCGGACCAGAGCATCTTCCGATGGTCCCGGCCCGGCAACCCCGCGCGCCTGAGTACGGGTACTCAGATACCGGCGGCGGGCGTCCCTACGACGGCCAGTAGGTCGTACGCCACGCCTTCGGCCCCGGCCGCGGCGTCCGCCGGGCCGGCACCCGCCGGGCCGGGTCCGCCCACTCGCTCGCGGGTCCGCCCCGCGACCCCGCCGCGGACGAGGCCGCCCGCGCCTGGACCACCGCCAGCGCCGCCGCCAGCTCCTCCGCCGTCGGGTTGCCCCGGACCACCTTGATCTCGTCGGACATCGGCCCTCCTCGATCCCCCCGCCTACAGCGGGATGTTCCCGTGCTTCTTCGGCGGCAGCGCCTCCCGCTTGTTGCGCAGCACGCGCAGCCCCTTGGCCACCTGCCGCCGCGTCTCCGACGGCATGATCACAGCGTCCACATACCCGCGTTCGGCCGCCGCATACGGGTTCAGCAGCGCGTCTTCGTACTCCTGGATCAGCTCCGCGCGCCGCGCCTCGCGCTCCTCCTCGTCCTCGATCGCGGCGAGCGTGCGGCGGTAGAGGATGTTGACCGCGCCCTGCGCGCCCATGACGGCGATCTGCGCGGTGGGCCAGGCCAGGTTGAGGTCCGCGCCGAGGTGCTTGGAGCCCATCACGTCGTAGGCGCCGCCGAACGCCTTGCGGGTGATCACCGTGATCAGCGGCACGGTGGCCTCGGCGTAGGCGTAGATCAGCTTGGCGCCGCGGCGGATGATGCCGTCGTACTCCTGGTCCGTGCCCGGCAGGAAGCCGGGGACGTCGACGAAGGTGAGCACGGGGACGTTGAAGGCGTCGCAGGTGCGCACGAAGCGGGCGGCCTTCTCGCTGGCCTTGATGTCGAGACAGCCGGCGAACTGCATCGGCTGGTTGGCGACGACGCCCACCGGGTGGCCCTCGACGCGGCCGAAGCCGGTGACGATGTTCGGCGCGTACAGCGCCTGGGTCTCCAGGAACTCGCGGTCGTCCAGGACGTGCTCGATGACGGTGTGCATGTCGTACGGCTGGTTCGCCGAGTCCGGGATGAGGACGTCCAGCTCGCGGTCCTCGTCGGTGACCGCGGTGCCGACCTCCTCGGGGAAGGCGGGCGGCTCGCTGAGGTTGTTCGACGGCAGGTACGACAGCAGCGCCTTGACGTACTCGAAGGCGTCCTTCTCGTCGCCCGCCATGTGGTGCGCGACACCCGAGGTGGTGTTGTGCGTACGGGCGCCGCCCAGCTCCTCGAAGCCGACGTCCTCGCCGGTGACGGTCTTGATGACGTCGGGACCCGTGATGAACATGTGCGACGTGCCGTCGACCATGACGGTGAAGTCCGTGATGGCCGGCGAGTACACCGCGCCGCCCGCGCACGGGCCGACGATGACGCTGATCTGCGGGACGACGCCGGAGCTGTGGACGTTGCGGCGGAAGATCTCCGCGAAGAGACCGAGCGCGACGACACCCTCCTGGATGCGCGCGCCGCCGCCGTCGTTGATGCCGATGACGGGACAGCCGGTCTTCATGGCGAAGTCCATCGCCTTGACGATCTTCTCGCCGTAGACCTCGCCGAGGGAGCCGCCGAAGACCGTGAAGTCCTGCGAATACACCACGACCGGGCGGCCGTCCACGGTGCCGTAGCCGGTGATCACGCCGTCGCCGTACGGGCGGTTGGCGTCGATACCGAAGTTCGTCGAGCGGTGCCGGGCGAACTCGTCCAGCTCCGTGAACGACCCCTCGTCCAGCAGCAGATCGACCCGCTCGCGCGCGGTCAGCTTGCCCTTCGCGTGCTGCTTCTCCACCGCGCGCGCCGACCCGGCGTGCGTGGCCTCCTCGATCCTTCGGCCGAGATCGGCGAGCCTGCCGGCCGTCGTGTGGCTGTCCGCCGTCTCGGCGGGGGGCTCGTTCGCCTGGGCCATCGCGGTGCAGCTCCTGCCTCGTCGGGGGCGCCTCCGGGCGGGGAACCCGGGGCGGTGCGGGACTTACCGCTACGTAGGTTATCGGCGTGCGGCGGCCGTACGGGTGCGGCGTTGGCCACACCCGCGGCGTGGCGCCGGCGGGGTGACGCCCGCGCCGCGCACGGCGTGGCGCCGGCGGCGGCGGGGCGGATGCCGGACCGTAGGGTGGCCGTATGAGTGCAGATCGGGGAAGCCGCTGGTCCGACCTCGAACGTCCGCCGCTGAACGCCGCCGCGTTGCGCCACGCGCTCGTCCGGCCCGGAGGGCTGTGGACGTCGCTCGACGTGGTCGAGGCCACCGGCTCCACGAACGCCGACCTCGCCGCGCGCGCCCGCGAGGGCGTGGCCGAGGGCGCGGTGCTCGTCGCGGAGGAGCAGACGGCGGGGCGCGGCCGGCTGGAGCGCCGGTGGTCGGCACCGCCCCGATCCGGGCTCTTCTTCTCCGTCCTGCTGCGCCCCGAGGGCGTACCCGTCAGCAGGTGGGGCTGGCTGCCGCTGCTCGCGGGCGTCGCCGTGGCGACCGCGCTGCCGCGGGCCGCGGGTGTGGACACGGCGCTGAAGTGGCCGAACGACGTGCTCGTGACCGTCGGCGGCGAGGAGCGCAAAGCGGGCGGCATCCTCGTGGAGCGCACCGACGCCGCGGACGAGTCCGTGGTCCTGGGCATCGGCGTCAACGTCACCCTGCGCGCCGACGAGCTGCCCGTTCCGCAGGCCGGCTCGCTGGCGCTGGCCGGCGCGAAGGTCACCGACCGGGACACGCTGCTGCGGTCGCTGCTGCGGTCGCTGGAGCGGTGGTACGGAAGCTGGCGCTCCGCGGGCGGTGACCCGGCCGGCGCCCGGCTGCAGGAGACGTACGCGGCAGGCTGCGCGACGCTCGGCCGGCAGGTCCGCGCGGAGCTGCCCGGCGGGACGTCGGTGACGGGGGAGGCCGTCGCGGTGGACGGCGACGGCCGGCTGGTGCTGGCCACGGCGGCGGGGCTGGCCGAGCCGGTGAGCGCGGGGGACGTCGTGCACCTGCGGTCCGCCGCCGAAGCGGAGTGAGCTGGGCCACACTTCCCGTATCGTGGGGACCGCAAGGGCGGTGGCCAGGGAACGGACGCACGGAGGGGGCAGCCGGTGAGTGAGGTTGCGGGCTCCTCCGGGGCGGAGGAGCCGGAGGCCCCGGTGGGTTCCGGCGGATCCGAGGGTGCCCCGGGCCCCGGGGACCCGGGGGGCCCCGCGGCCGCGCAGGGCGCGGAAGGTCCGGAGGATCCGGAGGGCGAGGACAACCCGATCGCGCTCCGCATCGAGCAGCTCATCCTGGGCTCCGACCGCCGCTACACGCCCTTTCAGGCCGCGCGCGCGGCGGGCGTGCCGATGGAGCTGGCGGCCCGTTTCTGGCGCGCCATGGGCTTCGCCGACATCGGCCAGGCCAAGGTGCTCACCGAGGCCGACGTGCTGGCCCTGCGCCGGCTGGCGGGCCTGGTGGAGGCCGGGCTGCTGAGCGAGGGCATGGCCGTGCAGGTGGCGCGCTCCACCGGGCAGACGACGGCCCGGCTGGCGGACTGGCAGATCGACTCCTTCCTCGAAGGGCTCACCGAGCCGCAGGAGGGCATGTCCCGGACGGAGATCGCGTACCCCCTCGTCGAGCTGCTGCTGCCGGAGCTGGAGGAGTTCCTCGTCTACGTCTGGCGCCGCCAGCTCGCCGCGGCCACCGGCCGGGTGGTCCAGGCGCAGGACGACGACGAGATGGTCGCCCGCCGCCTCGCGGTGGGCTTCGCCGACCTCGTGGGCTTCACCCGGCTGACCCGGCGGCTGGAGGAGGAGGAGCTGGGCGAGCTGGTCGAGGCGTTCGAGACCACCGCCGCCGACCTGGTCGCCGCCCACGGCGGCCGGCTCATCAAGACGCTCGGCGACGAGGTGCTGTTCTCCGCGGACGACGCGGGCACGGCGGCGGAGATCGGCATCCGGCTGATCGAGACCCTGGCCCGCGACGAGACGATGCCGGAGCTGCGGGTGGGTATCGCGTTCGGCACGGTGACGACGCGGATGGGCGACGTGTTCGGCACGACGGTGAACCTGGCGTCGCGGCTGACGTCGATCGCGCCGAAGGACACGGTGCTGGTGCACGGCGACTTCGCCGCGGAGCTGATACGGGACGGGGACGCCCCGGAGTCCGAGGCGGCGGCCACGGCGGCGGAGAAGGCCGCGGCGGAGGGCGGCACGGGGGAGGCCCCGTCGTACCGGTTCGCGCTGCAGCCGATGTGGCAGCGTCCGGTGCGGGGCCTGGGCGTGGTCGAGCCGTGGCTGCTGAGCCGCCGGAGCTGACGGGCTGACCCGCCTGACAGGACCGATCGAACCGACGAGCTGACGGGTCCGGGGAGCTGCCGGAGCAGACGAGCTGACGGGGTCCGGCGGGCCCGGGGAGGGTGACGCGTACCCCCGCCCGCCTACCCCCTGCTCCGCGCCTGTCTCCCCCTGAACGCCCTTCGGCTCCGCCCCCGCGGCGGGTCGTCCGCCAGCCGCGTCACCTCCCGGTCCCGCCCCGCGACCACCGGTCCCGCCGCTTCCGCCGCCTTCGCCGCGTACTGCGCCGCGTCCGCCAGCCGCAGCAGCCGCCGCCCCGACAGCACCGGACCGATCGGGTCCCCGGTCGACGCCACTCCGCACGCGACTCCCCGGCCCGGCTTGAGGGACGCCGCCCGCGCGCACAGCTCCGTCGCGGTGCGTACGACGGCGTCCGCCGGGGGCCCCGCCGACAGCAGGCAGAACTCGTCGCCGCCCAGCCGGGCGGCCAGCGTCCCCGGCAGCGCCGCCCCGTGCTGCGACAGCAACGTGCCGAATCGTTCCAGCAGGCGGTCGCCGCCCGCGTGGCCGAGTGAGTCGTTGACCTCCTTGAGGCCGTTGATGTCGCAGACGACCAGGCTGACCACCGTGCCCTCCGCCCGGTGCCGCTCCACCGCCTCGTCCAGCCGGAGGTCCAGCGCCCGGCGGTTGGCCAGCCACGTCAGCGGGTCGGTGAACGCCAGCCGCCGCGCCTCCTCCAGCCGCTCCGTCTGCGCCAGCCCCGCCGCGACCACCGCGCCCACCGCCGCCGCGAGGTCCGCGTCGTACGGCGTGAAGGGAGCCGCGCCGCGCGGGCGGGCGACGTACAGCTCACCCCACGCCCGCCCGTTCACCAGCAGCGGCACCACCACGCAACTGCCCCGCCCCCGCCGCCGCAGCGCCTCCCCCCGAGGGCCGGGGGAGTCCTCGGTGGCCGTCGAGGGCCCGCCTGCGGACGCCGGGCCGGGAAAGTCGTGCAGAGGGTACGACTCGTCCTGCGGGAACTCCTCTTCGCCGGGCACCCGCTCGCCGTCGTTGACGAGCACCCGCAGCCGCGCGTGTTCCCGCTCCCAGGCGGACACCGCGGCGAACGACCCGTCCAGCGCGCGCCTGGCGCCCGCCGCCGCCGCGCGCACGGTGTCGCGGGGCGTGACCGTGTCCGCCAGCGCCCGGGCCAGCTCGACCACGGCGCGCAGGGGTTCGTCCGGGGGCCGGTCGTTGCCCGTCACGGCTCCAGAGTAGGCAATCAATCCCCATTTGCAGGATTTAGGCAGATTGGTCACCCTGGACAGGGCGTCCCCCTCGCGCCCCTCACGCCCCCGGCCATACCGGCTTGCGCTTCTCGTTGAACGCGGCCACGCCTTCCTTCCGGTCCGGCGACAGTGCCGTCCGCTGCCACGCCGCATCCTCGATCTCCATCCCCGCCCGCAGCTCCCGCCCGTAGCCCAGCCGCAGGGCCCGCTTCGCGGCCCGTACGCCCACCGGCGAATTGCCCGCGATCCGCCGCGCCAGCTCCAGTGCCGTCGTCCGCGCCTCACCCGCCGGCACCAGCCGGTCGACCAGGCCCAGCGCATGCGCTTCCGCCGCCTCCACGCGGCGCGCGGTGAAGATCAGCTCCGCCGCGCGGGCGGAGCCCACCCGGCGGGGCAGCAACTGCGTCCCGCCGCCGCCCGGCACGACCCCGACCGACACCTCCGGCAGCCCGACCACCGCCGTCTCGTCGGCGACGATGAAGTCGCAGGACAGCGCAAGCTCGTACCCCCCGCCGAGCGCGAAGCCGTGCACAGCCGCGACGACCGGCATCGGCAGGTCGAGCACCCCCGCGTACGCGGCGCGCGCCGTGGGGCGGTGGCGGAGCATGTCGGCGTCGGTGAAGCCGTTGCGCTCCTTGAGGTCCGCGCCGACGCAGAACGCCCGCTCGTGGCTGGAGGTGAGGACCACGGCCCGTACGGAGGCGTCCGCGGCCAGCCGCGCGGTGGTCTCGGTGAGCGCACGGGCCAGCTCCGTGGAGACGGCGTTCATGGCCTCCGGCCGGTCGAGGACCAGCTCGGCGACGTACTCGTGCGTGCGGACGGCGATGCCCTCGCCCATGCGAATCTGCCTCCGGCGGGTCGTGGTGTTAACGGCCGCTAACCTAGTGCGCGGAGTCGCGCGGCGCCAGGGCCGGCCAAGTGTGTTTTCTGATCGGTTGGACGTCCCGGGAGGGTCGCGCGCAGCGCCCGTGACAGCCCGGGATTCACTTCGTATGGTTCCTGAATATGAATATGCACTCCTGCCCCGCGCCCGTCGTCCTCGGGCCCGCCGGCACCACCGCGGACGACGTCCTCGCCGTCGCCCGCCGCGGCGCCCCCGTCGAGCTGTCCGCGCGCGCCCTCGACGCCCTCGCCGCAGCCCGCCGCGTCGTCGACGACCTCGCCGCCAAGCCCGACCCCGTGTACGGCGTCTCCACCGGTTTCGGGGCGCTCGCCGTCCGGCACATCAGCCCCGACCTGCGGGTGCAGCTCCAGCGCAACATCGTCCGCTCGCACGCGGCCGGCATGGGCCCGCGGGTGGAGGGCGAGGTCGTCCGCGCGCTGATGTTCCTGCGCCTGAAGACGCTGGCCTCCGGTCACACCGGCGTACGGCCCGAGGTCGCGCAGGCGATGGCCGGGATGCTCAACGCCGGCATCACGCCGGTCGTGCACGAGTACGGCTCCCTCGGCTGCTCCGGCGACCTCGCCCCCCTCTCCCACTGCGCGCTCGCGCTTATGGGCGAGGGCGACGCCGAAGGGCCCGACGGCGCCGTGCGGCCCGCCGCGGAACTGCTCGCGGCCCACGGCCTCGCGCCCCTCACCCTGCGCGAGAAGGAGGGCCTGGCCCTTCTCAACGGCACCGACGGGATGCTCGGCATGCTGCTCATGGCCTGCGCCGACCTCGCCGCGCTGCTCACCGCCGCCGACGTCACCGCCGCGCTGACGCTGGAGGCCCTGCTCGGCACGGACCGGGTGCTCGCGCCCGAGCTGCACGCCGTGCGCCCCCACCCCGGCCAGGCCGCCAGCGCCGCCAACATGCTCAAGGTGCTCGACGGCTCCGGCCTCACCGGCCACCACCAGACCGGCCACGACGGCCTGGCCGCCGCCCCCCGGGTGCAGGACGCGTACTCCGTGCGCTGCGCGCCGCAGGTCGCGGGCGCCGGCCGGGACACGCTCGCCCACGCCCGTACGGTCGCGGACCGCGAGCTGGCCGCCGCCGTCGACAACCCGGTGGTCATCGGGGGCGCCGGCGAGGGGGGAGGGCGCCTGGAGTCCAACGGCAACTTCCACGGGGCCCCCGTCGCGTACGTCCTGGACTTCCTCGCCGTCGCCGCCGCCGACCTCGGCTCCATCGCCGAGCGCCGCACCGACCGGCTGCTGGACAAGAACCGCAGCCACGGTCTGCCCGCCTTCCTGGCCGGCGACCCCGGCGTCGACTCCGGTCTGATGATCGCCCAGTACACCCAGGCCGCGCTGGTCGGCGAGTTGAAGCGGCTGGCCGTGCCGGCGTCGGCGGACTCGATCCCGTCGTCGGCGATGCAGGAGGACCACGTCTCGATGGGCTGGTCGGCCGGGCGCAAGCTGCGCACCGCGATCGATCATCTGACGAAGGTGCTGGCCGTCGAGATGTACGCGGCCACCCGCGCCGTCGAGTTGCGCGCCGGACTCACGCCGGCGCCCGCCACCCGGGCCGTGCTGCGCGCCGTGCGCGACGCGGGGGTGGCCGGGCCGGGGGGCGACCGGTTCCTGTCGCCGGATCTGGCGGCGGCGGAGAGCTTCGTCCGCTCCGGCCGGCTCATCGCGGCAGTGGAGTCCGTCACAGGGCCCCTGTCGTGATTCGTCGTGATCTGATCGAAACCTTTCCCGACCTGCACAGATTCGTGCCTCCCCGGCAGGATGCCGGGGGGTGTTCCCGATCAACGGCCGGGAGTGCCGGTGGCGTGTGCCACAGTGGGGGGCAGGACGGAACGGACGAGTGGGGACCGGGCGTCCTTATCCGTGAGGTAGGGCAAACGTGCCCTTCGCGGTGAAGGGGAGTTGCGACGTGAGGGTGTACGGCATGGGGCGGCGCGGAGTTGCGCTGTCCGCGCTGGCGATGAGCGCCGTGCTGGGGCTGACCGCGTGCGGCGGCGACAGCAACGCGGACGACTCCGGGGACAAGAAGGAGTCCGCCTCGGAGCAGAAGAAGAATGTGCCGGACGCCCGAATAACCATCGCGCCCAAGGACGGCACGGAGAACGTCGGGATCAACTCCGACACCAAGGTCACGGTCAAGGGCGGCAAGCTCACCGAGGTCGTGCTGACCGCGGCCGGCAGCACCGAGCAGGTCGCCGGGACCATCGCGGACGACGGCTCCTCCTGGAAGCCGGACGCGGCGCTGGAGCGCGGCACGGAGTACCAGATCACGGCCAAGGCCGAGGACGGCGACGGCCAGGTGTCCACCTCCAACGCGTCCTTCTCCACCGTCTCCGCCGAGAACAGCGTGATCGGCTACTTCACCCCGGAGGACGGCAGCGAGGTCGGCGTCGGCATGCCCGTGTCGCTCAACTTCGACAAGCCGGTCGAGGACAAGGCGGCGGTCGAGTCGAAGATCTCGGTCGAGTCGAGCAGCGGCCAGGAGGTCGTCGGCCACTGGTTCAACGACACCCGGATCGACTTCCGCCCCGAGGACTACTGGCAGGCGGGCTCCACCGTCACGATGGACATGAACCTCGACGGCGTCGAGGCGTCGCCCGGCGTCTACGGTGTGCAGGACCGCGAGATGAGCTTCACCGTGGGCCGCTCGCAGGTCACCACCGTCGACGTCAAGGCCATGACCATGGACGTCGTGCGCGACGGCAAAAAGATCAAGTCCTTCCCGATCTCCGCGGGTTCGCCCGAGAACCCCACGTACAACGGCCAGATGGTGATCTCCGAGAAGCACGAGGAGACCCGGATGGACGGCTCGACCGTCGGCTTCACCGACGACGAGGGCGAGAGCGAGTACGACATCCCGGACGTGCCGCACGCCATGCGGCTCTCCACCTCCGGTACGTTCATCCACGGCAACTACTGGGGCGGCCGGGGCGTCTTCGGCAACGCCAACACCAGCCACGGCTGCGTCGGCCTCTTCGACAAGCAGGGCGCGGACGACCCGGGCACGGACGGCGCGTGGTTCTACGACCAGTCGCTCGTCGGCGACGTCGTGGTCGTCAAGAACTCGCCCGACGAGACCATCGCCCCGGACAACGGCCTCAACGGCTGGAACATGGACTGGGCCGCCTGGCAGGAGGGCAGCGCGCTCTGATCCGGGGGCGCGCCGCCGCCCAGCAGGCGCGGTGCGCCGGGAGCGTACGGAACCGACACCCCGTGCACCCCGGCGTACCGCAGCGCGCGGGGGGCGCGGAGCGCCACTGACCGGCGGGCGCCCGGGCGGGCGCCGGAGTACCGGCACAGGGCCGGGACCTGGACCGTACGGCGTACGTACGGCAGGGCCCGGCCCTTTCTCATGGCACTCTCACGGTGGCCTCAGGCATTCCCCAACATGCCGCCATAGCTTCGCCGCATGTTCCTCACCTACCTGCGGCGCGAGTTGCGCCGGCGCCGGAAGGCCGCACTGGTGGTCGCCCTCGGCCTCGCGCTCGGGATCGGCCTCGTCATCACCGTCTCGTCCGTGGCCGCAGGCATGCGCGACGCCCAGGACGAAGTCCTGCACTCCCTCTACGGCGTGGGCACCGACCTCACCGTCAGCAAGGAGGCGGACGAGAGCGGCGGCCGTCCGCAGACCTTCCGCATCGGGCCGGGCGAGGACGGTGAGGACGGCAGCACGACCGACGACCGGCTGATGCCGCTCGGCGGCTTCCAGCACCTCGACGACTCGGTCGTCGGCGAGGTCGCCGCCCAGGACGGCGTGGACACGGCGGTGGGCGCGCTGGCGCTCAACGACGTCGAGTTCAAGGGCGACTTCCAGCAGGGGAGGATCGAGGGCGGCCAGGCCGGTCCCGGCCCGGGCGGGCCCGACGGCGGAGGCGGCGGCCCCCGGATCGAGGGCGGCGGCGCCGAGGTCGACGTCGACTCCTTCACCGTCACCGGCCTCGACGTCACCCAGCAGGACGTCGGCCCGCTGTCCTCGTCGCGGATCAGCGACGGTGTGACCTTCGGCAAGAACGACACCGACGCCCTCAAGGCGGTCATCGACAGCGCGTACGCCAAGGACGAGGACCTGAAGGTCGGCGACCACGTCACCATCAAGGGCGAGAAGTTCGAGGTCGTGGGCATCGCCACCGCCGACACCGGCGCCGCCACCGCGAACGTCTACATCCCGCTCGCCCGCGCCCAGGAGCTGTCCGACGCGGATCTGGAGGGCAAGGTCTCCACCATCTACGTCAAGGCCGACAGCTCCGAGGACATCCCCGCGGTCAAGAAGGCGATCGACGAGAACGTGGCGGGTGCCAGCGTCACCTCCGCCTCCGACCTCGCCGAGCAGGTCTCGGGCAACCTCTCCACCGCCTCCAACCTGGCCACCAACATCGGCAAGTGGCTCTCCGCCGTCGTCCTGGTCGCCGCCTTCCTGCTCGCCGGGCTGCTCACGATGTCCGCCGTCGGCCGGCGGGTGCGGGAGTTCGGCACGCTCAAGGCGCTCGGCTGGCGCAGCGGCCGTGTCGTCCGGCAGGTGATGGGCGAGGCGTTCGTCAACGGCATCCTCGGCGGCGCACTGGGCATCGCGCTCGGGGTGGCCGGCGCGTATATCGTGACGGCCGTCGCCCCGACGCTCGACGCCTCGATGGGCCCCGGCTCCGACCTGCCCGAGGGCGCCACCCTGCGCGGGCCGCGGGAGGTGGTGGAGGCGGCGAACTCCACCGTGGAAGTCGCGCTTCAGGCACCCGTGACCCTGTCCGTGATCGCCCTGGCCGTCGCGCTGGCGGTGGCGGGCGGGCTGATCGCGGGCCTCTTCGGCGGCTGGCGGGCGGCCCGGCTGCGGCCGGCGGACGCGCTGCGGCGCGTCGAATAGCCCTCTCTCTCGGACCACCTCACCCCCGCGGCATCCAGGAGTTGACACGATGTACCAGCTCACCGGCGTCACCAAGCGCTACCAGCGTGGCAAGGAGGCCATCGACGCCCTCGCCGGCGTCGACCTCACCATCGCCGACGGCGACCAGCTCGTCGTCCGCGGCCCCACCGGCGGCGGCAAGTCGACGCTGCTGCAACTGCTCGGCGGTCTCGACCGCGCGACCTCCGGCACCCTCAGCCTCGACGGCACCGACCTCGGGGGCCTCAGCGAGGCCGCGCTGACCCGGGTACGGGCCGAGACCATCGGCTTCGTCTTCCAGAGCTTCAACCTCATCCCCACCCTCAGCGCCCATGAGAACGTCGAGACCGCGCTCGTGCCCCTCGGCGTGAAGGCGACCGAGCGCGCCAAACGGGCGGCCGAAGCGCTGGAGTCCGTGGGTCTCGCCGAGCGGCTGACGCACCTGCCCGGCGAGCTGTCCGGCGGCCAGCAGCAGCGCGTGGCCATCGCGCGGGCGCTGGTGAAGCAGCCGAAGGTGCTGCTGGCGGACGAGCCGACCGGCAACCTCGACGAGGACACCCGGGACGACATCGTGGCGCTGCTGGAAGGGCTGTGGAAGGAGCTGGGACTGACGTACGTGCTGGTCACGCACGACAGTTCGATCGCCAGGAGGGCGCCGCGGCTGGCGGTGATCAAGAAGGGCCGGCTGAAGGTCACCGAGCGCGAGGCGGCGTAGCGCCGCCGGGGCACGGGGGCGCGGGGGGAGGGGCGCGTACGGGTGCGGTGGGGCCCGTACGCGCCCTTGTACGGAGGTGGCGCGGGTCCGTCAGCGGCGGCGCGGGGAGGCCAGCAGGTACATCCCGCCGTCGCGCTCCGGGTGTTCGGAGACCTGCCAGCCCGCCGCCTCCAGCGCCCCCGCGCCGCGCACCAGCTCCCGCAGCGCCGGCCCGGGGCGCCAGTCGACCCGTACCGCCTCCGGCTGGTGCTCGGCGGAGGTGACGGCGTAGCCGCCGGTCACGTCGGTGGCGGGGGGCAGTCCGGCGGCCTCCAGCGCGAGGGCGACGGCGGGCGCCAGGTGCGTACGCTCCCAGGCGCACGGCACGTCGGTGGCGCCGTCGGCGTTGGTGACCCGGCGCAGTTCGGCGAGGCCCTCCCAGGCGCTGCGCACCTCGCGTGCCCGGGCGGCGGGGTCCGCCGGCGCGGGCTCGCCGCCGGTCCGGGCCGCGAACACGCCCGGTGCGGCCTCGTCCCGGCCCGTCGGCGACTCCGCGCCCTCGCCCTCTTCCGCGGCCTCGGCCTCGGCGAGCAGCCGGTCGCGCAGCCCGCGCCCGGCGGGGGTGAGGTAGTGCCGGTGCGGCGGGCGCGGATGCCGCGCCGCGAGACCGCCCTCGACCAGCCCTTCCAGCACGCGTGCGCTCGCGTGCACCAGCCCCGTCGCGGCCTCGGCCCCGGCCACGGCCCGGCGCCGGGCGGGCGTCAACTTGGCGCTGCTCATGGCACCACGGTACGCAGTCGCCGCGGGACCCCGTCCAGGTACCGCCCGGCACCGTCGGCGACGGGTCCGTGTCGCCCCGGGAAGGCCGCCTGACCGCCCGTTACTCCCCTGGGAGTAAGAAAGTTGACTCCTTTGGACGGACGACCGGCACGCGCGCGCACGGGCAGACTGGGCGGTAAGCGACGAGGAGGCCGCCCACCATGCGCATCAGCATCAGCGTCACCGACTTCGCCTGGCCCGGCGGCCCCACGGCCGTCGCGCCCGCGCTCGCCGAGGTCGTCCACGTGGCGGACACGGCGGGTGTGGACACCGTCTGGGTCGGTGACCACCTGCTGCAGGCCGACCCCACGTGCCCGCCGGACAAGCCGGTGCTGGAGGCGTACACCACCCTCGGGTACCTGGCCGCGCGCACCGAGAACGTCCGCATCGGCACCATGGTCACCGGCGTCACCTACCGCCCGCCCGCCCTGCTGGTCAAGGCCGTCACCACCCTCGACGTGCTCTCCGGCGGCCGCGCCTGGCTCGGCCTCGGCGCCGGCTACCGCGAGGACGAGGCGTACGCCATGGGCCTGACGCTCCCGCCCGCGATCGAGCGGGTCGAGCGGATGGAGGAGACGCTGCGGCTCGCGCGGCAGATGTGGGCGGGCGACACCGGCCCGTTCGACGGGCGGCACTTCACGCTGGACTACCCCGTGTGCAGCCCGGCTCCGGTGCAGCGGCCACGCCCCGCGGTGCTCGTCGGCGGCCTGGGCGACGGCCCGATGCTGCGGCTGGCCGCGCTGTACGGGGATGCGTGCAACTTCCCCGACGTCCCCGACGGCGGCCTGACGCTCCGCCGCGAGCTGGACGTGCTCGCGGACCACTGCGCGGCGGCGGGGCGGCCGTACTGGGAGGTGGAGAAGACCGTCACCGCCCGGATGGAGCCGGGGGAGCCGGCGGAGTGGGTGGCGGAGCGGTGCGAGTCGTTCGCGGAGTTCGGGATCGAGCACGTGGTGTTCGCCGCGGTCGGGCCGTGGACCCCCGAGGCGGTCGAGGCGGTGGGGGAGGCGGTGCCGGTGGTGGCGCAGATCAGGCCGAACAGCGAGGTGGGGGTGTGGTGAGGAGGACCCCGTGCCGGGGTCTCAGACACGGCGGAAGGTGACCACCGTCCCGGGCGACACCGGCGCCGGCGCCTGCGGGTCCGCGGCCACCCGGCGCTCCAGCTCCGCGAAGCCCGCCTCGATGTCGGCCTCGGCCATGTGCTCGAAGATCGAGAACGCCCTGGTACGCAACCGGGCCAGCGCCTGCGCGCACGTACCGGGCGCCGGCAGCCCGACCTCCCCCACCGCCACCAGCTCCCACCCCGCCGCCTCGAAGGTGGCCTGCACCGCCGACAGCGGCTCGTAGAGCGCGGCGAGGACTTCGCGCCCGCGCGGGAAGGCGTCGAGGTACCACAGATCGGGCAGCGCGTCGGTGAGTTCGGTGCGCAGCAGCAGGGTGCCGCCGGGCCGGAGCACGCGGTGCAGTTCGCGTGCGCCGGCGGGCTTGTCCCGTACGTGGTGCCACACCAGGAAGCTCAGCGCGAAGTCGACCGACCCGTCGGGCAGCGGCAGCGCCTCCGCCCGCCCCGGGACGTACGCGACCCGTGGATGCGCCGCGTGTGCCACGGCCTGCTCGCGCATCCGCACCGACGGCTCGACGCCGGTGACCGGACCGCCGAACTCGGCGGCGAGCAGCGGCGTGAACCGGCCGGTGCCGGAGCCGAGGTCCAGCCCGCGCAGCGGGCGGGCGGCGGGCAGGCGGGCCGCGAAGGCGCGGGACCAGGCGGCGCGCTGGGCGTCGGTGAGGGCGCGGCCTGCGGCGTAGGTGCGGTGGAGACGGTCGTCGTAGTCCACGGGGCGCATGCCCGTTTCCTACCCGGCCGCGATCCGCTCGTACGCTTCCGTTTCGCCCGGCGGACGGGTGCGGGAGGACCGTGGCCGCAACGCGCTAGTCTGGCCAGCCATGTCGCTGAACGGCCAGGCCACGCCCCCGGGTTCCGCTTCCGCTTCCGGTCCGGGGGGCGGTGCGGTGGTCGTGGCGGGCGTCGCGACATCGCGCGGCGGCGGCTGGACGGGCCGGCACCGTCACCCGGTGCCCCAACTGGCGTGGGCGAGAAGCGGCGTCCTGATGGTGGGGGCGCTGGGCCGCACCTGGGTGCTGCCGGCGACGACGGCGCTGTGGATCCCCCCGGGGGTCCGCCACGCGACGGGCACGGCGGGCACGACCCAGCCGCGGGCGACCTACGTCCGGCAGCCCGGCCCGGCACCGACGCCCGCCGCACACCACGCCACCGGCACGTGCAAGGGCGCGGACCGGCACCCGCGCCCAGCGCCGGTCCGGGCCGGGGCCGAGGCGGATCCGGCCGCCGCCCCACTCGCCGCCGACCCCGCCCCCGCCGCCCCGGGATGGACGGAGCCGACCGTCGTGGCGGTGACCCCGCTGCTGCGCGCCCTGTTCGACCACCTCGCCGACGACGCCCCCGCCCCGCCCGCCCGCGCCCGCGCGGAGGCCGTGCTCCTCGACCAGCTCACCCCCGTCGCCGCGACGTCCGTCCTGGCGCCCATGCCCCACGACCCCCGCCCCCGCGCCGTCGCCGAAGCCCTGCGCGACGCCCCCGCCGACGCCCGTACGCTCGCGGAGTGGTCCCCGTACGCCGGCGCGGCTCCCCGTACGCTGGCGCGGCTCTTCGTCGCCGAGACGGGCATGCCCTTCGGCCGCTGGCGCACGCACCTGCGGCTGCAGGCGTCCCTGCCGCTGCTGGCTTCGGGCGCGACGGTGGCCACCGCGGCCCGCCACGTCGGCTACGCCTCGTCGAGCGCGTTCGTGGCGGCGTTCCACCGCACGGTGGGGGCGCCGCCGGGCGCGTACTTCCCGCGCGACTGACGCATCGCCGGGAGCCGTCTCCCACCCGGCCGCTTCACCGCCGCACCCGCGGTCTGCGTACCGTGTCCCCGTGCCAGCCTCACGCCTCCGCCGCGCCGCCGTCCTCGTCCTCGAAGGCGCCAAGCCCCTCGACGCCGGCATCCCCGCGCAGGTGTTCAGCACCCGCCGGAGCATGCCGTACGAGGTGCGCATGTGCGGCGCCGCGCCGGGGCTGGTGGCCGGCGGCGACGGGCTTTCGTACCACGTGGCGCACGGTCTCTCCGCGCTCACCTGGGCCGATATCGTCTTCGTCCCCGGCTACCGCTTCCCCGACCGCGACGACCCCCCGCCCGCCGTCACCGAGGCCCTGATCGCCGCCCACCGCCGCGGTGCCCGCCTCGCCGCCATCTCGACCGGCGCCTTCGCCCTGGCCGCCACCGGGCTCCTCGACGGCCGCCGCGCCACCACCCACTGGCACTACACGCGGGCGCTCGCCGCCAAGCACCCGGAGGTACGGGTCGACGAGAACGTGCTCTTCGTCGACGAAGGCAGCGTGCTGACCTCCGCCGGAGCCGCCTCCGGCATCGACCTGTGCCTGCACATCCTGCGCGGCGACCTCGGCGTGGCCGCGTCCAACCACGCCGCCCGGCGGCTGGTGGCGGCCCCGTACCGCAGCGGCGGCCAGGCGCAGTACGTACCACGCAGCGTGCCGGAGCCGCTCGGGGAGCGGTTCGCCGCGACCCGGGAGTGGGCGCTGTACCGGCTCGGTGAGCCGCTGACGCTGGCGGCGCTGGCCCGGCACGCGGGGGTGTCGACGCGCACGTTCTCGCGGCGCTTCGTGGACGACACGGGCTACACACCGATGCAGTGGATCATGCGAGCGCGCATCGACGTGGCTCGTGAGCTGCTGGAACGCTCCGAACAGAGCGTCGAGCAGATCGCGGACCGCGTCGGCCTCGGCACGGGCGCGAACCTGCGGCTGCACTTCCAGCGGATTCTGGGGACGACGCCGAGCGAGTACCGGCGCACGTTCGCCCGCGGCGAGTAGCCGGCCGGGGGCTGCGGGAGCGAGGGCTCGCCGCTGGCGAGATCCTTGCGGAGTGTGGCACCCGGGCCGCTGTCAGCGGCGCGTACGACGGGCGAACCTGGCCGCAATGCGCAGAAATGGCGCAGAGAGCCGTCGTCACCCGGAAGGCAGGACGCCATGACCCGCATCGCCATCAACGGATTCGGCCGCATCGGCCGCAACGTGCTGCGCGCGCTGCTGGAACGCGACAGCAGCCTCGACGTCGTCGCCGTCAACGACCTCGCCGAGCCCGCCACCCTCGCGCGGCTCCTCGCCTACGACACCACCGCCGGCCGCCTCGGGCGCCCGGTCACGGCGGACGGCGACACCCTCGTCGTGGACGGCCGCCGCATCAAGGTGCTCGCCGAGCGGGAGCCGGGGAAGCTGCCGTGGGCCGACCTCGGCGTGGACGTCGTCCTCGAAGCCACCGGCCGCTTCACCGCGGCGACCGCCGCCCGCGCCCACCTGGACGCGGGCGCGCGCAAGGTGCTCGTCAGCGCCCCCTCCGCCGGTGCGGACGTCACCCTCGCCCCCGGGGTGAACACCGAGGCGTACGACCCCCAGGCCCACACCGTCGTCTCGAACGCCTCCTGCACCACCAACGCGCTCGCCCCGCTGGCCGCCGTCCTGGACGAACTCGCCGGCATCGAGCACGGCTTCATGACCACGGTGCACGCCTACACGCAGGAGCAGAACCTCCAGGACGGCCCCCACCGCGACGCCCGCCGCGCCCGCGCCGCAGCCGTCAACATCGCCCCCACCACCACGGGCGCCGCCAAGGCCATCGGCCTCGTCCTCCCCGGCCTGGACGGCAAGCTGTCCGGCGACTCGATCCGCGTCCCGGTCCCGGTCGGCTCGATCGTCGAGCTCAACACCACCGTCGCCCGCGACGTCACCCGCGAGGACGTCCTCGCCGCCTACCGCACGGCGGCCGAGGGCCCCCTGGCCGGCATCCTCGAATACACCGAAGACCCCCTCGTCTCCTCCGACATCACCGGCAACCCCGCCTCCGCCATCTTCGACTCGGCCCTCACCCGCGTCGACGGCCGTCACATCAAGGTGGTCGCCTGGTACGACAACGAGTGGGGCTTCTCCCACCGAGTGATCGACACCCTCGAACTCCTCGCCGCCGGCTGACGCCTTCCGGGCCCGTATCCGGGACGTGCCAGGGTCGGATGGGGGACCGCTCCGGGGACGACCCCGATGCCCGGGCACGGGCCCGCCCGGCAGAGTCGGCGCATGACCCCAACACCCATGTCACGCAGGACGTTTGCGGGCGCCGCGCTCGCCGGGACGGCCGCCGCGACCGCCGCGTCCGTGCTCTCCGCGCCCCCGGCCGCCGCGGCTCCCGCTTCCTCTCCTGCCCGCGCCCAGCCCCTCCCGGCGCTCGACCCGCTCGCCCTGCAGGCCGCGATCGACGACCTGGAGCACCCGCCGTCCACCGCCGCCCAACTGCGCGTCGCCGGTACGGCCGGCCGCTGGTACGGGACCTCGGGCGTGGCCGACATCGCCACGCGGCGCCCGGTGTCGCCGTACCACAGGGTCCGCATCGGCAGCGTCACCAAGGTCTTCGTCGCCACGGTGGTGCTGCAACTGGTGGCGGAGGGCCGCCTCGCCCTGGACGCCCGGGTGACGCGCCTGCTGCCCGGCCTGCTGCCGGCCCGCTTCGCGCCGGTCACCCTCGGACACCTGCTCACCCACACCAGCGGCCTGCCCGACCACGTCGGCATCCCCGAGCCGGTGACCGCGGAGGAGGTGTTCCGCCACCGCTTCGACCACTGGACACCGCGGGAGTGGGTGGCGACCGCGACGCACGGGCCGCTGAAGTTCGCCCCGGGCACCCGGCAGGAGTACCGCGGCATCAACTACGTCCTCGCCGCCCTGATCGTCGACAGGGTGACCGGCCGCCCGTACGGCGACGCCGTCGCCACCCGCATCCTGTGCCCGCTGGACCTGAGGCGGACCGCCGTACCCGGCGACGACCGGCACATCCGCGGCCGGCACGTACACGGCTACCTCACCATGGCCGACGGCGGCCTGCGCGACATCACCGCCTACGACCAGTCCTCCGCCCGCGGCGAGGGCGACATGATCTCCACGACGGACGACCTCGACCGGCTGCTCGCGGCGCTGTTCGCCGGCGAGTTGCTGCCGCCCGAGCTGCTGCGTCTGATGTTCACCCTGCCGCCCGACGACGTACGCATGCTCGACGGCAGCCCGGCCCGCTACTCGGCCGGACTGCAGCAGGCGGTGGTCGCGGGCGTCCCCCTGTGGGGCAAGACGGGCGAGACGTACGGCTACAAGAACGCGGCGTTCTCCACCCGTGACGGGCGCCGCCGCTTCGTCCTCGCCTACCACCCGACGACCGCGCGCGACGGCGGCGAGAGCCAGATGCTCGCCCGCGTCGCCGCCCTTCTTGTGGGGGACTCCGCCTCTTGAAGAGAATGCTGCGCACGGCAAGGGGGATGAGGGGGGAAGGCTCATGACGGTGCCGGGCGAGCAGGAACTGGGCGCCTTCGTGGCGCGCCATCAGACCGACGTGGGACGCCACGGGCGGACCGGGATCATCTCGCTGGTGATCGGGGTGGTGGCGGCTGCCGCGGCCGTCCCGGTCGTCATCCAGACCTTCGAGCAGGCGTCCAGCGGCAGCTTCGCCGGTCTGGTGGTGGGCGTGGCCCTGCTGTGCCTGTGGTCGGGCATCACCAACGGCCTGCGCTACACGAGCCGCCACGGCGAGGTCTACACGGTCCGCGAGGGCGGCCTGGTCTACCGCAGGACCGGGGAGTCCCGGGTGATCCCCTGGGAGGACATCCGCAAGGTCTCCGACAACGGCCAGAAGAACGCGGTCAGCGCGGCGATGGGCTGGGACGTCCACTGCCGTATCAAGATCCGCAACGGCAAGCGCGTCCTGCTCACGGGCTTCACCCACGACGCGGCCGGACTGTCCCAAACGATCCGGCGGGCGGTGAGGGAGGGAACCCGCCCGCTCCCCCCGGACGGCGCATAAGCCGGCTTCCCGCGCCCGGTTGCGGACCGGCGTCGGAGACCACACCGACCGGTCGCGCGGGGATACGCGCCGGGGAACTCTGCTCTCGTCATGGACATCTCACTCAGTCGGAGTAGTGTGGTGGGAGCGCTCCCATCTGTGTCCCTCCACCGGAACAGGAGACCCCCCATGCCCAAGCGAAGCCCCTCCGGCAGGCGTTCGTCGGTCGCCCGCCGGCCCCTCCGGGCGCTCACCCTGCTCATCGCCGTGCTCGTCGGCGCGCTGGCCTGGTCCAGCCCCGCCCAGGCCCACGGCACCGTCGTCGACCCGGCAACCCGCGCCTACCACTGCTGGGACGAGTGGGGAGACGACCACCTCAACCCGGCCATGGCGGACGAGGACCCCATGTGCTGGCAGGCCTACCAGGCCAACCCCAACACCATGTGGAACTGGATGAGCATGCTCCAGGACGGGCTCGGCGGGCAGTTCGAGGAGCGGACTCCCAACGGGAAGCTCTGCAGCAACAACCACTCGAACTTCGAGAGCCTGAACAACCCCGGTCCCTGGAAGACGACCGACGTCACCGACAACTTCTCGATCCACCTGTACGACCAGGCGTCCCACGGAGCCGACTTCTTCCGGGTGTACGTGAGCAAGCAGGGGTACGACCCCAAGACCGAGGCGCTCGGCTGGGATGACCTCGACTTCATCACCGAGACCGGCAGCTACCCGCCGGCCTCCGACATCACGTTCCCCGTCCAGACCTCCGGCTACTCCGGCCACCACATCGTCTTCACCATCTGGCAGGCCTCGCACCTGGACCAGGCCTACCTGATGTGCAGCGACGTGAACTTCGGCTGAACCGGAAAGCCCGAACGCACGCAACCCTCCACCGGCCCGGTGCCGTGACCCGGCACCGGGCCGGTGGAGGGCCGCACCCGTTCATCCCGGACGGCCGGAGGCGTCGTCCCGCTCGACGAGGAACCGGCGCCCCGCCGAGAGCTTGCCGAGAGCCCGCGGCCGCCCCTCCAGCCGGCCGGCCAGGGCGTCCACCATCGTGAGGAGGCAGCGCAAGTCGGCCGAACGGGCGGAGAGGTAGGCCCGCGCGAAGGCGAGGTGCCAGGTGAACACGCGCTCGTCGTCGACATAGACGGCGGCTGCCAGCGAATCCAGCATCCGGCCGGGAAACCCGGCGCTCTCCCCGTCCTTGACGCCGGAGCCCCGTTCCGAGCCGGAGCGCCCGGGCCCGTCGCCGCACGCGTCGCGCAGTGCGGCGGCCAGGTGCTCCAGCAGCCCGGGGCGCTGCCTGACGAGCATCGCGTACGCCTCGACAGCCTCCGCCTGCACCGACGACTCCCCCCGCAGCACCGGCGGCCAGCGGCGCAGCAGCGCTTCCGCGGCGCCGCGGGCGTCGGCCGCGTACAGGTCCGCCCCCAGGGCGTACGCCCATGTGCCCCCGGGACCGAACCCGCTCCCGCCCGCGATGACGGGAACGCCGGCCGACCGGCAGATCTCGATCTGCCGGTGCGCGAGCGGAAGGTTCGTGGGCAGCGTGCACGAGATCGCGACCACGTCGGGACCGCTCTGGTGGACGTCCGAGAGGAGCGCGTACGGGGACACCGACCCGCCCAGCGAGCGCACGTCGAAACCGTGCAGTCGCAGCACCTCTGTGAGGATCTCGGAGGGGAGAACGTGCCATTCGCCGTCGCTGCACGCCACCAGGAGGTGGCCCTTCGAACCGGTCCCGGCGGGGGAGCGGGCGCTGCCGCGGGCAGCCGCCGCCACCTCGGCCACCGTCCGCCTGCTGACATGGGTGGCCGCGTGCTCCCGCGCCACCGTCCACGCGCCGGACGCCCACCGCTCGCCGACCCGCACCTGCGCGGGCGCCACCAGCCGGAGCAGCACGTCCTCCGCGCTCACACCGCTCCTCACCAGGCCGGCGGCCAGCTCGATCGCCCCGTCCTCGTCCGCGTCCGCCAGGCAGGCGTCGAAGCGGGCATGGGCGGCTTCGGTGATACCGCCGTCACTCATGGGCTCCCGGCCTTCCCCGGCGATCGCGGACCCGCGCGGCTCCCGGACCCGCGGTGCCGTGCGGAGCCGCGGAGGGGAGGCGCCTGAAGGGTGAGAACGCAGATGTCGTCGTGCGGCCGGCCGGCAAGCCATTCGGTCGTGAGGAGTTCCAGCCGCTCGGCGACCGAGGCCGCCTGCATGTCGGTACACCCGGCCAGCGCCTCGACGAGGCGTTCGTCGCCGAATATCTCCCGCCCGCTCGCACCGCCACGCGCTTCGGTGACGCCGTCGCTGTAGAAGAGGATCAGCTCGCCGGGTTCGAGAAGGAACTCCGTACGGCCGAAGCTGGGGTCGGGCACCGCTCCGACGAGCGTACCCTCGCAGGGGATCTCCTCCACCCGTCCGTCGCCGCGCAGCGCCAGCGGGGAGAGGTGGCCGCCGCCGGCGATCTCCACCTCCACCGAGCCGTCGTCGCGGGGGCGGGCGGAGCCCGTGATCAGGGTCGTGAAGCGGTGGTCTTCGCTGATCACGAGGTCGTTGAGCAGATGCAGGTCACGCAGGGGTTCGCTCTCCTGCGCAACCATGGACAACGTCCGCATGCTCTGCCGCAGCCGCCCCGCCAGCACCGCGGCCTCCGCGCCCTTGCCGGAGACGTCGCCGAAGAAGAACGTGACCCCGCCGGCGGCGGAGGGGGCCACGTCGTAGAAGTCGCCGCCGAGGTCCAGCGCCTCGGCTCCCGGCCGGTAGGCGGCGCCGAGCCAGATGCCGGCGGCGGACGGCAGTGGTGCGGGGGCCATGCTGCTCTGCAGCACGGAGATGGTGTGGGCCTGCTGCGAATAGAGTTCCGACGTCGCCATCGCGAGCCCGGCCCTCAGGGCGAAACGGCGCGCCAGTTCGATGTCCGCGTCGTCGAAGCCGTCACGCTCCGGGCGGCGCACCATGATCAGCGCGCCGGCCGGCACGCCCCCCGCGTCGAGCTGGACCACGAGCGGGTGTCCGGAGTGAGCGAGTCGCTCGGGCATGAGGCCGTCGAGCGCGCCCAGCCCCCGCGGGCTTACGACGGTGGGGCGCGGCTGGAGTCCGTACAGCGCGTTCGCGACCTCGGGGACCTCTTCGAGCGTCTCGACCGACACCTCCCCGGAGGCGCGGGCGTCACCCGGGCCCGCCCGGTGCCAGTCCGTACGGCGCCCCCGCGCGGGCAGGACGACCACGGAGGCGTCGGCCAGTTTCGGGGTGACGATCTCGACGAGCGTACGGGCCGTGCGGCTGTGATGGAGCGAGGCGCCCAGGCGCTGGGTGGCCTCCTCCAGGAAGGCCGACCTGTCGCGATCGTCGACGAGCGCCGCCCCTGCCTCCTGCTTGCCGTCGACCTGACTGACCAGCCACACGGCGAGTCCGCCGGCGGCGCGCAGCCGGCCGCGGAGCCTGCGGCCCTCGTGGGCGGCGGAGAAGCCCGTCGCCCCCCGGGCGGCGGCCCGGGCAAGGGGCGCCGCCGCCGGCGTGCCGATCGGCTGCCCGGGGCGCAGCCGGGGAAAGAGGCGGGCGGCGGCTCGGTTGAATCCCCGGACCGTCCCGTCGGTGCGGTCGCAGGTGACGACGGCCTCGTCGACAAGATCCAGCAGCGCGCCGAGCTGCGCGGAGGTGAGGCTCCACGTGCCGGGGGCGTCCCCGTCGTCGGTCATCGGCCACCACCTCTAGCGCGCTTCGCTCCTGCCTCCATAGTGTCCCGGATCATCCGCTTCTGACACTATTCATGCCTTCGTGATCGCGCCTGCCGCGGCGGTACGGCCGGGGGCGACTCCGCCGCGACGCACGCGGGACCGGTCCGGCGTCTCCCGGGGTCGACGGCACCCGTCGGGGCGGCCCGCGCCCGCGCCCGTGAGCCGTTCGTGTACGTCATGCACATATCAAAATCTACGCGCGTAGGGTATGGTGGGCCCGCGCCGGTGTTGCTGTTCGGGTCCCCCTGCAGAAAAAGGGAGTTGACGTGCACGGAAACCATGAGGACGAGGGCGTCCGGAAAGACCGGTCACACGTCGGGATGGACCGGCGCACCTTGCTGCGCGGCTCGGCCGTCACGTTCGGCCTGGCAGCCGGCGGTGTCCTGCTCTCGGGACACCCCGCCCAGGCGCTGGACCTCTACAACCCGTTCAGCGGTTACCCGATGACCGGCAGTTGGCAGGACCACATAGACCGGGGCTCGCTGGGCGGAATCGACTACGCCATGAGCGTCGGCACCGCACTGCCGGCCGCCGGAGCCGGTGTCGTCAGGAACATCCCGTACAACGGCACCGGCGGACACACGGTGACCATCACGCACAGTGACGGATACCGGACGCAGTACATGCACCTCTCGCAGTTCCTGCTCGCCGACGGCGCCTCGGTCGCCAAGGGCGGCACCGTCGGACTCTCCGGCGGTGCGGCCGGAGCCCCAGGCTCCGGAAACTCCACCGGACCTCACGTCCACTGGCACCTGATCACACCCGCCGGCACCCGCGTCAACCCGCTGGACCACCTGGGCGGTGGCGGTGGGCTGCCGAAGACGGCGACGCAGCAGGACGGTGTCCCCGGCCCCGTCATGTGGATGCGGACGCAGAACTGGTTGCGGATCGAGTCCGGTTACACGGGACCCATCGACGGTGTCCCCGGACCCCACACCTACGCCGCGCTCCAGAGGAACATGCGCAACTGGGGCTACACCGGCCCGATCGACGGCGTCCCCGGGCCGAACACCTGGGCCGCGGTCCAGCGGCTGGCCGCCACCTACGGGTACACCGGACCCATCGACGGCGTGATGGGCCCCAACTCCTGGCGGGCCTACAGCCGTTTCATCAACGAAGACCGCTGGGACTGAACCTTCCCGCCCGGCCTGAACCAGCGCCCCTCGCCGGCCGGTCGTGCTCTCAGCTCTGCCGTTCGTCACGCCTGTGCCGGCGTGCGTGCCGAGGTGGTTCGGTACGCGGGCGGTCTGGTGGGGGTGCGGGTGGTCGCCTACCATGCCGACTACCAACGATGTTCGGGTGTGCGAACATCGTTCGCCAATGCGGACCGTGACGTCCCATGGTCCGCGCCACGACAGCAAGCGAACCAGCGGTCGTCCCCGCCGGCTGGGGCCCTCCTCATCCGGTGCCGTACGTGCAGGGCCAGGGGCCTGCCCACCGTTCGGCCCGAAGGCGGCCGCATACAAGGAGGCTCCTTCGACATGTTCCTCTCCCGCACAGCCCCATCCCCGGCCCGGCGGGTGGCGACGGTGGTCGCCGCGCTTGTCACGGCCCTGTTGGCCGCGGTCCTGATCAGTACACAGCCCACGTCGGCCGCCACCCCGGCTGCTTCCGGCGCGCCGGCCGCCGAGCCGCTACAGGACCAGCCGCCGATGGCGGAGAACGACTTTCCCGTCACCCGCGAGGCGGCGTACGGCGACAACCGCTACACCGTCTTCCGCCCCGAGGACCCGCAGGCCCTCGGCACACCCATGCCGGTGCTGGCGTTCGGCAACGGCGCCTGCGCCCACAACAACAACAGCGAGGTCCTTCAGGCGCTGACGTTCGTCGCGTCGAAGGGCTTCGTCGTGGTGAACACCGGGTCGGCCGACGGCTCGGGCACCGGCGTGCCCGACGGCCAGGTCCTCCCCGGGCTGCTGACCGACGCGATCACCTGGGCCGAGCAGGAGCAGCAACGCGCCGGCTCGCCGCTCTACCAGCGGCTGGACCTCACGAAGGTGGCCACCGCCGGCCACTCCTGCGGCGGTATCGAGGCGATGGTCGCCGCCCAGGACGAACGGGTGGGCGCGGCGGCGTCCGTCAGCAGCGGCTTCCTCCCCGACGGCTCCCTCGGCGGCTACACCCCCGACGAACTCGACCGGCTCCACAGCCCGATCCTGTTCATCGACGGCGGTCCCAACGACATCGCGTACAACAACTCCCAGGCCAACTACAACCGGACCACCGTCCCCGCCGTCGTCGGCACCCAGCCGTACGCCGGACACGTCGGGTTCATCACCGGCGCGCAGATGGCCGAGGGCATGACGGTGATGGTCTCGTTCTTCGACATGGTCCTCAACGAGAACGAGGTCGCTCGCTCCTACATCCTCGACCCGTCGGGCCTCGCCTCCCAGGCCCCCTGGCAGGTGAGGACGAAGAACTTCTGACGCTCTGCGCTTGTCCTCCGGATCGACCCCGCCCGGGTCGGGCCGGGGCGATCCGGAGGACAGTGGTGGTCGCGGTGCCGTCGGTGTCGCGGCCCTCTCGACCGCGCCGCGCCCGGTTCGGCGAGCCTGGCGGCCGGCTGCGCCCGCGTACGGCGAAGAGGGCGAGCGGTGTGTTTCCGCACCGCTCGCCCCGGGGTCACTCGGCGCTGGCCACGCCGACCGGACAGGTCACGCCCGTGCCGCCTATGCCGCAGTAGCCGCCCGGGTTCTTCTGCAAGTACTGCTGGTGGTACCCCTCCGCCGGGTAGAAGGGCAGGTCGTCCGCCGGGAGGACCTCCGTGGTGATGTCGCCGTAGCCCGCGTCCGTCAGGACCTTCTGGTACGACGCGCGGGAGGCGTCGGCCGCGGTGGCCTGGGCGGGGGTGTGGGTGTAGATCGCCGAGCGGTACTGGGTGCCGACGTCGTTGCCCTGGCGGAAGCCCTGCGTGGGGTCGTGGGACTCCCAGAAGAGCTTGAGCAGGTCGTCGTACGACACCACCGCGGGGTCGTACACCACCCGGACCGCCTCCGTGTGGCCCGTCCGGCCCGTGCAGACTTCCTCGTACGTCGGGTGCGGCGTGTGCCCGCCCTGGTAGCCGACCAGGGTCGTCCACACGCCCGGGGTCTGCCAGAAACTGCGCTCCGCGCCCCAGAAACAGCCCAGCCCGAAGTCCGCGATCTCCAGGCCCTCCGGGTACGGGCCCTCCAGGGGGTTGCCCAGCACGGTGTGGCGCTCGGGGACGGAGTACGTGGGCGCCGGGCGGCCGGGGAGGGCCTCGTCCTTGGTGACGAGGTGGTTCTTCTGGCGGTTCAGGAACATTCCCGGCCTCCTCCGCTGACGCTGCTGGTGCTCCAGTCCGGGCAACGTATCGCGGCCCTCCGGCATTCCCGCCCTACTTCAGCGCGGCACCCCTGCCGCCCTCGTACCCCGCCACCGCCAGCGCCCGGTACGCCGCGTACTCCGCCGCTGGCTGCTCGCTCAGCGACCACGGCAGCGCGCCCACGTACCCGTCCACGTGCCGCATCTGCGCCAGCGCCTCCTCGTAGCGCTCCGCCCGTACCAGGAAGCACGCCAGCAGATGCCGTACGTGCGGCAGCATCGGGTGGTCCGCCGGGGCGTGGTGGACGGCGTACTGGGCGCCTTCGATCGCCTGCCTGACGACCTCCCCCTCGTACAGCCCGCGCACCAGGTTCGCCTCCGGCAGGTGCTCCCAGACCGCGAACAGCGGCAGCGCCGGCAGCAGGGTCCCGGGCCCGCCGGAGCCGGCCGCGCGCTGCGCGAAGTCGTACGCCGCCTCCCGGGAGCCGTGCCACTTCTCGCACGCGTACTGCAGCGCCGCGAGGTGCGCTCCCATGTGGTCGCCGGCGCGCTGCTCGACCGTGTGCCACAGCTCCTCGAAGTCCGCCTCGCGGTAGTGCGCGCCGCGGGCGATGGCCAGCTCGATGATGTACGGCATGGGGCCGCCCGGCGCCAGCATCGCCGCCTCCGTGCAGACCTTTTTCGCCTCCTCCAGGATCACCGGGAACTCCTCCGCGCCCGACCCGGCCATCCACGCCTGCCGTACCAGGAACTCCGCGTGCACCTCGGCCCCGCCCACGTCCTTGGGCCGCTCCGCCCGCCACGCGCGCAGCCACGCGCCGCCCTCGCCCGGCGCCTGCGCCAGCTCGAAGGCCGCCGCGCCGGCCAGCGTCTGCACCCGCTGCCAGCGCAGCTCCCACTCGTCGTCGGTGAGCGCGAGCAGCCGGGAGGCGGCCTGCCAGTCCTGGTCCTGCTGCAGCTCCTGGAGGACCTCGGCGAGCTGCGGGTCGGGGCCGGGAAGGCGGACGTCGAGCTCGTCGACGGGGACGAAGCCGTAGCCGCCGGCCGGGTCGACGGCCCGCGCGTTCGACTGCAGCACCTCCCGGCCGCCCCGGGCACGCCGCAGCAGGGGTACGGCGACCCATGCGATGAGGGCGATGGCGAGGAGTGCGAACAACAGTTCCATTAATATGTCCTGGCTTCTCAAAGGAGGTGTGGTCCGGGCCGGCACACGTACGGGTCCTCCCCTCCAGCAAACCAGACCGTCGCGCGCGGCGGCCCCCCTCCAGGGCTTATCCTCGGGCCGCATGAGCCAGCCCAGCTTCGAGACCGTCGCCATCCACGCGGGCCAGGAGCCCGACCCGGCGACGGGCGCGGTCGTACCGCCGATCCACCAGGTGTCCACGTACAAGCAGGACGGGGTGGGGGGCCTGCGCGGAGGCTATGAGTACAGCCGTTCCGCGAACCCCACCCGCACCGCCCTGGAGCAGAACCTCGCCGCGCTGGAGGGCGGGGTCCGCGGCCTGGCGTTCGCCTCCGGCCTGGCCGCCGAGGACTGTCTGCTGCGCACCGCGCTGGGCCCCGGCGACCACGTGGTCATCCCGGATGACGCCTACGGCGGCTCCTTCCGGCTGTTCGCGCAGGTCGCGGCGCGCTGGGGGGTGCAGTTCTCGGTCGCGCACACCGGTGACCCGGCGGCGGTACGGGCCGCGCTGACCGACCGTACGAAGGCCGTGTGGGTGGAGACGCCCAGCAACCCGCTGCTCGGCATCACCGACATCGCCGCCTCCGCCGCCGTCGCGCACGAGGCCGGCGCGCTGCTCGTCGTCGACAACACCTTCGCCAGCCCCTACCTGCAGCAGCCACTGGCGCTCGGCGCCGACGTCGTCGTGCACTCCACGACCAAGTACATGGGCGGGCACTCCGACGTCGTCGGCGGTGCGCTCGTCGTGGCGGACCGGGAGCTGGGAGAGCGGCTGGCGTTCCACCAGAACGCGATGGGCGCGGTGGCCGGGCCGTTCGACGCCTGGCTGGTGCTGCGCGGCATCAAGACGCTGGCCGTACGGATGGACAGGCACAGCGCCAACGCGGCGCGCGTCGCACGCATGCTGGACCGGCACCCGCGCGTGACGCACGTGTACTACCCGGGCCTTGAGGACCACCCCGGGCACGAGACGGCCGCGAAGCAGATGCGCGACTTCGGCGGCATGGTGTCGTTCCGCGTCGAGGGCGGCGAGGAGGCGGCGGTCGAGGTCTGCAACCGGGCGCGGCTTTTCATCCTCGGGGAGTCGCTCGGCGGCGTCGAATCGCTGATCGAGCACCCGGGCCGGATGACGCACGCCTCGGCGGCGGGGTCGCCCCTGGAGGTACCGGAGGACCTGGTGCGGCTGTCGGTCGGAATCGAGTCGGCGGACGACCTCCTGGCGGATCTCACGCAGGCGCTGGGCGGCTGAGGCACGGCGGGCGCGGGGTCACCGGGCCGCTTCGCGCGCGGAGCGGCCCCGGCGGCCTCACCAGCCGTCGAAGTCCGGCGTCGTCTGTGCCGGGTGATGCACCCACGCGTCGCTGACCGCCGCCCACACCGTCAGCGTCACCAGCGCCGCGACGAGCAGCAGCCACACACCGGACCGCAGCAGCGTCCGGCGGCGCAGCAGCCGCCGGCCGCGGGCGGCGGCCAGGTGCGCGAGCTGCGGGGGCACGGTGGGGTGCGGGCCGTCGAGCAGGTCGCGTACGGCCTGCTCCTTGCGGGCGGTGATGGAGATCACGACGTCGCCACCTCCCGTCGCGTATGTCCCGGGGCCGGCGTGTGCCTGCTCAGCATGGCGGCGCTGGCCCGCAGCACTATCTGGTGGACCCGCTCGGGCGGCAGCCCCAGTGCCGCCGCGGTCTGCTCCTCGGCGACCCCCTCGGACATGCGCAGCACGAGCACCAGCCGCTCCTGCGGTGAGAGACGGTCGAGCAGGCCGCCGGATGTGCGGCGGTAGCGCCAGGCGGTCTGCGCGTAGCGGGAGACGAGCTGCTGCCTGGCGGTCTCGTACGGATCCTCGCCGCGCAGCCGGTCCCAGCGGGCGTACGTCCCGGCCAGGGCCCGGGTCAGCAGCCGTTCGGCCATCGGGGCGGCGTCCGGCGGCTCGGCCGTGAGCAGGTGCGCGACATGCAGCAGCCGGCCGGCCGCGCCCGCGCAGAAGGTCTCGAACTCCAGGGCACGGCGGCGCTGTTGTGCCGAGCGTCGCTGACGCACCGCGCTGCTCCCTTCACCGCCCTGGTCCCATAGGACGGCAGCCGGGCGCCGGGGTCAAGACTCCGGACGCACCGGCGTCCCTAGCCGTCCCCGTCCCGCGGGTCGGCCAGGCCGTCCCGCTCCCCGCCTTCCCCGCCGTTCCGCCGGCCGGGCAGCCGGGCTTCCTGCTGCCCGGCGTTCGCCTGCGAGACGGAGGTGTTGAACTTGGTGAGCAGGGTGCAGAACGTCTCCCGCTCTTCCGGCGTCCAGTCGGAGGTCAGTCGCGCGACCAGCTCGCGCCGGGAATCCTGCACCTCGTGCAGCCGTGCCGCGCCGAGCGGTGTCAGCTCCAGCACGACGGCGCGGCCGTCCTCGGGGTGCGTGGCGCGCTTGACCAGGCCGCCGTCGACGAGCGGCGCGACCTGCCGGGTCACGGTCGAGGAGTCGATGCCCATTCCGGCGGCGAGGGCCTTGACGCCCGTGGGGCCGTGCTGTTCGAGGCGGTTGAGCAGCAGATAGGCGGCGCGGTCCATCGAATTGCGCATCTGTCCGGCGCCGGCGAGGCGCGTCTGCTCGGCGCGGCGGGCGAAGACGGCCAACTGATGCTGGAGGTCGTTCATCAGGTCGGGCGCTGCTACTGGGGTGTCGGTGGCGGAGAGAGGGGAGGGCATGGACGGTGCTCACTTCGTGAGGACGTTCACGGGCTGCGGATACGGCTTGCGGATATACGGCTGCGGACAGGGCTGGGATACGGCTGGGGGTATGGGCGCGGACCGGTCGGGAGGACAGGGGGTGGACATGCGAATTCGAACTGAGACACAGATTACGCGGCCCCGCCGTTTGCCGTACCGCCTGTGGAAAACCCCCTGTGGAAAACCCCTGTCGTCTCAGCGTGCGAGACTGTCGCCCATGAGCACAGCCGCGGCCGGGGCCGTCAGTCTGGACGACGTACGTGACGCACAGAACATCCTCGGCGGCGTCTCGCGGGTCACCGCAATGGAGGGCAGCAGGTTCCTCTCCAGGCTGGTCGACGCGCCGGTCCATCTGAAATGCGAGAACCTTCAGCGCACCGGTTCGTTCAAACTCCGCGGCGCATACGTGCGCATCGCCGGGCTCGGCGAGGAGCAGCGCGCCCGCGGCGTGGTCGCCGCCAGTGCCGGCAACCACGCGCAGGGGGTCGCCCTGGCCGCGTCGCTGCTGGGCGTGCGCTCGACGGTCTTCATGCCGGTCGGCGCCCCGCTGCCGAAGGTGGCCGCGACCCTGGACTACGGCGCCGACGTACGGCTGCACGGGCAGGTCGTCGACGAGACGCTGGAGGCGGCGGAGGCGTACGCCGAGGCGTCCGGCGCCGTCCTCATCCACCCCTTCGACCACCCCGACGTGGTGGCGGGCCAGGGCACCGTCGGCCTGGAGGTGCTGGAGCAGTGCCCGGAGGTGTCGACGATCGTGGTGGGGATCGGCGGCGGCGGCCTGGCGGCCGGGATCGCGGTGGCGGTCAAGGCGGTACGGCCCGACGTGCGGATCGTCGGCGTGCAGGCGGAGGACGCGGCGGCCTATCCGCCGTCGATCGCGGCGGGGCGGCCGGTGGCGCTGGAGTCGTTCGGGACGATGGCGGACGGCATCCAGGTCGGCAAGCCGGGCGACGTCCCCTTCAAAATCATTGGCGCCTACGTGGACGAAGTGCGTACGGTCTCCGAGGACGCGCTGTCCGCCGCGGTACTGCTGTGCCTGGAGCGGGCGAAGCTGGTCGTCGAGCCCGCCGGAGCGGCTCCGGTCGCCGCGCTGCTGTCCGACCCGGAGGCATTCGGGGGCGGTCCGGTGGTGGCGGTGCTCTCCGGCGGCAACGTCGATCCGCTGCTCGTCCAGCGCATTCTGCGGCACGGCATGGCGGCGGCCGGGAGGTACCTGTCGCTGCGGCTGCGCGTGACGGACCGGCCGGGCGTGCTCGCGACGCTGCTGGGGGTGTTGTCAGAGGCGGACGCTAACGTCCTCGACGTGAGTCACGTGCGGACGGATCCGCGCCTCGGGCTCACGGAAGCCGAAGTCGAACTGCAGCTAGAGACAAAGGGGCGGGAGCACTGTGAACGAGTGCTCACGGCGCTCCGGAAAGCCGGGTACACGGTGACTGCCTGACACACGAGAGCACGAAGCGCCGTCCGCGCCCACCGCGCCGACGGGCACCACGCACCACGGGCACCACGCGTGACGAACCGCTCCCGCGCACCACACGCCGGGCGCGCGCCGCGGCGCCGCCGGTCCGGTGCGTCACGCCTCCACGCGCATGCGCCTTCGGCCCGCCGTCCGCCACCGTGCGCGACCCCTGTCGCTCGCGACTTGACGCGATATATCGCGTATTCTATTCTCCTGCTGTTGTCCGACCGTCCGCCCATGTCTGACATGTCTGGAGAAGTGCCGCCAGACCGTCACCCACCACCGACCATCCAACCTGGGGAGATCTCTATGCCAGGCGCCATCCACGCCGAAGGGCTGGTCAAGCACTTCGGCGATGTGCGGGCACTGGACGGCGTCGATCTCGACGTCCCCGAAGGCTCCGTTCTCGGCCTGCTCGGTCCCAACGGGGCCGGCAAGACCACCGCCGTGCGCGTGCTGACCACGCTGCTGCGGCCCGATGCCGGCCGCGCCGAGGTCGCGGGGATCGACGTCCTCAAGTATCCGAACGAGGTGCGCAGGTCCATCGGCCTGTCCGGCCAGTTCGCCGCGGTCGACGAGTATCTGACCGGCCGGGAGAACCTCCAGATGGTCGGCCAGCTCTACCAGTTGAGCGCGCGTGACGCCAAGGCGCGCGCGGGCGTCCTGCTGGAGCGGTTCAACCTCGCCGAGGCCGCGGACCGCACCGCCAAGACGTACTCCGGCGGCATGCGCAGGCGGCTCGACCTGGCCGCCGCGCTCGTGGTCGAGCCTCCCGTGATGTTCATGGACGAGCCGACCACCGGCCTCGACCCGCGCAACCGGCAGCAGCTCTGGGACGTCATCCAGGAGCTGGTCAAGGGCGGCACGACGCTGCTGCTCACCACGCAGTACCTGGAAGAGGCCGACCACCTGGCGCACGACATCTGCGTCATCGACCACGGCCGCGTCATCGCCCGCGGCACGTCCGACCAGCTCAAAGCCCAGACCGGCGGCGAGCGCGTCGAGGTCGTCGTGCACCAGCGCGACGACATCTTCGCCGCCAGCGAGGTCCTCGGCGCCCTCGGCCAGGGCGAGGTCACGGTCGCGGACCACACGCGCAAGCTCACCGTGCCCGTCAGCGGCGGTGCCCGGCTGCTCGCCGACGTCATCCGGGACCTGGACGAGCGCGGCATCGCCATCGACGACATCGGGCTGCGCCGCCCCACGCTGGACGACGTGTTCATCTCGCTCACCGGCCACGCCGCCGAGAGCGAGAACGCGAACGGGAAGACAAGCGAGGACGGCGACGGAAAGGCCGCCGAAGACGCCGCGAAGGAGACCGCCAAGTGACCGCCTCGACCGCCCCGGCGCGCCCCGCCCCCGCGGGACCGCCCGCCCTGGGAGGTGTCGGCCAGTCCGCCCGTGACTCGCTGGTCGTCGCCAAGCGCAACCTGATCCGCATGTCCCGGATCCCCGAAGTGGTCATCTTCGGCCTGATCCAGCCGATCATGTTCGTGGTGCTGTTCTCGTACGTGTTCGGCGGCTCCATGAACGTCGGCGGCAGCACGAACTCGGAGATCTACCGCGAGTTCCTGATGGCCGGCATCTTCGCCCAGACCGTCACCTTCGCCACCGCGGGTGCCGGTGCCGGTATAGCCGAGGACATGCACAAGGGGCTCATCGACCGCTTCCGGTCGCTGCCGATGGCCCGCGGTGCGGTCCTCACCGGCCGCACCCTCGCCGACCTGGTGCAGACCGCCCTGACGCTGATCGTGCTGGCCGTCGTGGCCGCGCTGGTCGGCTGGCGGTTCCACGAGGGCGTGCCGAAGGCGCTGGCGGCCTTCGGCCTGCTGCTCCTGCTCGGGTACGCCTTCACCTGGGTCGGCGCGCTCATCGGGCTCTCGGTGCGTACGCCCGAGGCGGCCACCTCCGGCGGGCTGGTCTGGCTGTTCCCGGTGACGTTCGTGTCGAACGCCTTCGTGGACTCGGGCAACATGACGGCCTGGCTGCGGCACATCGCCGACTGGAACCCCTTCAGCGCGACCGTGCAGGCGTGCCGCGAGCTCTTCGGCAACCCGGGCGTGGTCCAGTCCGACGCCTGGCCGATGCAGCACCCGGTGCTGGCCTCGCTGATCTACTCCGTCGTCATCGTCGCGATCTTCCGCACGCTGGCGGTGCGGAAGTACCGCAACTCCGCCGGGTAGCCCTCGGCGCCGCACGTCGAAGCCCCCGGCCCGGGAACCTCGGTTCCCGCCGGGGGCTTCACGACGAGCTGCTGCGTCCGACGCGCGGTCAGGCGGCGTACGGCTTGGCGTTGAGGATCGTCACCATCGCCTTCTTACCGTTCGGTAGCTCGTAGCTCGCTTCCTCGCCGACCTTCTTGCCGTTGACACCCATGCCCAGCGGCGACTGCGGCGAGTACGTCTCGACGTCCCCGCTGGCGTACTCCCGGGAGGCCATCAGGAAGGTGAGGGTGTCGCTCTCGTCGCCGTCGAAGGCGATCGTGACGACCATCCCCGGCTCGACGACACCGTCGTCCGGCGGGGCCTCGCCGACCTTCGCGTTCTCGAGCAACTGCTGGAGCTGGCGTACGCGCAGTTCCTGCTTGCCCTGCTCCTCCTTGGCCGCGTGATACCCGCCGTTCTCCCGCAGGTCACCCTCTTCGCGAGCCGCCTCGATCTTCTTGGCGATCTCGGTGCGTGCGGGACCCGACAGGTGCTCCAGCTCGGCCTTGAGCTGGTCATACGCCGCCTGGGTCAGCCAGGTGACGTTGTCGCTGGTCTGGGTCACAGGTGCTCCTTGTCGGTGATGGTTCTGGTGCTGGGGGAACTTCTCATGCGTCTGTGATGCAGCAATCGCCCTACCCAGAAGAATTACGCCTTCGCGGGTGGGGCGAAACCACGATCGTAACAATTCCGGCAGCGAGACGGCGACCGTTATCGCTCGTCGGCAGCCTTGCAGCCGATCAGCTCGGCGTTGGTGCCGCGCTCGGTGGTCCGGATCGACACCACGGTGTCGACGCGCGTCTTCGGCTCGTCGATGCGTACGTCGCGGACGCCGACCTCGGTCTTGTCCGCTGCCAGCGAACGCACCGTGCAGACCGCCTCGACGTCGCTCTTCTTGCGGACCTCGATGTGGGCCTGGACCTCGGTGTCGGACATCACCTGGAAGCGGATCAGCTCCCCGGACGCCTTCGAACCGGCCGTCGCGTCGACAGCGCCCCAGGCCACGAAGCCGAGCAGGGCCGCGCCGAGCACGGAGCCGACGATCTTCAGCCGCCGGTCGGCACGGGCGTCGGCCGAGCGGCCGTAACGGCCCTCGGGCAGCGTTGGGGGCGCACCGGCCATGATGGTCCCTCCCGGCTGAGCGGCTCGCGGCGGCTGGGGGCGGAATGAATTGTCAGTCCGCTCGGTCACTATAGAAGCCGGCCTAGACGACCTGTTACCGAGGATTGAAATCTGTGAGCGATGACCTGCGGCTGATGGCCGTCCACGCACACCCCGACGACGAGTCGAGCAAGGGTGCGGCCACCATGGCCAAGTACGTCTCGGAGGGCGTCGAGGTCCTGGTCGCCACCTGCACGGGAGGCGAGCGGGGGTCGATCCTGAACCCGAAGCTTCAGGGCGATGCCTTCATCGAGAAGAACATGCACGAAGTACGCCGCAAGGAGATGGCCGAGGCACGCGAGATCCTCGGCGTGAAGCAGGCGTGGCTGGGGTTCGTCGACTCGGGGCTGCCCGAGGGGGACCCGCTGCCGCCGCTGCCCGAGGGCTGCTTCGCCCTGAGGGACGTCGACGAGGCGGCGGAAGCGCTTGTCCGGCTGATCCGCTCGTTCAAGCCGCAGGTCATCACGACCTACGACGAGAACGGCGGCTATCCGCACCCCGACCACATCATGACCCACAAGATCACGATGGCCGCCTTCGACGCCGCCGGCGACCCCGCGCGCTACCCGGACGCGGGCGAGCCCTGGCAGCCGCTGAAGGTCTACTACAACCAGGGCTTCAACCGCCCGCGGACCGTCGCGCTGCACGAGGCGATGCTCTCGCGCGGCCTGGAGTCGCCGTACGGGGAGTGGCTGGAGCGGTGGAAGGAGTTCGAGCGCAAGGAGCGCACGCTCACGACGTACGTGCCGTGCGCCGAGTTCTTCCCGATCCGCGACAAGGCGCTGATCGCGCACGCGACGCAGATCGACCCCGACGGGCCGTTCTTCAAGATCCCGATGGAGATCCAGCAGGAGGTCTGGCCCACCGAGGAGTACGAGCTGGCGAAGTCGCTCGTGGACACTTCCCTCCCCGAGGACGACCTCTTCGCCGGTATCCGCGACAATTGACCGCGTGAACACCACATTGGCTGCAGACCTCGTCCCGCTCGCGGAGGAGCTCGACAAGAACAAGGTCACGCCGGGCGTCCTCGGCTTCATCGTCTTCGCGCTGCTCGGCGTCGCGGTGTGGTTCCTGCTCAAGAGCATGAACCGGCACCTGGGCCAGGTCGACTTCAAGGAGAAGACCGACCACGGCGACGCCGGTCCGGACGGCGGGCGCACGGACGGCGAGGGGCCGGGAGACGGGGGCGACCCGCGTGACGACGCGCCCCGTGGCGACGCCCCGCGCGGCTCGGCCCCGCGGGGTGACGCCCCCCGCGGCGGCGCCCCGCGCGGCGACGGCCCTCGCGGCGACGGACCCCGCGGTGAGTCGCCGCGCACCCCGGCGCCGGCGGACAGCCCGGCGGCGGACAGACAGCCCGTGGGCCGCCGCCGCTGACGACGGGCGCCGGCGTACGGGCACGGCCCTGCGGCCGGCACGGACCGGATCCGCGCCGGCGGGGCGGTGCCGCCGCCGGACACGGCCGGGCCGCCGCCCGCGCCCGGCTCCCGGGGTGCCGGCTAGCCCGCCAGGGCGTCGTCGTCCGCGGAGGACGCGCCGTCCAGGGGGACACCCATGACCTCCCGGGCGTGGCGGCTCGGGACCATGCCCAGGCGCCATGCCTGCCAGCCCGTCTCGGGCTCCACACCCCGCTCCAGCACGAGCTGGAAGGTCTCCGCGTAGTCCTCCAGCGCCGGGTCGATCACCCCGCGGCGCCCCGCGGTCGCCGTACGCAGATCGTCCAGCAGCTCCGACAGCTCCTGCTGCGCCACCGCGGCGCCCACCACCGAGCCGCCCGGGGAGGCGAACGGCAGCAGCGTGCAGCGCAGGAACCGGGCCCAAGTGGCCCCGCGCCGGTCACCTATGCCCGCGAACAGGTCTATCGCCGTGTCGGCCAGCTCCAGCGCCTGCCCCGCGCGGCCGTTGCCCGCGTCGATCACCGCCAGCTCGATACACGACCACGCCTCGCCGTGGGCCACGCCCACCCGGCGGAAGTCCTGCCGGGCGTCCTGGAGCAACTGCCGGGCGAAGCCGCTGTTGCGCAGGGTGCCGGTCTGCTCGGCGCGCAGGTCACGGGTGACCCGCGCGGAGTGGTGCCGCGCGCAGGCCAGCCCGTAGACGTCGCGCATGCGGCTGAACATCGACCGGGAGCGCTCCAGCGCCCGCACCGCCGACTCCCGCTTGCCGGCGCCCTCCTGGGCCTGGCCGAGGTAGTACAGCGTCCATGCCTCGCCGCGCGCGTCGTCGTTCTCCCGGTGCCGGGCGAGGGCCGCCTTGAGCTGCGTCACCGCCGTGGCCGCGTCGGCGTCGACCAGCCGGGCGCGGGCGAGCTGCGTCATCGCCCATGCCTCGCCGCGGCCGTCGCGGGTGCGCGCGTACTGCTCCAGGGCCTCCTCCAGTTGCTCCTCGGCGCCGGGGACGTCGCCCATCCGCAGCCGCACCTGCCCGAGCTGGAAGTGCGCCCACGCCTGGCCGTGCACGCTCTCGCTCTCCCGGTGCAGCGCGAGCGCCTGGTCCAGCAGCGCCAGCGCGTCGGCCAACTGCGCGCGGTCGCGCAGCACGGCCGCCAGTGCGTGCAGCGTCCAGGCGCGGTCGCCGCGCATGTTCTCGCCCCGCTGCATCTGCAGGGCCTCGCGCAGCTTCGCCTCCGCCTCGCGCAGGCTGCCCTGCTGCTGCAGGGTGATGCCCAGATCGCGCAGGGCGCGGGCGGCGCCTGCGGAGTGCTGCGCCTCGCGGTAGAGGTCGACCACGGACGACAGCGTCGAGCGGGCCTTGTCCAGCTCGCCGAGCTGCCGGGCGGCGACGCCCGTACGCCACTGCACCGAGCGCATCAGCAGCCCCTGGTCGGCGGCCTTCGTCAGCTCGTTCAGCTCGCCGAGGCGGTACAGATCACCGCGCAGCAGGCAGTAGTCGGCGAGGGCGCCCAGCAGGTGCAGCACGGCGGCCTGGTCCACGCCTTCGGCGTGCCGCAGGGCGGCGGTGATGAAGCTCTGCTCGTCGTCCAGCCAGCGCAGCGCGGAGTCCAGTGAGGTGAAGCCGTGCGAGCCGAACCGGTCGGCGCGCGTCGACGTACGCCCGTCGACCAGCCGGATCACCGAGTCGGCCAGCTCCGCGTAGCTGCGGATCAGCCGTTCGTGCGCCGCGGCGCGCACCTCGGGGTCCTCCTCGTCGAGCAGCCGTGCGTACGCGAAGCGGCGCACCAGGTCGTGCACCCGGAAGCGGGAGCTGCGCACGTGCTCCACCAGCCCGGCCCGGGCCAGCGCGGTCAGCCGCTTGCCGGCCTCCTCCTCGCCGACGTCGAGCAGGGCGGCGCAGGCCGCCGCGCCCAGGCTCGCCCGGCCGACCAGCGACAGCCGCCGCAGCAGCGCCCGGGCCGGCTCCGTCAGGTCGCCGTAGCGCAGCCACAGGGCGCGCTCCACGGGCTCCACCGGCCCGTAGGCGTCCAGCGCCTCGGCGAGCCCGGCCAGGCCGCGCCCGTCCAGCGCGGACCCGGCGATGCGCAGGGCCAGCGGCAGCCCGCCGCAGAGCTGCCCGATGCGGTCGGTGGACTGGGCGTCGTACGGGTCGGAGGACCGCTCCGTGCCGTCCGCCCGCTGGGCCATGGCGCTCAGCAGCTCCTCGGCCGCGGCCGGCTCCAGGCCCTCGACCGGCATGTGGTGCACCCAGGCGTCGAGGTCGGCGGGCAGCTCCAGCCGCTCCCGCGAGGTCACCAGCACCAGGCTCTCGGAGCGCTCGGGCACCAGCAGCCGGACCTGCTCGGCGTCGACCGCGTCGTCCAGCACGATGGACACCGGCAGCGACGTCAGATGCTGGTGGTACAGCTCGACGAGACGGCGCAACTGGGCGTCGTGCGCCGGGCGGTCCCGGAACATGAGCTGGTCGCGCGGGGCGCCGAGGCGGTTGAGCAGGTGCAGCAGCGCGTCACGGGTGGGCAGCGGGTCCTCGTCCATGCTCTGACCGCGCAGGTCCACCACCACGGCGGCGCGGAACTGCTCGCGCAACTGGTGGGCGGCGCGGACCGCGAGCGTGGTGCGCCCCGCCCCGGGCGGCCCGTGCAGCACGACGACGGTCGGCTTGGTCTCCGTGCTGGCGCGGCCCTGCTGCACCCACCCGGCGATCCGGGTGAGCTCGGCCTTGCGGCCGACGTGGACCGCGGAGGCGTCGGGCAGTTGGCGGTAGGACTGCTCCAGGGTTGCCCGCTGCCGTGCCTCCTGGCTGCGGTTGCGGCGCGACTGGTCCGTGCCCCCCGCGGCCGTGCCCGGCCCGGCGCGGTCGGCGGCGGGCTCGGGGCGGCCGCCCTTGCGGGTGTGGGCCGAGAGCATCCGCTGCTGGTCGAAGAAGGGACGCACGCCGCGCAGCTCCAGTGCCGTCAGCCACTGCAGCCGGAGCTGCTCGGGGCCGCCGGGCTGGCGGGCCGCGCCCGAGCGCGTGTTACCCGAGAGCCAGTGGGCCAGGCCGATCTGGACCAGGCCCGCGGTCAGCCCGGCGAGGCCGGCGGCCACGCCGGTCCAGAGCGCGGCCGTGGACCCGAGGCCCTCCTCGGCGGAGACGAGCAGGGCGATCGCGGCGGCGGTGAGCGTCGCGGTCACGGCGGGCCCGATCGACTGCGGGGTGAAGCGCTCGGCGAGCGAACGCCGGCCGGCCGCGGCCTCGTCCAGCGCGCGCACATACGCCCCGTACTCCTCGGCGGCGCGCTCCGCCATGTCGTCCAGCGCCGCCCGCGCCCGGCCGAGCAGCACCACGCCGTCGGTCCGGCCACCGGAGCGGCGCACTTCTTCTTCGACCGCGCGGGTGAGAAGAAGCTCCGCCTCCCCCCGATGCTTGTCGCGCAGTCGGGACGCTGTGCCCGGCATGTGCTCCCCTCCCATACCCGTTGCCCGCTCGTGCAGTTGCCCTGCCAAGTCTTCCGCGTTTCCCGGGCATTCGGCATCCCCCTGTGGATAACTCGGCCGGATGACGAGGTGAATGAAGAGCTGATAACACCGCGTATCCGGTCCGTGAGCGGAATTGGGGAGCCGCGAAAAGCGCGGACCGGCGGGTGCGACGCCGTTGTCGCCCCCGCCGGTCCGGCCGGCCCCGTACCAGGTCAGCCCAGGCGGTCGACCAGTGCGTGGTACTCGTCCCACAGCTCCTTGGGAGTGTGGTCGCCGAAGGTGTCGAGGTGCGCGGGGATCAGCGCGGCCTCCTCACGCCAGACCTCGGGGTCCACGGAGAGCAGGAAGTCGAGCTGTTCGTCGGTGAGTTCGAGCCCGTCGACGTCCAGCGCGCCCTTTGCGGGCAGCACCCCGATCGGTGTCCGGACCCCCTCGGCCGTGCCGTTGAGCCGTTCGACGATCCACTTCAGCACGCGGCTGTTCTCGCCGAACCCGGGCCAGACGAACGATCCGTCCGCGTCCTTGCGGAACCAGTTCACGTAGTAGATCTTCGGCAGCTTCGCGGGGTCCGCATCCGCGCCGACCTTCAGCCAGTGGCCGAAGTAGTCGCCCATGTTGTAGCCGCAGAACGGCAGCATGGCGAACGGATCGCGGCGCAGCTCGCCGACCTTGCCCTCGGCGGCGGCGGTCTTCTCGGAGGCGACGTTGGCGCCGAGGAAGACGCCGTGCTGCCAGTCGAACGACTCGGTGACCAGCGGCACCGCGGTGGCGCGGCGGCCGCCGAAGAGGATCGCCGAGATCGGCACCCCCGCGGGGTCCTCCCACTCCGGCGCGATCGTCGGGCACTGCGCGGCCGGCACGGTGAAGCGGGCGTTGGGGTGGGCGGCGGGGGTGCCGGACTGCGGGGTCCAGTCGTTGCCGAGCCAGTCGGTGAGGTGCGTCGGCGGCTCGTCGGTCATGCCCTCCCACCACACGTCGCCGTCGTCGGTGAGGGCGACGTTGGTGAAGACGGCGTTGCCCCACAGGGTCTTCATGGCGTTGGCGTTGGTGTGCTCGCCGGTGCCGGGCGCGACGCCGAAGAAGCCGGCCTCGGGGTTGATGGCGTACAGCCGGCCGTCCTCGCCGAAGCGCATCCAGGCGATGTCGTCGCCGATGGTCTCCACGGTCCATCCGCGGGTGGTCGGCTCCAGCATCGCGAGGTTGGTCTTCCCGCAGGCCGACGGGAACGCGGCCGCCACGTACACGGCCTCGCCGCGCGGCGGGGTGAGCTTGAGGACGAGCATGTGCTCGGCGAGCCAGCCCTCATCGCGTGCCATGACGGAGGCGATCCGCAGGGCGTAGCACTTCTTGCCCAGCAGGGCGTTGCCGCCGTAGCCCGATCCGTACGACCAGATCTCGCGGGTCTCGGGGAAGTGCGAGATGTACTTGGTCGAACTGCACGGCCAGGGCACGTCCTGCTGTCCCGGCTCCAGGGGCGCCCCGACGGAGTGGACGGCCTTGACGAAGAAGCCGTCGTCGCCCAGCTCGTCGAGGACCGGGCGGCCCATGCGGGTCATGGTGCGCATGGCGGTGGCGACGTACGCGGAGTCGGTGATCTCGACGCCCAGCGCGGAGAGCGGGGAGCCCAGCGGGCCCATGCAGAAGGGGACGACGTACATGGTGCGTCCGCGCATGGCGCCCCGGAAGAGACCGCCCTCGCCGGAGGTGCCGGTGAAGACCTCGCGCATCTCGGCGGGGTCCATCCAGTGGTTGGTCGGCCCGGCGTCCTCCTCCTGCTCGGAGCAGATGAACGTACGGTCCTCGACGCGCGCGACGTCGGTCGGGTCGGAGGCGGCGTGATACGAACCGGGCCGCTTGACCGGGTCCAGTTCCGTGAAGGTGCCCTTGGCGACGAGCCCGGCGCACAGGCGGTCGTACTCCGCCTGGGAGCCGTCGCACCACACGATCTCGTCGGGCTGGGTGAGGTCGGCGATCTCCTGGACCCAGGAGAGGAGCCCTTCGTGCTTGCTCGGGGTGGCCATGAGTGCTGCTTGCTCCAGATGTCGAGGGATGTCGGGCGTTTCTTCCTTGATGTCTTGTCTATCTGGTTTTCAGGACCATGACCCCTTGGGGGCGCCGACCCGGCTGCCGCTCATATGAGCTCATCCGGTGTCGGGTGTGCGCTCGTTTGATGATGAGGTAGCTCAGACGTCATGTCCAGCGGGGCCCGCGTGAGCAGCGCCACTCCGCGGCCGTTACCTACGGGCGCGTAGGTAGCATGGGCGCATGAGTGCGACGGGCGAGGGAGAGCTGCAGCGTGTCGCCAATGCCGCGGCCGCCGCGCTCAAGCCGCGGCTGCGCGGCTGGTTGCACGCGGTGATGTTCCCCGCGGCGCTGTTCGCGGGCGTGCTGCTGACGGCGCTGGCGGAGAGTCCGCGCGGACGGCTGGCCTGCGCCGTCTACACGTTGACGGCGTGTCTGCTCTTCGGTGTGAGTGCGCTCTACCATCGCGGCGACTGGGGTCCGCGGGGTACGGCCGTGCTGCGCAGGCTCGACCACGCCAACATCTTCCTGATCATCGCCGGCACGTACACGCCGTTCACGATCCTGCTGCTGGAAGGCGGCAGGCAGCAGGCGCTGCTCTGGTTCATCTGGGCGGCGGCGCTCGCCGGGATCGCGTTCCGCGTCTTCTGGGTCGGTGCGCCGCGGTGGCTGTACACGCCGTGCTACATCGCCATGGGCTGGGCGGCGGTGTTCTTTCTGCCGGACTTCATGCGCGCGGGCGGTATCGCGGTGTTCGTGCTGGTGGTCGTCGGCGGCGTGCTGTACAGCGCGGGTGGTGTGATCTACGGCATCAAGCGGCCGAACCCGTCGCCGCGTTGGTTCGGATTTCACGAGGTCTTCCACTCGTTCACGCTGGCCGCATTCGCCGTCCATTACGTGGGGATCTCGCTCGTCGCGTACCGCCACGCCTGAGTCGGGCGGGGAGAGTTCCTGCCGGCCGGCCGTCCCTCTGTCCGGGTGATCCGCTCGTGTCGGCCGCCGCGATTCGGGGTGTGAAAGCCCCGGGGGTGCTGTTATTCGGTGCGAACCAGCACCCTCACTTCCCGTGGAGGCAGAAAATGCGCATCCGTATGCTCGCCCGCTCCGTGGCCGTCAGCGCCGTCGTCGTCGGTCTCGCCGGGGCCGGCGCGGCTTCGGCCCAGGCCGCCGCGTCCTCGAAGCACGGCAAGCCGTGCTGCAGCAAATCGCACACCAGCAAGTCGTACAACAAGGTCCACAAGGAGAAGAACAAGTTCGACAAGTCGTTCAACAAGGTCCACAAGGAGAGCAACAAGTTCGACAAGTCCTTCAACAAGATCCACAAGGAGGACACCAAGATCCACAATTCGTTCAACAAGACCCACAAGACCTGGAACAAGACCGACGCCGACGTCGACGTCTACAAGACCGAAAACCGGGTCTCGGGCAACAAGTACGCCGTGGTCGGCCCCACGGCGTCGGTCCAGTTCGCGCCGCTGCAGAGCGGCAACTAGGACCCGGTCGTCATCGGGTGCCGAATGCCACCCCCCTCTCCGCAAGGCGCGCTCGTGGCCCCGTGCGGAGGCATTCCGCAGTGATCCCGGTCCGGCCCGCACCTCCTCCTGTGTGGGCCGGACCTTTCCCGTTGCCGCCGCAGGTGTGCGGATGCCGGCCGGCCGCGACCCTGGCGGCCAATTCTGAAAGTTGCTACTTTTTGCGAGTGGCTTCCAGAAGGCGCTGGTGGGCTCTCGGCGGGCTCGTCATGTCGGTGCTCGTGCTCGGGTTCGACATGACGATTCTCAACGTCGCGCTGCCCACGATGGCGGCGGACCTTCAGGCAGGCACCGGTGAGCTGCGGTGGATCGTGGACGCGTACGCGGTGGTCTTCGCCGCCTGCATGCTGCCCGCGGGGCTGCTGGGGGACCGGTTCGGGCGGCGCCGGCTGCTGGTGACCGGGCTGCTGATCTTCCTGACCGGCAGTCTCATGGGCACGTTCGCCTCCGGCCCGGGGGCGGTGATCGTGTCGCGCACGGTGATGGGCCTGGGCGGGGCGCTCATCCTGCCGCTGGCGATCTCGGTCATCCCCACGCTCTTCGGCGACGATGAACGCCCGAGGGCCGTCGGAGCGGTGACCGCCGGCATGGCGGTCGGCCTGTCGGCGGGGCCGCTGGCGGGCGGCTGGCTGCTCGACCACTTCTGGTGGGGCGCCCTCTTCATGCTGAACATCCCGCTGGTGGTCCTCGGCATCGCCGCGGCGCTGCTGCTCGTACCCGAGACTCGTGACGCGGCCGCGCCGCGCGTCGACCCGGTGAGCACCGTGCTCAGCATCCTCGGGCTCGGCGGGCTGGTCCTCGGGGTCATCGAGGGGCCGACGCGCGGGTGGGACGAGCCGCTGGTGGCGGGGCCGCTGGCCGGCTCGGCGGTGCTGCTCGGCCGGCTGGTGCTGCGGGAACGGCGCGCGGTCCGGCCGATGCTGGACCTGGAGCTGCTGGGCGACCGTGCCTTCCGGTGGAACGCGATCGTGGCCGTGCTCGCGACGTTCGTGATGGCGGGCCTGCTGTTCGTGCTGCCGCCGTATCTCCAGGAGGTGCTGGGCAACGGCCCGTTCGGCACGGCGCTGCGGCTCATGCCGCTGATGGCGGGCGTACTGGTCGCCGCGCGGGCGGCGCCGTCGCTGATGGCCCGGCTCGGCTCGCGGGTCGTGGCCAGCGCGGGGATGGCGGTCTTCGCGTTCGCGATGGTGCTCGGCACGCGTACGGACGCCTCCGACCCGTACCGCTTCACGGCGGTGTGGCTGACCGTCACCGGACTCGGCCTCGGGGCCGCCCTGGTGCCGACCATGGACGCCGCCCTCGGCGCGCTGCCCGTGAGCCGGGCGGGGCGCGGTACGGGGCTGCTGACCACGTTGCGGCAGCTCGGCGCTGCCATCGGGGTCGCCCTGCTGGGCAGCCTGCTGAACGGGGTGTTCACGGACCGACTGGACACCGAGGGGGTGCCGGGGACCGCGGCGGACGAGGCGCGGGAGACCGTGGTCGCGGCGCACGCGGTCGCCGAGCGGCTGGATGCCCCCCGGCTTGCGGAATCGGCCTCCTCCGCGTACGTGCAGGGCATGGACGCGGCCCTGCTGGTCTGCGGACTCGCCGCGCTGCTCACCGCGGTCCTCACCGCCGTGCGGCTGCCCGACGAAAGGCGAGGCGAGCAGCGGGAATCCGGGACGCGGCCCGGCGAGGAAAAGGCAGGCCACGGTGCCACAACGGCCCCATAAGAACCGCGTACAGGGCGGTGAGGGGCGCGGCCCCGTCCGGTGCCTCCGCCCGGCGGGGAGCGGGAGGCGGCCCGAGGCAGGCCGCCGGCAGGGCGCCCGCGGTGCCGTGACGCGGCCCGGCGCCGTGACGCGTGGCCGCGCGTCAGCCCTCCGGCGGTGCCGTGGGGGTCACCTGGGCGCGTAGCTCCTCGGGCCGGGTCACCGGGGCGGCGCAGACGAAGTGGCGGCAGACGTACGCGGCGGGAGCGCCGTCGACGAGAGGGCGGCCGGCGAGGAGGGGGACGGCCTCGGGGTCGTCGACCGGTGCGGCCGGGCCGTCGCCCGTACCGGACGCCGGGCCGGTCGCGATCACCGCGCCGGGGGCGGGGGAGAGGAGGGCCGTGCGGTGGAGCTCCGCGAGGCGCGGGTCGTCCGGGGGCCCGACGACGGCGACTTCGCGCGGGCCGTCCAGCGCCGCTTCCGCCGCCGCGAGGCCCCAGCCGACGAAGCGGGGCGCCCGCGGGCCCAGCTTCGCCACGATGCCGAGGGCCTGTTCGGCCGCCTCGCGGTGCCGGGCGCTGCCGGTGTACGCGGCGTAGGACAGCAGTGCCGCGGCCGACGCCGTCCAGCCGGAGGGCGTCGGGTTGTCCGTCGGGTCCTGGGGGCGCCGGATGAGCTGCTCGGCGTCGTCGGCGGTGTCGTACAACGTACCGCCCTCGCCGCGGAACCGGTCGAGCACGGTGTCGAGGAGCAGCCCGGCGAGGTGGAGCCAGGTCCCTTCGCCGGTGACGGCCGTGAGCGCGAGGAAGCCCTCCGCCACGTCGGCGTAGTCCTCCAGCACACCGGCGGACTCGCCCGCCTCTCCGCCGCGCGAGGTCCGTACGAGCCGCGCCACCGTGCCCGGACCGCCGCTGCCGTCCGTCATGTGCACCCGCACCAGCAGGTCCGCCGCGGCCACCGCGGCGTCGACGAGGTCCGGCCGGTCGAAGTACGCGCCGATCTCCGCGAGGGCGGCGACGGCCAGCCCGTTCCAGGCGGTGACCACCTTGTCGTCGCGGAACGGGCGCGGCCGTTCGGCCCGCGCCGCCGTCAGCCGCTCCCGTACGGAGCTGGTCCGCTCGGCGTCGAACGGCATCCCCGTATCCGGCAGTTGCAGCACCGAGGCGCCCTCCTCGAACGTGGCCGCCTCCGGTGCCTCGGGCACGCCGTAGTACGTCCCGGCCAGCACCGCGTCCTCCGCCCCGAGTACCTCGCGCAGCTCCTCGGGCGTCCACACGTAGTACGCGCCCTCGGCGTGCCCGCCGCCGCCGGGCCGGTCGCTGTCTGCGTCGAGCGCGGAGGCGAAGCCGCCCTCCTCCGTGCGCAGTTCGCGCACCAGGAAGTCCGCGGTCTCCAGCGCCACCCGCCGGGCCTGCTCGCTGCCGGTCGCGCGCCAGAGGTGGGCGTAGACGCGGGCGAGCAGGGCGTTGTCGTAGAGCATCTTCTCGAAGTGCGGGACGACCCACTCCGCGTCCACCGAGTAGCGCGCGAAGCCGCCGCCGAGCTGGTCGTAGATGCCGCCGCGGGCCATCGCCTCGCAGGTGGCCCGCACCATCTCCAGCGCCGCCGCCGAGCCGGTACGGGCGTGGTGGCGCAGCAGGAACTCCAGCACCATCGCCGGCGGGAACTTCGGCGCGCCGCCGAACCCGCCCCGTACCGCGTCGAAGTCCTTCGTCAGCCCCAGCAGCGCCGCGTGCACCTCCGCCGCCCCCGGCGCCCCGTCCGCCGTACCGCCCGCCGCCGCGCTCAGCGTCCGCCCCGCGAGGTCCGCCGCCACCCGCGCCGCCACCTCGGTGACCTCCCCCCGCCGGTCCGCCCACGCCGCCGCGACCCCCTGCAGCACCTGCCGGAACGACGGCATGCCGCCCCGCGGCTGCGGCGGGAAGTACGTCCCGAAGTAGAACGGCTCGGCGTCGGGCGTGAGGAACACCGTCATCGGCCACCCGCCCTGCCCGGTGGCGGCCTGCACCGCCTCCATGTACACGGCGTCGACGTCCGGCCGCTCCTCGCGGTCGACCTTGATGCTGACGAAACCGGCGTTCAGCTCCGCGGCGGTGGCCTCGTCGGCGAAGGACTCCCGCGCCATCACGTGACACCAGTGGCAGGAGGCATAACCCACCGACAGCAGCACGGGCACATCCCGCCGCCGCGCCTCGTCGAACGCCTCGGTGCACCAGGGCCACCAGTCGACGGGGTTGTCGGCGTGCTGGAGCAGATACGGCGAGGTCACACCAGCCAACCGGTTCATACGGGCATCGTCGCACGACGCGGCGCACCCGGCCCAACTCCGTGAGCGACCCCTGCGTGGCGGCGTGCCGTCCGGGGTTCCGCCCGGACGGTCGGCGGGAGGCTACCGCTGGCGGTAGCCGTCCAGGAACGTGCCGATGCGGGTGATGGCGTCCGTCAGGCCGTCCTTTTCGAGGAGGGTGACGATGCGGAAGTGGTCCGGGCGGGGCCAGTTGAAGCCGGTGCCCTGGACCAGCAGGATGTTCTCCGCGCGGAGGAGGTCGAGGACGAAGCGGGCGTCGTCCTTGATCTTGTGGACCTTGGGGTCCAGCCGGGGGAAGGCGTAGAGGGCGCCCTTGGGTTTGATGCAGGTGACGCCCGGGATCTGGGTGAGCAGGTCGTAGGCGGTGTCGCGCTGGACCAGGAGGCGGCCTCCCGGGAGGATCAGGTCCTTGATCGACTGGCGCCCGCCGAGGGCGGTGGCGACGATGTGCTGCGCGGGGACGTTGGCGCACAGGCGCATGTTCGCCAGGATCGTCAGGCCCTCCAGATAGCTGCGGGCGTCGTGCTTGGGGCCGCAGACGGCCAGCCAGCCGCTGCGGTAGCCGGCCACGCGGTACGCCTTGGAGAGCCCGTTGAAGGTGAGGACCAGCAGGTCGGGGGCGTAGGTGGCGGTGGGCGCGTGGGTGGCGTCGTCGTAGAGGATCTTGTCGTAGATCTCGTCGGAGCACACCACCAGGCCGTGGCGCCGGGCGATGTCGGTCAGGCCGCGCATCACCTCCGCGTCGTAGACGGCGCCGGTGGGGTTGTTCGGGTTGATGACGACCAGGGCGCGGGTGCGGTCCGTGATGCGGCGTTCGACGTCGTCGAGGTCGGGCATCCAGTCGGCCTGCTCATCGCAGCGGTAGTGCACCGGGGTGCCGCCGGCCAGGGAGACCGCGGCCGTCCACAGCGGGTAGTCCGGGGCCGGGATCAGGACCTCGTCGCCGTCGTTGAGGAGAGCCTGCATGGACATCTGGATCAGCTCGGAGACGCCGTTGCCGAGGAAGACGTCCTCGACGTCGAGGTCGATGCCCGCGGTCTGGTAGTGCTGCATCACGGCGCGGCGGGCGGGCAGGATGCCCTTGGAGTCGCCGTACCCGTGGGCGCTGCCGGCCGTGCGGAGGAGGTCCTCCAGGATCTCCGGCGGGCACTCGAAGCCGAACGGGGCCGGGTTGCCGATGTTCAGCTTGAGGATCTGGTGACCCGCCGCCTCACGCCGCATCGCCTCCTCGAGCACGGGGCCCCGGATGTCGTAGCAGACGTTGGCGAGCTTCGTTGACTGGATCACCTGCATGCGGCCACTGTACGGGCCGTCCCCGCGCCCCGCCTCCGGATAACATGCGAGCCCGGTCACATGACCGAGCGCCCTCCGGGTCGAGCCCGTACCTGCCACAACGCCCGGACGGCGGCCCCGTCTCCCACCGGCCGGCCGGTGTTCTCCGGACTCGGCGCCGACTCGCTCGCGCTCGTCAACGACGAGCCCGTGGCCGCGCCCGACGACGGCACCCCGGCACCGGCCGGGCCGCGGCCCGGCTCGCCCGGCTGCTGCGCGCCTCCCGCGCCTCGGCCCCCTTCACCCTCGCCGTCGACGCCGGCCGGAGGAGGGGAGGCGCTGCCGGGCTACGCCATGGTGCTGACCGCGGGCCTCAGGGCCGGCCGCGGCGTCGCACCGTCCGCCCCGGCACCGCCGCGGTCCGGCGGCCCTCCCGCATGACGAACTCTCCGCCCACCAGCACGTACGGCACCCCCACCGGGCCCCGTCGCGGCTCGGCGTAGGTCGCCCCCGCCGCCACCGTCGCCGGGTCGAAGAGCACCAGGTCGGCCACGTACCCCTCCCGTACCAGCCCGCGGTCCGCCAGCCGCAGCCGGGCCGCCGGGCGGGCGGTGAGGTGGTGGACGCACTCCTCCAGGGTGAGCACGCCCAGCTCGCGCACGTAGTGGCCGAGGTAGTGCGGGAAGGTGCCGTACGCCCGGGGGTGCGGCTTCGCGCCGTGCAGGATGCCGTCGCTGCCGCCCGTGTGCGCGGGGTGGGCCATGATCGCCCGGACGTTCTCCTCGTGCCCGACGTGCTGCAGGATCGTCGTCGCCAGCCGGTCGTCCAGCAGCAGCCGGCGGGCCGCGTCGAAGTCCGGGAGCCGCCGCCCCACCCAGTGCGCGAGCGCCGGGTCGCCCACGCCCGAGACCTCGATCGTCGACCAGTCCATGGGCACGCCGTGCGACCCGTCGGAGCCCTCGACCTCCAGCGCGTGCCGTATCCGCGCCGCGGTGTCCGCGTCCCGCAGCCGGGCGAGCATCGCCTCCGGGCCGCCGACCGCCGCCCAGCTCGGCAGCAGCGCCCCCAGCGTGGTGCAGCCGGCGAGGTAGGGGTAGGTGTCCAGCGAGACGTCCACGCCCTCGGCGAGCGCCCGGTCCAGCAGGGCGGTCAGCTCGGCGGCGCGGCCGGCGTTGACGTCGAAGTTCACGGTGGCGTGCGCGAGGTGCAGCGCGCAGCCGGCGTCCCGGGCGAGGCCGAGCATCTCGGCGTACGCGCCGAGAGCGCCGGCGCCGTACGAGCGGTGGTGCGGGCAGTAGTAGCCGCCGTACGCGGCGACGACCCGGCACAGCTCCGTCAGCTCGGCGGTCGGCGCGTACATCCCGGGCGGGTACGTGAGCCCCGACGACATCCCGACCGCACCCTGCTCCATGCCTTCGGCGACGAGCCGCTTCATGTGCGCCAGCTCGTCGTCCTGCGCCGGCCTGTCCTCCCAGCCCAGGGCCAGCATGCGCACGGTGCCCTGGGGCACGAGGTACGCGGCGTTGACGGCCAGCCCGTCGCCGTCGGGGCCGCGGTCGAGGCGGTCGAGGTACTCGCCGACCGTGCGCCAGTCGAACGCCACCGCGTCGTCGCCGGGCCCGCCGCCGTTCCAGCCGGCGATCTGCCGGCGCAGCCCGTCGAGTGTGCGGTCGTCCACGGGCGCGTACGACAGTCCGTCCTGGCCGATGACTTCCAGGGTCACGCCCTGCGCGGCCTTGGCGGTGTGCGCGGGGTCGCGCAGCAGGGCGAGGTCGGAGTGGGCGTGCATGTCGATGAAGCCGGGGGAGAGGACCAGGCCGCCGGCGTCGAGGACGGACCGGCCGGTCAGCCGGGGCGCGACGGCCGCGATCCGGCCGCCGGTCAGCCCGACGTCGGCGCGGCGGCCGGGCGCCCCCGATCCGTCGACGACGAGGGCGCCGCGGATCACCAGCTCCATGTCCGCCCCCCCGGTGCCGCTCAGAAGAAGGTCCGTACGTACTCCGTGACCGTACCGTCCTGGTCCACCAGAGGGATGAGCGGCCACTTGTCGAAGATCGTGCACGGGTGCGACAGCGCCAGCGCCACCCAGTCCCCGACCTGGAGGTCCACCCCCTCGGGGGTCACGTCCAGCCAGGCGTGCTGGTCCGAGAGCCTGCGCACGGTGATCCCCGTCGCCGCCCGCTCCGCGCCCGCCCCGCCGGCCGCGTCGAACCGGCGCACCGCCACCGGCACCGGCAGGTCGAGGTCGTACGCGGCGTCCCGCTTGCCGGCGTTGACGAACGCCTGCCCCGGCTCCGGCCGCGAGACCACCTGCGTCCACAGCCGGAACGCCGGCGTCAGCGACCCCTCCGCGGGCACCCGGTTGAACGGCGTCACCCGGCTGTAGTGGCCGTCGTCGTGGCTGACGTACGCCCCCGAGCGCAGCAGCTTGAGCACCGGCCGCGACAGCTCCGGCGCCGCCGCGAAGCCGTCGGCGACGGCATCGAACCACGCGCTGCCCCCCGCGCTGACCACGATCTCGTCGGCGTCCGCGAAGAGCCCGGCGGCATCCAGCTCGGCCGCCAGCCCCAGCAGCCGCCGCATCCAGCCCCGTACCACCGCGCCGTCCGCGCCCGGCGCCTCCGCCTCGTACCCGGCGACCCCGACCAGCCGCAAGGTCCGCGTCCGCGCCGCCGCCTCGGCGACCGCGCGGCACTCGACCTCCGTACGGGCACCGGTACGCGCGTCCGGGCCGCCGCCCAGCTCGACGGTGACCTCCACCGGCCGTGTGGCCCCGGCCGCCCGCAGCGCGGCGTCCATCAGCTCGACGCCGCGCACCGAGTCGACGTAGGCGACGAGCCGGAAGTCCGGGTCGGCGGCCAGCTCGGCGGCGAGCCAGCGCAGCGCGGCGGCGTCGACCAGCTCGTTGGCCAGGAAGATCCGCCGGACGCCGAACGCCCGCGCCACCCTCGCCTGGTGGGGGACCGCGACCGTGATGCCCCAGGCGCCCCGGTCGAGCTGGCGCTGGAAGAGCTGCGGGGCCATCGTCGTCTTGCCGTGCGGCGCGAAGGCCAGGCCGTGGGCGGCGGCGAAGCGGGCGAGCGCGTCCAGGTTGTGCTCCAGCGCGGGAGCGGAGAGCGTGAGCACGGGGGTGGTGAAGCCGCCGGTGAAGAGCGACCGGCGCTGGGCGGCCAGCTCGCCGGCGGTCAGCCCCTCCGCGTCGGGCGGCAGGCCCTTGAAGCGGTGGTCGATGCGTTCTTCCGCCAGCTCCCCGAGCGACGCCATGAAGCCCTCCAGCAGGTTGGTTGCGCAACGCGCAACGTGCATTGCGTATACCGACACCGCTGTCTAACATCCGGGCGAACGGCTGGTCAACGGCCGGAGACACGGAGCAGGGACGGCACCACGCACGGTGGGAGGACACGATGAGCCAGTCGGTCGGCCGCGCGCTCGCCATCCTGCCGATGCTCGCCGACGGCCCGGCGGGGCTGGAACAGGTCGCCACCCGGCTCGGCGTGCACAAGACCACCGCGATGCGGCTGCTGCGCACCCTCCACGAACACGGCCTGGTCTACCGCCAGGACGACCAGCGCTACCGCCTCGGTGCCCGGCTCTTCGCCCTCGCCCAGGCGGCGGCCGAGAGCCTGGACGTACGCGAGATCGCCCACCCGCACCTGGTGAGACTCGGCGAACTCACCGGGCACACCGTGCACCTCGCCGTCTACGAGGACCGCGAGGTGATGTACATCGACAAGGTCGAGAGCCGCTACCCGGTGCGCATGTACTCGCGCATCGGCCGGCCCGTCGCGATCACCGTCGCGGCCGTGGCCAAGCTGCTGCTCGCCGACCTGCCGGAGCCGGAGCGGCGCGCCGTCGCCGAGCGGCTGGAATATCCCATGTACACGCCCCGTTCGACGCCCGACGCCCAGGCCCTGCTCGCCGAGCTGGCCACGGTGCGCGAGCAGGGCTGGGCCGCCGACTTCGGCGGCCACGAGGAGTCCATCAACTGCATCGGCGCCCCCATCCGCGGCGCCGACGGCCGTACCGCCGCCGCCTGTTCCCTGTCGGCGCCGAACGTCGTCGTCACCGCGGACGAGCTGATGACCCTCCTCCCGCAGCTCCGCCGCACGGCGGCAGCGATCAGTGACGACTACTCCGGAAGAGTGCCCGCATGAGCGACAAGGCCCAGAAGACCGACGTCACCCCCGCCACCCACGTCCCGCCGCCGGCGCGCTTCTCCGCGGGCGTGCGCAAGGGCAACATCCTGCAGGTAGCGGGCCAGGTCGGCTTCCTGCCCGCCGAGGAGGGCAAGCCGCCGACCCCGGCGGGCCCGACGCTGCGCGCGCAGACCGAGCAGACGCTGTCGAACGTGAAGGCGGTGCTGGAGGAGGGTGGCGCGTCCTGGGAGGACGCGGTGATGATCCGCGTCTACCTCACCGACACCGCCCACTTCGCCGAGTTCAACCAGATCTACGACGCCTACTTCGCGGAGCTGGAGCAGCCGCCTGCGGCGCGTACGACCGTGTACGTCGGGCTGCCCGCGGGTCTGCTCGTGGAGATCGACTGCCTGGCCGTGCTCGGCTGAGCGGGACCGCCGCGGCCCGCCCGTCAGCGCCCCGCGCCGACGGCCGGGCCGCGGAACGTGCGCCGGTAGGCGTGGGGCGTGATGTCGAGCCGGCGCAGGAAGTGGTGGCGCAGCGTCGCGGCGTTGCCGAAGCCCGCGCGGGACGCGATGGTGTCCACCGTGGCGTCGGTCTCCTCCAGCAACTGCTGGGCCAGCAGCAGCCGCTGGCCCAGCAGCCACTGGTACGGCGTCGTGCCCGTCTCCTGCTGGAAGCGGCGGGCGAACGTACGCGGCGCGAGGTGCGCCCGCGCCGCAAGCTGCTCGACCGTCGCGTCCTCGTCGAGGTGCTCCTGCAGCCAGGCCAGCACCCGGCCGATGGCGTCGTCCTCGCACGTGGCGCGCACCGGCCGCTCGATGTACTGCGCCTGGCCGCCGTCCCGGTGCGGCGGTACGACCATCCGGCGGGCGATCGCGTTGGCCACCTTGCTGCCCTGCTCCTCGCGGACGAGGGCGAGGCAGGCGTCGATGCCGGAGGCGGTGCCGGCGGAGGTGAGCACCGGGCCGTCGGCGACGTAGAGCACGTCCGGCTCGACGAGCGCCTGCGGGTACTCGCGCCTGAGCATGTCGGTGTAGAGCCAGTGCGTCGTGCAGCGGCGGCCGTCGAGCAGACCGGCCTGGGCGAGGAGGAACGCACCGGTGCACACGCTCAGCACCTTCGTGCCGCGGGCCACCGCCTCGCGCAGCGCGTGCAGCAGCTCGGGCGGGAAGTCGCGGTACGCGAACTGCTGGCCCGCCGGGACGGCGATCAGGTCGGCGCCGGCGAACCGCTCCAGGCCGTGCGGCACGTCGACGGGCAGGCCGGGGTGGACGGTGACGCGGCCCGGGTGCGGGGCGGCGAAGGCGAAGTCGTAGAGCGGCAGGCCCTCCTCGCGGCGGTCCATGCCGAAGACCTCGGAGACGACGCCCAGCTCGAAGGCGTTGACGTCATCGGTGAGCAGACACACGACGTTGGAGAGCATGCGGCCAGTATGCCACCGTCCTGGCAGTAATTCGAAGGTCCCTGGCAGGGCTGCCACTGTTTGTGTGTGCAAGGATCAGGGATCGTAGACGACATGAACGCGATCCTCGACTACACCGTCGGAACCCTGGTCCTGCTCCTCATGGCCGCGATCCTGGTCGGCCCGGCCCTGTACTTCGACCGGCGCGAGCGCAACGCCGAACGCCGGATCGAGACCGCCGAGCGCGGCAAGCACGCGGCGCCCGCCCGGGAGGCGTCCGTCCGGGACACGCTCGCCGGCTACGGCCGCGCCGCGTGACCGCCGGCCCTCCGTGGTACGGCGCGCCCCCGCCTCCCGGGGGCGCGCCCCTGTGTCAGCCGGCGCAGTACTCGGCTTCCTTGCCGATCGAGCGGTACATGCAGTCGGCGTTCTCCAGCAGTTGCAGCACCGCGTCCCGGTTGCGGCCGGTCTCCCGCTCGATGACCTCGTCGGGCGGGTAGAACCCGCCGCCGCCCGCCGAACTCGGGTACATCTCGAACGTATAGCTGAAGACCTTCTGCTCGCCCCAGAGATAGTCGTTGACCGACCCGTCCGTGATGTACAGGTCGCTCGACTGCTGCGGCGTGTAGCCGTTGCTCGCGGCCATCTTCTCCCCGACCGCGGCGAACGCGTCGCGGTCGTCCTGCGTCAGCCCGGGGCCGGTGTCGTCGTAGGTGTACCCGTACGGCCACAGCACCAGCTCGCTGTACGTGTGGAAGTCGATGCCCGCCGTGATCTGCTGCTCGCCGTCCACGACCCGGCTGCGCGCGAAGTCGGCGACGACCTTGACCTCCGTGGCCGACTCGCCTGCGCTGCCGCGGTAGGTGTCGCTCGACGGGCTGCCGGAGGAGCCGCCGCAGCAGCCCCAGCGGTAGTTCCAGTTGCGGTTCAGGTCCGTGCCGACGGCGCTGGAGCCGGAGTTCGGCTGGCGGTTCTTGCGCCAGCTGCGGTACGAGCCGGAGGCGATGTCGTACTCGCCGCCGTCCGGGTTGAGGTCCGGCACGATCCAGATCTCGCGGCCGTCGACGACGTCGGTGATCCGCTGGTCGGTGCCGTAGCCGTCCGCGAACTCGCCGAGCAGGTACAGCGCCATCTCGACGGTCAGGTGCTCGCGGGCGTGCTGGTGGTGGGTGAAGAGGACCTCGGGCTCGTCCTCGTCGGCGCTGACGTTGTCGCTGATCTTGATGGCGACGATGTCGCGGCCCTCGTGCGAGGTGCCGATGACCTGCTTGCTGATGAGCTCCGGGCGCTGCGCGATCCGCTCGTCGATCTCCGCGGTCATCTCCGCGTAGTTGTGGTAGCCGGAGTCGGCCGGGGGGAAGTCGAGCGTCGTGGGAGGGCCGTCGCCGAGCCGGGCGGGCGGCGCCGGGAGCTGCTCCAGCCGGTAGCCGAGCGCGCGGAGCTGCCGCGCCTGGGAGGCGTCGGCGGAGACGACCACGGAGTGGTCGCGTGCCTCGTCGATGGAGACGCCGGTGGCGGCGAGGCGGGTGCGGGCCTCGCGGCCGGTCTGTCCCTGTACCTCGTACTGCCGGATCTCCTCGCCCTGCTGTGCGCGGGACGTGCTCGTTCCGGCCGCCTTCGCCTCCGCCCGCTCGGCGGCGGGTTCCGCGCCGGCGGCGCTGAGGGCGCCGGCGGCGGCGAGGGAGAGCACCGCGGTCAGGGTCACCGACCGAATGCGTAGTCGCATGCCTGCTCCTGATGTGGGGGTGTGGGGTGGTGCATGGCGACGTGGTGTCGTGTGGAGCTGTGGTGCGGGTCAATGGTTCTGAACCTGGCGTGGTCAGGTCAAGAGGCCACCGGGGTGCCATGCCCGTGCGGTGCCCGTGTGTTCGGGTATGTACGCCCTCTTGTGCGGCCGTCCGCGGATCCCTTTCAATCACGGGGATCGCAGGGGGGACGAGCTGCGAAGGAGCCGCTCATGGCCGACCGCACCGAGTCCGCGTCCGCACCGCCCGGGATGAGAAAGGCCAAGTGGCGCTACATCGGGCCGGGAATCGTCGTCGCCGCGACCGGTGTCGGTGCCGGCGACCTGGTGGCCACGCTGCTCGCGGGCAGCAAGTTCGGCTACACCCTGCTCTGGGCTGCCGTCATAGGCTGCGTGGTCAAGGTCGCCCTTGCCGAGGCCGTCGGCCGCTGGCACCTGGCCACCGGCCGCACCCTGTTCGAGGGCTGGCGCACCCTCGGCACCTGGACCTCCGTCTACTTCGCCGTCTACGTCGTCATCTGGGGCTTCGTCTACGGCGCCACGGCCATGTCGTCCTCCGCGCTGCCGCTCGTCGCGCTCTTCCCCGACGGGCCGGAGCTGAAGACCTGGGGCATCCTCACGGGCCTCGCCGGCCTGGTGTTCGTCTGGTTCAACCGCTACGCGGTCTTCGAGAAGGTCATGACCGTCCTGGTCGGCGTCATGTTCGTGGTCGTGGTCTACGTCGCCGTCCGCGTCTCCCCGAACCTCGGGGACGCCTTCGCGGGGCTGTGGCCCACGCTGCCCGACGACTCGCTGCTCTACACCCTGGGCCTGATCGGCGGCGTCGGCGGCACGATCACCATGGCGGCGTACGGCTACTGGGTCAACGCCAAGGGCTGGACGGACATCGGCTGGCTGAAGGTCATGCGGCTGGACAACCGGGTCGCCTATATCACCACCGGCGTCTTCGTCGTCGCGATGCTGTTCGTCGGCGCCGAGCTGCTCCACGCCACGCACCTCACGCTGGAGTCGGGCGACAAGGGACTGGTCGACCTCGGCGACATCCTTGAGGAGCGCTACGGCGCCGCCACCGCGAACCTCTTCCTCATCGGCTTCTTCGCCACCTCGTTCACCTCGCTCATCGGCGTCTGGCACGGCGTCAGCCTGCTCTTCGCGGACTTCGTGGAGAACGTGCGCGGCGGGCGGGGCGCGGGCGACGGCAGCGCGCGGGAGGTCGCCGTGGGCAGCCGGGAGCGATCGCTGCCGTTCCGCGCGTACCTGCTGTGGCTGACGTTCCCGCCGATGACGCTGCTCTGGCTCGACCAGCCGTTCGCCATCGTCATCACGTACGGCGTGCTCGGCGCGTTCTTCATGCCCTTCCTCGCGCTGACGCTGCTGTGGCTGCTCAACACCGGCCGCACCCCGCCGCAGTGGCGCAACGGCCCGCTCAGCAACTCCCTGCTGACCGTCTCCGGAATGCTCTTCGTCGTGCTGTGCGTGCAGCAGATCAGGGACCTGCCCTGGTAGCCCGCAGGGGGACGGACAAGGGCCCGCCCGCCCGGGCTGCACGGGCGGGCGGGCCCGGGACGTCCAAACGGCCGGCGGCGCGGGAGGCGGCCGGCCGCGGACGGGCCGGTCAGGGCAGGGCGTGTACGTGCGGGCCCACCGCGCCGGACCAGGCGTTGCCGGCGGTGGCGTCCCAGTTGGTCGACCACGTCATGGCGCCGCGCAGGTCCGGGTAGGTCCGCGGGGGCTTGAACGAGCCGCAGTTCGTCCCGCGGGCGAGACAGTCCAGCGCGGCGTTGACGACGGACGGTGCGGTGTAGCCGCCGCCCGCGGCGCGCGTGGACGCCGGCAGGCCGAGTCCCACCTGCGAGGGCGCGAGCCCGCCTTCGAGCTGGATGCAGGCCAGGGCGGTGAGGAAGTCGATCGTGCCCTGTGCGTACACCCCGCCGTCGCAGCCGAGCATCGTCCCGCTGTTGTAGTACTGCATGTTGACGACGGTGAGGATGTCCTTGATGTTCAGCGCGGTCTTGAAGTACTCGCCGGCGGTCGACTGCATGTCGATGGTCTGCGGCGCCATCGTGATCACGAGGTCCGGGCCCGCCTTCTGTGACAACTGGCGCAGCGCCTGCGTCATGTAGGTCGAGTTCAGGCCGTTTTCCAGATCGATGTCGACCCCGTCGAAGCCGTACTCCTGCATGAGCGTGTACAGGCTGTTCGCGAAGTTCGTGGCCGCGGCGGAGGAGTTCACCGCGACCGTGCCCCTCTCGCCGCCGACCGAGATGATCACGGTCTTGCCCGCCTGCTGCTTGGCGGCGACGTCCTGCTTGAACTCGGCGACGGTGTAGCCGCCGAGGCCGGCGGAGTCGAGGGTGAAGGTCACCGCGCCCGGGGTGGCGGTCGCGTCGGCGAAGGCGACGGCGATGATGTCGTACTGGCTGCTCACGTCGCGGATCCGCTGCACGGTCGCGCCGTTGTTGAAGTTCTGCCAGTAGCCCGTCACCGCGTGCCTGGGCACCGTGGTGCCGCCCCCGCCGTCCGGGGCCGTGGTGCCGGTGACCGTCGCGGACTTCGGCGACTCGCCGGCGGCGTTGGTCGCGGTCACCTGGAACCGGTACGCGGTCGAGGGTGTCAGCCCGGTGACGGTCGCGGAGGCCCCGTCGGTGCTGAGCACCTTCGTGCCGTCGCGGTAGACGTGGTAGCCGGTCGCACCGGTGACGGGGGACCAGCCCAGCGAGACGGAGCGGGCGGCGGTGCCGGTCACGTCCAGGCCGGTGGGCGCGGCGGGGACGGCGCCCGGGTCGCCGCCGGGCCCCGTGAGGCTGACGTCGTCGGCGTGGTAGGCGGGCTGGCCGTACCAGCCGTGGGTGTAGACCGTCACCGAGGTGGTGTCCGGCCCGGTGGTGAAGCTCGTCCTGAGCTGGGAGTACGAGGACGCCCCCGAGGTCCAGGCGGAGACGTCGGTGGTGCCGGTGCCGGTGGCGCCGAGGTAGACGTACGAGCCCTGCACCCACGCGCTCAGCTCGTACGCGGAGTCGGGCCGGACCGCGACGGTCTGCGTGCAGCGGGCGTAGTCCTGCCCGGCCGGGGTGGCGCGCAGCGCCGAGGTGCCGCTGTGCACCGGGCCGGTGACGGTGGTGCCGGCGCCGCCGGAACAGGTCCAGCCGCTCAGGCCGGACTCGAAGCCGGGGTTCTGGACCAGGTTGGGCTCCGCGCTCGCGGCCAGCGGGGCGCCGAGGAGCGTGGCGAGGAGGCCGCCGGCCGCGGCGACGGCGAGCCGGCGGAAGGACCTTCGGGCGGTCCGGACGGTGCGGGGCGTGCGGGGTCTGCGTGCTCGGAACACGGGGGCCTCCGTAACGGGGGAGCGCGTGAGGAGCGGGACCGTGCGGGGTCGGGGGTGGACCGGGACATACGTGTCAGGGCGGTGCGGGCCGGTACAGGGTGCGTCGCCCAACTTGGTCCAGACCAATACGGGTGTCAAGCCCTCCCGCCGGGGAGCCGCACCGCGAACGGCTCCCTCCGGCCCGCCCCCGGCCGTCCCCCGTGCACCCCAACCCTCTTTGCATAAAAGGTGTTTCCGCAGTCCACGTCCCGGTTATGGTGCTCAGAGCGTGTCTGAGACCGGTGGGGGGACGCCCGACGTGCCAACAGCCATCGCAGTCACCAGCCCCGACCTCGTGCTCCCCGCCCCCGGCCGGCACGGGCCGCTCGGCCGGCAGGGCCCGCCCGGCCTCCCGGGGCCCACGGTGATGGCGCTGCGCCACCCGCGGGAACAGCCCCTGGAGGAGGCGCTGGCGGAGGTGTCCGCCGTGCTGGAACAGCACGGCTTCCTCGTCGTGCTCCATCCCGCCGCCGCCCCGGCCGCCGTCGTCCGCCGGCTGCACACCGTACGGTCCGTGCTGGAGAGCGACCGGATGGCGCTGATCCCGCTGCCGTTACCGCCGCTCGCGGTCGCCGTCATCGCCCGCCAGTTGCTCCAGTTGTCCACCGCCGACCTCGGCGCCGGCGTGCTCGCCACCGCCGCCCGGCTGCTCACCCACTACATCCACGCCGGCGCCGTCCTCGGCAGCGTCGCCAAGCTCGACCGGGTGCCGGTGACCCTCGGCGCCCACGCCCGCTCCTGGGTGCCCGGCGCCCAGTTCGCCGTCCTCGCCGCGCCCCGTCCGCAGCTCGTACGGATCGGCCGCGACCCCGTGCCGCCGGGGCCCGACTTCGCCACCGGGCTCGTGCACGCCTCCGGGCGGGCCGACGCGGCCTGGGTCACCGGCGAACTGGCCGCCGCCTGGCGGGTGCAGGCGCTGGAGCTGGCTCCGCTGCCGGCCGCGTCGGCGCCGTGGTGGGCGACGGACAAGGTCTGCGAGTTCGCCGCCGGGATCACCGACCCGCTGGTGCTCAGCCGCCTGGTGGCGTCGGTGCAGCGGGCGCGCTGTTCGTGGTGCGGGCTGGAGATCATCGGCGACCGGTGCCTGCTGTGCGCCACCCCGGTGCCGCCCGGCCCCGCCGCCCCCTCGCCCGCGCCGCCGCAGGCGGTGCCGGCACCCGTGCCGCCGCAGGGCGCGCCCGCGCCCGTGGCGCAGCCGCCGCCGTGGTCCGTACCGCAGCCGCCGCACCGGAGCGCCGTCGGCACGGCCCCACCGTCACCCCCCGAGATCAACCGTTGAGGTCCCGTCGATGAACTCACGCCAGCGTCGCGGCATCATCCTCGTCCTGCTGTCGGTCCTCGTCGCACTCGGCGCCTTCGCCGGCGTGCTGGCGTTCGTCAGCGACGTGGAGTCCAAGGTCGGCGACGAGGCCACCGCGTACCGGCTCACCACCGACGTCGAGGCGTACGAGCCGCTCGATCCCGGCCAGTACGAGAAGACGACCATGCCCGAGCGCTGGCTGCCCGACACCGCGGTCACCGACCCGGACGAGCTGGACGGCAAGGTCGCCCTCACGCCGCTCAAGCAGGGCTCGCTGCTGCAGAGCGACATGGTCAGCGGCCGTCCCGAACTCGAGCCCGGACAGCAGGAGATCGCCATCATGATCGACGCCTCCACCGGCGTCGCCGGAAAGATCACCCCGGGCGCGCGGGTCAACATCTTCGCCACCTTCGACGCCCAGGGCGACGGGGACAAGCCCGTCTCCCAGGTGATCGTCGCGGGCGCCCGCGTCCTCGACGTCGGCGAGCTGACCCCGATCGAGCGCACCGGTGACGACGACCCCCGGGCCGACGAGGGCGAGGCCGTGCCGATCACCTTCGCCCTCGCCACCTCCGACGCGCAGCGCGTGGCGTACGCGGAGTCCTTCGCCACCCACGTGCGCCTCGCCCTCGTCGCCCCCGGCGAGGAGGACACGGACATCGCCCCCGAGGACCGCACGTACACCCTCGACGAGGACCGGTGAGGGGCCGCACATGACCGACCGCATCCAGCGCAGCCCCGCCGTCCCGCGGGCGTACGGGAAGCGGGCCGCGCGCCCGTACCCCGCCGAAGGGGGCCGGCGGCCATGACCGTACGCATCCAGCCGGTCATCGCCGACCCCGACGCGGCCCGCGCCACCGTCTCGCTCCTCCACCAACTGCCCGACGCCGAGGCCGCCGCGCCGATCGGCGACTCCGTCGCGCTGCTCGACCACCTCGCGACCCTCGGTGGCACCGGAGTGGCCGAACTGCCCGAGGTGCTCCTCGTACACGAGCGGATCGGCCCCGTGCCCGCGCTGGAGCTGATCCGCGACGTCGCGCTGCGCTTCCCCGCCGTCGGCACCGTCCTCGTCACCGCCGACACCTCGCCCGCCGGGTACTCCGCCGCCATGGACGCCGGCGCCCGCGGCGTCGCCGGGCTGCCGCTGGGGTACGAGGAACTGGCCGCCCGGGTACAGGCCGCCGCACAGTGGAGCGCCGGCGTCCGGCGGCACCTCGGCGCCGCGACGGGCCCGGAGGCGTTCGGCGGTCCGGGCGGCACGCTCGTCACGGTCAGCGGCGCGAAGGGGGGTGTCGGCACCACGGTCGCGGCGGTGCAGCTCGCGCTCGCCGCGCGGGCCGCCGGGCGGCAGGTGGCGCTGGCCGACCTGGACCTCCAGTCCGGCGACATCGCGTCCTACCTGGACGTGCAGTTCCGCCGCTCGGTCGCGGACCTGGCGGGCATCAAGGACATCTCGCCGCGGGTGCTGCAGGACGCCGTCTTCACCCACCACACCGGCCTCGGCCTGCTGCTGGCCCCCTCCGAGGGCGAGCGCGGCGAGGACGTCGACGACCGGGCCGCGCGGCAGACGCTCAGCGCGCTGCGGTCGCGCTACGACGTGGTGGTGCTCGACTGCGGCAGCCAGGTGACCACACCGAACGCCGCGGCCGTCGAACTCGCCGACGTCGCACTGCTCGTGACAACCCCCGACGTGATCTCCGTGCGCGGCGCGAAGCGCATGCTGCGGCTGTGGGACCGGCTGCAGATCCGCAAGGCGGAGGACACCGTCGTGCTGGTCAACCGGCTCACCCGGAACACCGAGATCCAGCCGTCGATCATCGCCCGCGCCACCGGGACCACGGTGGCGCGGACGGCGGTGCCGGCGGCGTTCAAGGAACTGCAGCCGCTGGTCGACGCCGGGCGGCTGCAGGATCTGGAGCAGCGCTCGACGGTACGGCAGGCGCTGTGGACGGTGGCGGGAGAACTGGGACTGACGGTGGTGCCGGACCAGCCGGGCCCGGGGGCGGCCGGTGGCCAGGGGACGCACGGCGGCGGAGCGCAGCGGGCACTGGGCGCGGGCGCCGGTCCGGGCGCCCCCGCCGGCGGGCGCGGCGCGGGGCCCGCGCCGCAGGTCGCCCCGCCCGGCGCCAAACCGGCGCTGCCGCCCGGCGCCCCGGAGGCGCCGGGGCCCGGCGCCGCGCGGGGTCCCGCGCCCGGCCGCGGGGGGCGGCGCTGGGGAGACCGGGGACAGGTGTCGGTGGAGTTCGCCGGGATGCTGCCGCTGATCGCGCTGGCCCTCGTCGTCGTCTGGCAGTTCGTCCTCGTCGGCTACACCTACTCGCTCGCCGGCAACGCCGCCGACATGGCCGCGCGCGCCGCCGCCGTCGGCGGCTCCGCAGAGGACGCAGCCGAGGAGGACCTGCCGGACGCCTGGGACGCCTCGGTGTCGGTCGGCTCGTCGAACGGCGTCACCACCGCCACCGTCGACCTGAAGGTGCCGGTCCTCTTCCCGGGCGGGCTCAACTTCCCGTTCACGGTCAGCGGCACCGCCGGCGCCACGGACGAGGGAGGCTGAGGGTGCGCAGCAGATCGGGTACGAAGACGCGCGAAACCCGGCGGCCGGTGCGGCGCCGCGGGCGCGACCACGGGTCCGTGGCCGTCGAGTACATCGGCTTCCTGCCCGTGCTCATCTTCATCGCGCTCGCCGCGGTGCAACTGGGCGTCGCCGCCTACACCGCCTCCCAGGCCGGCACCGCCGCCCGCGCCGCCGCCCGTATGGAGTCCCTGGACGACCCGCCGTCCTCCGCCGGCGCCGCCGGGGCCGCGTCGATCAGCGACTGGCTGGACGCAGCCTTCTCCGTCTCCTCCGGCGACGGCGAGGTCACCGTCACCGCCAGCGTCGAGATCCCGTCCGTCATCCCCGGGATCGGCAACTTCGGCTCGGTGGAGCGCAGCTCGACCATGCCGCGGGGGGAGGACTGACGATGAGCCTGCGAGCCCGTATCACCACCCCCGACCACACCACGGAGGGCCACGGCGAGACCCTCGTCCCCACCTACCGCGCCAAGCTGCTGGAGGAGATCGACCTCGCCGAGATGTCGGCGCTGTCACCCGCCGAGCGGCGCGCACGGCTGGAGCGGGTGCTCGGCCACATCCTCAGCCGCGAGGGCCCGGTCCTCTCCACCGCGGAGCGCTCGCAGCTCATCCGCCGCGTGGTGGACGAGGCGCTGGGGCTCGGCATCCTGGAGCCGCTGCTGGAGGACCCGAGCGTCACCGAGATCATGGTCAACGGACCCGACCGGATCTACGTCGAGCGCGCCGGCCGGGTCGAGCAACTGCCGCTGCGGTTCGCCTCCGACGACCAGCTGATGCAGACCATCGAACGCATCGTCTCCACCGTCAACCGCCGCGTGGACGAGTCGACCCCCATGGTCGACGCCCGGCTGCCCACCGGCGAGCGGGTCAACGTCATCATCCCGCCGCTGTCGCTGACCGGGCCGACGCTGACGATCCGCCGCTTCCCGCGCTCGTACACCCTGGCCGAACTCATCGGCCTCGGCACCCTCGACGAGCACATGCTGCTCCTGCTCTCCGGCCTGGTCCGGGCGAAGTTCAACGTCATCGTCTCCGGCGCCACCGGCGCCGGGAAGACGACCCTGCTGAACTCGCTGTCCGGGCTCATCCCCGAGCACGAGCGGATCATCACCGTCGAGGACGCCGCCGAGCTGCAGTTGCAGCAGTCGCACGTGATCCGGCTGGAGTCGCGCCCGCCGAACGTCGAGGGCAAGGGCCGGATCACCATCCGCGACCTCGTACGCAACTCGCTGCGCATGCGCCCCGACCGCATCATCGTCGGCGAGGTGCGCGGCGGCGAGACGCTGGACATGCTCCAGGCCATGTCCACCGGCCACGACGGGTCGCTGGCCACCGTGCACGCCAACTCCGCGGAGGACGCGCTGATGAGGCTGCAGACGCTGGCGTCGATGTCCGACGTCGAGGTGCCGTTCGAGGCGCTGCGCGACCAGATCAACTCGGCCGTCGACGTGATCGTGCAGCTCGCGCGGCACACCGACGGCACCCGCAAGATCGACGAGATCGTGATGCTGTCGTCCCGCGGCCGGGAGGTCTACCAACTGGTGTCCGTCTGCCGCTTCCGCGCCCTGCCGATCGGCTCGGACCGGATCGTACGGGGCCAGTTCGAGTTCTCACCACTGCCACGCCGCACCGGCGACCGCCTCTTCTACGCGGGCGAGCCGGTACCGCCGGCGTTCGGGGTGGCGCCCTCGGACCGGCACCTGCAGACCCGGGAGGCGAGGTGATGGACCGTCAGCAGCTTCTCGCGCTCGTCGTCGGCCTGTCGCTGCTCGCCGGCGCGCTCGCCGTGTGCGGCGTCGCCGTCTACGCCTCCGGCCGCGCCCGCCGCGCCGAACTGCTCGACCGGCTCTCCGACGCCGGCGACCGGCGGCCCGGCCGCCGCTTCGCCGAGGTCGACCGGCGGGTGCGGCCCACACGGATCGGCCGCTATCTGGAGCGGCGCATCGCCACGACGGGACTGGACGTCAGCCCCGGCGAGTTCTCGGTGTACGTGCTCTCCGGCGTCGCCGTGCTCTGGCTCCTCGCCGACGCCCTGTTCGCGGCGTTCTTCGGCCCGATCGCCGGGCTCATCGGGCTGTGGTGCGCGCACGCCTACCTCAACTGGCAGCGGCAGAAGCGCATCGAGGCGTTCATCAACCAACTGCCCGACCTCTCCCGCATCCTCGCCAACGCCACCCAGGCCGGCCTCGCCCTGCGCACCGCGCTCGGCCTCGCCGCCGAAGAACTGGAGGCCCCGGCCGGCGAGGAGCTGACCAAGGTCACCGACCAGCTCGCCGTGGGCGTACCGCTCGACGACGCCCTCGGCGACCTCGCCGAGCGACTGCCCTCGCGCGAGCTCTCCGTGCTCGTCTCCACGCTGGTGCTCTCCAACAAGGCCGGCGGCCAGGTCGTCGCCTCCCTGCGGAACCTCACCGGCACCCTCAACGACCGCAAGGAGACCCGCCGCGAGGTGCGTACCCAGCTCTCCCAGGTCACCCTCACCGCGTACACCGTGCCCGTCATGGGCGTCGGCACCCTGCTGCTCACCGACCAGGTGATGCCCGGCTCCATCGAGCGCATGGGCTCCTCGCCGCTCGGCCAGGGCGCGGTGCTGACGGCCGTCGGGCTGTACGCGCTGGCCATCCTGCTCATCCGCCGGCTCGCGAAGATCGACGTCTGAGAGGGCCGGACGCACATGGACCACGGAACCCAGGGCCTGCTCCTCGCCGCCGCCGCCGGCCTCGCCGTCTTCGGCGTCCTCAGCGGCATCCGCATCTACCGCGCCGAGGTCAAGCTCCCCAGCGACCTCCAGGTGGCCCTGGAGGTCGGCGCCACCCGCACCACCGCCGTCGGCTCGCTCATCGACCGGCTCGGGATGCGGTTCGCGCCGCTGGTGCTGAAGCTGATGGGCCGGCGCGCGGTGGAGAACAAGCGCCGCAAGATAGACCGCGCGGGCAACCCCGGCGGCCTGACGATCGACCGCTACGCCGCCCGCCGCGCCGTCTACGCCGCCATCGGCTACGGCGGCGCCCTCACCCTTCTCTCCTCCGGCCAGTGGGTCGGCGCGCTGGTGCTGGCGGCCTTCGGCTACGGCTGGGCGGAGGTCGGCATCTGGGCGGCCGTACGGAAACGGCGCGACGTCATCGAACGCACGCTGCCCGACTTCCTCGACGTCCTGGCCGTGGTCGTCAGCGCGGGACTCGGCTTCCGCCAGGCGCTGGACCGCGTCAGCGAACGCTATACGGGCCCCTGGGCGGACGAACTGCGCATCACCCTGCGCCAGATGGACATGGGCGTCTCCCGGCGCCAGGCGTTCGAAGAACTGCGCCGCCGCAACGACTCCGAGCAGGTCGCCCAGTTCGTCACCGCGCTCCAGCAGGGCGAGGACCTGGGCGCGCCGATCGTGGAGACGCTGATACAGATCGCCACGGACCAGCGGCGCACCGACGCCCAGAACGCGCGCCGCCGCGCTTCCCGGGCGATCCCGAAGGCGACCCTGCTGATCACGAGCCTGATGGTGCCGGCGACGATCATCCTGCTGGTGACGGCGGTGTATCTGGGGTCGGGCTCGGAGTTCGGCGTGCTGACGGAGTAGCGGACACGTGCCGGGCACCGCCGCAGCGCTACGACACCAGCGGACGCACCTCCTCCGCCACCCACCGCACGAAGGCCACCGGATCCGGTTCGTCGGCGGTCGGCTGCAGCACCACCGTCGTCGCCCCCGCCGCCGCCCAGCGGTCCACCGCCGCCGCGACCGCCGCCGCGTCACCGGCGACATGGGCCTCCGCGGCGGGATCCCAGCCCATCCGGCGGGCGTCGTCGGCGAGCCGGCGCTCGGCGCCGGGTCCGGTGGCGACGAGGATCGAGGCCACGAGCGGATGCTCCCCGTCCCGCCCGGCGGCCTCCCGCCCGGCCCGTACCGCCCCGGCGGCCTCCTCCACCACCTCGGGCGAGGCACCCCCGGCAAGGATCGTCCCGTCGGCCGACTCCCCGGTGAGCCGCAGCGTCTTCGGCCCCGTTCCCCCGGAGAACACCGGCGGCGCCCCGGCCGGCGGCCAGGCCAGCCCGACACCGTCGAGCTTGACGTACCGCCCGTCGACGGTGACCTCCTCCCCGGCCAGCAGCGCGCGCAGCGCGGTCAGATGCTCCCGCAGCAACGTCAGCGGCGAGGCGGCCCGCGCCCCGACCTGCCCCATCCACGACTGCACCCCGTGCCCCACCCCGAGCGTCACCCGTCCGGGGAACAGCCGGTGCAAGGTGGCGGCCTCCATGGCGACCAGCGCGACGTTCCGCAGCGGCACGGGCAGGATCCCGATGGCGACGTGCACCCGCTCGGTCCAGGCGAGCACGGCGGCGGCGGTGGCGACCCCGCTCTCGTAGAAGCAGTCCTCCCACACCCACAACTCGTCGATCCCGGCCTCGTCGGCGGCCCGGGCCACGGGGCGAAGCTGCTCGGGAGGGAACTGGGGGATGAACACGGTGGCAAGTCTCGTCATGCGCCGACGGTACCCGGACCGCCCGACACCGCCCGGCAAGCGGACATCCCGGCGCAATCCGCTCCGCCCTCTTCGCACGTATGCGGCGGGTGTGGGACAGTCGGCGAGCGACCGGTTACGCTGCGCACGTGGACGCGGTGCGGCGCCGCCGCCGCAGGTGTAAGGCGGGCGGCGAGGGGGAGGACGGAAAATGGCCGTTCCTGACGCCAAGTCCGCTGTTACCGAACACAATTGGCTTTACGGACCGACGGCAACGGCCGCGTTGTCCGACTCCGGAGGTAGACCGCATGTGGAAACCCAACGACGTGCTGCTGAGGTCCCTGGCCGCGACTCAGCGGCTGCGCCGCGGACGCGAGCGCGATCGGGGGCAGACAGCGGTGGAGTATTTGGGGATCATCGCGGTGGCGGTGGTGATCGTGCTGGTGCTGATCCAGTCGGGGCTGGGGGAGTTGATCCTCGGGAAGATCCAGGACCAGATCGGAAAGATCGGCTGAGCGATGACTCCGGTCAGGCGTTCCCGCTCTATATCACCGCGATCGCGGGCCTGTTGTTCCTCGCCGTCGCCTACTTCGCCGTCGGCCAGGCCGCGGCGAACCGGAACGATGCCCAGGGGGCGGCCGACGCCGCTGCGCTTGCCGCCGCCCACGACGCGCGAGAGCAGTTGTCGGACGGGCTGCTCGACACGATTCTCGACCCGGGGTCGTGGGACGACGTCATCGGCGGCGAGGGCTTCGACTACGGGTCGGCCTGCGCCGCGGCGCAGGACTTCGCCGCCAAGAACGACGCCGATACGACGGCGTGCGACCGCGTGTACGACCCGGACGACGGTTTCACCGTGACGGTACGCAACCGGGAGGCCGTGGGCGACACGCTCGTACCGGGAACGGAGAGCAAACGCTCGGAGGCGACCGCCACGGCGGTCCTCGAATCCCGCTGCGAGGTGCAGGAGCCCGACGATTCCGGGGGAGAGGGCGACGGCGGGGGAGAGGACGACGGCGACGGCCGCGACGAGGACCGGGACAAACCGCCGCTCGAACTCGACTGCGACGGCGGCGACTGGTCCCTTGACCCCGACGACATCGACCTCCTTCCCGACTCCGACGATCTCTTCTCCGTCCGTCTCGTCGACTGAACTGCGAAGGAAGTTGGCAATGAGCATGAGGGGCACGAGCAGGGCGCGCAGGGGCGCCGCCGCCGTGGCACTGGCCGCCACCCTGGCGCTCACCGCCGCGGGCTGCGGCGGGGGCGACGACGGCGACGGCGACGCGAAGTCGTCCGGCACCTCCGAGACGTCCGGCGGCGGGGACTCCGACTCCAAGGGCGAGGGGCAGCAGGACGGCGATGATGAGGTCCCGTCGGAGCCGATCGCCGAGGTGAGGAACAAAGAGGGCATCGTCCTCCGGGTGCTGGAGCTGAAGCGGGACGGGGGCGGATTCGTCACACTCAACGGCGAGTTGGAGAACACCGGCTCCGAGGACTTCCTGCACATCCAGGACTGGTCCGGCCGGGAGCAGGGGGCGGACAAGTCATCGCTCATGGGCGCGACGTTCGTGGACCCGGACGGCAAGAAGCGCTATTACGCCCTGCGGGACACCGAGATGCGCTGCCTGTGCACGTCGGGCATCGCGAGCCTCGATGCCGGCGAGAGCCTGACCATCTACATCCAGTTCCCCGCTCCGCCGGACGAGACCGCCGAAGTCGAGTTCCAGCTCCCCACGTTCCCGCCCGCCACCCTAGAGATCTCCGAATGAGGTGAGCACCGCGATGCCCTCCCGCACTGCCGTAGCGCTCGCCCTCGCCTCGTTCCTCGCCGCCACGCCCGGTGTCGCGCAGGCGCTGCCCGCGCAGGACGACGTTCCCGTGCCGTCCTCCCCGCCCGGGACCAGCACCTCTGCGCCGCCCCCCGTCGAGACCGACGCCAACGATCCCGATCTCCAGCTCGAGGACGGTGCCACCCTCGCCGAGCCGAAGGTGCTGGACATCGTCTCCGTCGTCGAGACCGAGGGCGGTGAGGAGCGGCGGTCCGACTCCAACTCGACCATCACCATCGCCCTGCAGGCGGAGGTGCTCTTCCCCAAGGACAGCGCCCGGCTCACCGGCCAGGCCCGGTCCCGGATCGCCGCCATCGCCGACGAGATCGAGCAGAACGACCCCGACACGGTCCGCGTCTTCGGCTTCACCGACGACCTCGGGTCGTACGAGCACGGCGTCACCCTCTCCAAGAACCGCGCCAACGCCGTGCACCAGGAGCTGACCAACACCCTGCAGGCCGCCGACATCACCTACGTCGTCCGCGGTTACAGCGAGGACTACCCCATCGCCGACAACTCCACCGAGGAGGGCCGGAAGCAGAACCGGCGGGTCGAGGTGAGTTTCCCCCGGGGACAGTGACCCGGATGTCCGTCGTGCCCGGTATGCTCGCCTCGGTGGGCCTGCGTGCCGGGAGGGGGCGAGGACCGCGTGGCCTTCGTGGGGCGGGTGCTGCGGGTGGCCGGTGTCGTGGCCGGTGTCGTGGTCGTGCTGGGCGGCGTGCTGTGGCTTGCTGACGGGGTGTTACGGGGGCTGCCCGACGACTCCGCGTCCCATCCCGCCCTGGGGCCGTCCGCCGGCGCGTCGACCGGCACGCCCGCCGAGTTCGCCGCGCACGTCACCGGCGTCGAGACCGAGTGGGAAGGCGGCGCCCCGGTGCGTACGGTCATCTCCACCGACCTCGCCGACGACGCCCCCGGCCGCCGCATCGCCGTCGGCATCGAACTGGCGCACCTGCGTCGGCTCCTCGCCGACTGCGTCGAGAAGCTGCCCGTCGTCGTCGTCAACGACCGTGACGGCGACGAGATCCGCCCTCAAGGCTCCCCCGGCTTCTCCCGGGAACGGGAGCGGGGGCGAGGCGGCCACTGCCCGGCCCGGGGAGACCGGAGCCGCTGAGCGGACCGCTCAGAACTTCCGCACCGTCCCCGGCGTACGGGTCGCGTAGACCGTGAACGCCCCCCATGCCTCCGGCGTGAACGTCAGCACGGGCCCGTCCGGCGTCTTGGAGTCCCGTACGTGCACCGCCCCGGCCCCGGCGGCGACCTCGACGCACTTGGCCCCGGCCCCGCGGCTGTAGCTGCTCCTTCGCCATGCCAGGCCGTCAACGCCGTGCTCGGTGCTCATCGGTCTCCCCGCCGTACGGTCACGTACCGCGCGCCGGGCTACGACGCGCCCAAGGCCGCCCATTGCGGGCACAAGACCTCGAAACGAATGACGACACGGCACGGCACATAGTTCCCGCCGACCCCTCGGTTTCCGTCGCTTCCGCGCGTTTCCTCTCGTTCCCGCGCGTTCCCGCTCGTTCGCGCGCGTTCCCCTTCGTTCCCGCGTGGTGCGCCGCGTCCGCACCGCCCGTCGGTCGTCCGCGGGTCCGGCCGTTTCTCCGCGTGCCCCGACCCGCGCCGCCCGCCCCCGTGTTTCGGCTCTGCCGGAAACATCTTGCCGCCGCCGTGCCGTCACGCCGACTCTGTGGGCGGGCCGGAGCGGAACCCTCCCCCGGGGGTGCCGCCGGCCCGCGCCCCCGCCCTCAAGCCCGCACGGGGCGGGGGCATCGGGGCCGCGCCCCGGGCGCCGGAGTGCGTGGCGGCGGTGACCGCCTCACGGCCGCCTGCCTCCCGGCCCTCCGGCGACTTCCGCGGCGGTGGACGGGACGGGGCGCGGTCGCCGGGGCCCGCGGCAGCAGAAGGTGCCGACCGGGCCGCGGCGGATGAGCAGTCCCGCGGCCGGGTCCGGTACGGCGTCCAGGGCAGCCCGTACGCCGGGCAGCCGGTGCCAGGTCTCCCCGTCGCTCTCCTCCCGGAACGCGATCTCGAAGACGATGCCGCGGGAGTGGACGTGCCACTGCCACGTCGTCGCCCGGTTGCTGATCGCCGACTCGACGAGCGCGTACTCGTACGCGTCCTTCCACCGCAGTGCGGAGGAGTGGGCGTCGCCCACCTCGATGGACCACCAGTCGCCCATGGCTGCTTTCCTCGGTTCCCTGCCGCCGTCTTCCGCCGGCTCTTCGCCCTCCACCGTAGGACGGGCGGGCAGGGGCGTACCAGGAGGCCCCGGGGTACCTCACGGGGAGTCTGCCGCCGGGCCGCCGCCGGGTAACTTGCGGGCGCCCGCGGGGCGGTGGGCTCAGCCCTCGATGAGCCGCTCCAGCACGGCCTGGAACTGCCCGTCCACCGTGACCTTGATGCCGCCCTCGTCCATCGTGCTGAGCCGCGTCAGCGAACCGGCCCGCCACCAGTAGACGTCCGGTGTGATCCGCCCCACGCCCTCCTCGAAGCCCGCCGCGGCGAACTGAGCGAGGGTGTGGAGGCCGGCTATGACATGCCGGTCGCGGATCGCGTGGAACGCGAGCTGGTGCCGGAACGGCACCGCCACGAGCGCGCCGTCCGTGCTCAGGCCGCGGCCGGTGATCCGGGGCACCAGCTCGTCCAGGGTCAGCACCAGGCTCGCCGTGAACATCGACTCGCCCATCACCACGTCGATGCGGGCGCCCTCCTCCTGCTCGATCGTCTCGTGCGACTCGACGGGGAGCCCGCGCAGATTCTCCAGCGCCCGTGCGCGCAGCACGGCGACGTCGCCGAAGGGCTCCAGCGAGGAGCGGGGGAGGACCATGACGCTCTCCGGGAGGTCCAGCGCGAGCACCTCGCGCAGCCCTTCGGCGAGCGGGCGCGCGTAGTCGAAGCCGTCCGAGGCGGTCATCTCGTCGGGCAGCAGCCGCGGGTAGAGCTGGGCGCGGAACTTCTCCGCCGGCATGGTGTCCAGCACCGAGGGGCCGTCCATGGCCCGCAGCATGATGCCGATGTGGCGGCGGGTCAGCTCGGGCCAGACCCGCGGGCCGCGGGCGTCGTTGTGGCAGACCGCCGCCAGGTTGCTCAGGCCGAACTGCCGGCCCGCGCTGTCGGTCACCGCCTCCGCGCCGACCGTCACCTCCAGCCCCTGCTCGGCGAAGGCCGCGTGGACCCCGGCGCGGAAGCGGGCGCCCTCGTCCTCGGAGAAGAACTCGAACGAGGGGTCGCGCGTGGTGTCCCGTCCGTCGCGGCGCGGCTTGCGCCCGAATATCCCCACGGTGGTGCCCCCTGTGCGTCGTACGTCGTCCGCGCCGCGGTCCGGGCGGTGCCGGCCGCGAGAGCGGTCGTTTTCGATCGTAGCGAGGGGCACCGACGCTTCCGCCGCCCGGTCAGTCCGCCCCCGCGCGGGCGGGGCCGACGCCGAGGCGCACCCCGGGCCGTACACCCCAGCCGGCGAACGCGCCCGCCTCCGCCTCCAGGACGTGCCTCGCCCGCAGCCGGGGGCGGCCGAGGCGGCCGGGGCGCATGGTGCGTACGGCCAGGACCGTCAGCCGGCGGTCGAGGTACGCGACGTCGATGGCGAAGCGCATGCCGAGGGTGTGCACCCCCTGGGCGGGGGTGAGGAGGAGGGCGCCGGCCAGGCCGTCACGGCCGAGCAGGCCGCGGCTGCGGCGGGCGAAGGAGGACGCGATCTCCAGCGGCAGCGGGTCCGCGTCGCCGACGGTGAGCGTGGCCGGTCCGTCGGGCCAGGTGGGCATGGCGGGCCTCTCCCCGTGCAGGCGCTACGGGCCCGGAGCCGGACTCCGGGCGGTCCCCGGGCCCCCGGCCCGCCACCGTACCGCCGCGGCACCGCCGCCGGCCCCGGCCCTGCCGCGCCGGCCCGGCCGCCGTTAGGCTCACCCCGTGCTCGCCGTCCTCCTCGTCGTCCTCGCCACCGGCTACGGCGCCGCCGCCGGGGCCCTGCTGCCCCGGGCCGCCTACCGGCTCTCCGTGGCCGCCGACGAGCCGTGGCGCGAGCGCTGCCCGCGGGACCACGTGCTCCCGGGCTGGGCCGGCCCCGCGACGTGCAAGGAGTGCGGGGGGAGCCCGTACGGTCTGCGTGTCTGGCTCCCGGCCACCGCGACCGCAGCCGCCTGCGCCGCGCTCGCCGCCGCCACGGGCTCCGAGCCGGAGTTGGCGGTCTGGCTGCTGCTGGCGCCGTTCGGGGTGCTGCTCTTCGCCGTCGACCGGGCGGTGCGGCGGCTTCCGGACGTCCTGACGCTGCCGCTCGCGGGGGCGGCCGTCGTTCTGCTGGGGGGTGCGGCGCTCATAGGGGGCGCGGGATCGTGGACACGCGCCCTCCTGGGCGGCGTCGCGCTGGGGGCGATCTACTTCCTGCTCTTCTTCCTCAACCCCGCCGGCATGGGCTTCGGGGACGTGAAGCTGGCCCTCGTGCTGGGCGTCGCCCTCGGCTGGTACGGCTGGGACGTCCTGTTCACCGGCTCGTTCGCCGGTCTGCTGCTGGGCGCGGGGTACGCGATCACCATGCTCGCGGCCCGCCGGGTCGGCCGGAAGACGGGCATCGCCTTCGGTCCGTTCATGATCGTCGGGGCCTTCGCGGGGCTCGTCGTCGGCGGACTGGCGGCCGGCTGAACGGCGCGGGCACAGGTCGGCCCGTACGCCCCGCACGCCCCCTGAACCCCTCCCGTGAGCTGCGAACCGGCCCGTGCGAGTGACCTGATCGCAGCGGAGTTCGTATACGGAGTGTCACCGGGCGAGCACTTTTCGAGGTGACCCGTCCGTTCCGGTACTGAGCACCCCTCACCCTGGGTTATGGTGGAACTCCCCCCCTCGGGCCGGTCCGTATCCCCCCCACGGACCGGCCCGTTCCCTTTCTCCGGTACGGGACCTTCCGGGCCGCCGGCTCTCAGCCGCGTCCGGCCCAGATGTTCACGCCGCTCGTCGACTTCGCGAACCGGTCGATCTCCGCCAGCTCCGCCGCCGTCAGCTCCGGCGCGCCCAGGGCCGCGACGTTCGCCTCCAACTGCGCCACGCTCGACGCCCCGATGAGCGCCGAGGTCATCCGCGGATCCCGCAGCACCCAGCCGAGCGCAAGCTGCGCCAGCGACTGCCCGCGCCCGCGCGCGATCTCGTTCAGCCCGCGCAGCCGCCGTACGACCTCGTCCGTCAGCAGCTTCGGATCCAGCGACTTGTTCTGCGCCGCCCGCGAACCCTCCGGGATGCCGTCGAGGTACTTGTCGGTCAGCATCCCCTGCGCCAGCGGCGCGAAGGAGATGCAGCCCATGCCCTCCGCCTCCAGGGTGTCGAGGAGTCCGTCGTCCTCGGTCCACCGGTTGATCATCGAGTACGAGGGCTGGTGGATGAGCGGCCGTACGCCCATCTCCCGCAGCAGCCGGGCGGCTTCGCGCGTCTGCTCCGCGGTGTACGAGGAGACGCCGACGTACAGCGCCTTGCCCTGCTGCACCGCGGACGCCAGCGCGCCCATCGTCTCCTCCAGCGGGGTGTCCGGGTCGAAGCGGTGGGAGTAGAAGATGTCGACGTACTCCACGCCCATGCGGCCGAGCGACGCGTCCAGCGACGACAGCAGGTACTTGCGCGAGCCCCACTCGCCGTACGGCCCCGGCTGCATCAGGTAGCCCGCCTTGGTGGACAGCACCAGTTCGTCGCGGTACGGGCGGAAGTCGGCGGCGAAGATCCGGCCGAAGTTCTCCTCCGCGGAGCCGGGCGGCGGGCCGTAGTTGTTCGCCAGGTCGAAGTGGGTCACCCCGAGGTCGAAGGCGCGCCGCAGGATCGCGCGCTGGGACTCCAGGGAGCGGTCGTCGCCGAAGTTGTGCCAGAGACCGAGGGAGATCTCCGGGAGCTTCAGGCCGCTGCGACCCGTCCGGCGGTAGGTCATCGCGTCGTAGCGGGTGTCTGCTGGCAGATAAGGCAAAAGACTGTTCACAAAACCTGCCTATCACGAACCCGGTGCGCCCCTGTGACAGGACTGTGGCATAACCGGCAGTACTGTGGCGCCTTCCGGGGGGTACTCCGAACGTGCGACGGAAGGGCTGAACGCGGGATGACCTGGCGCGGCATCGTGTATCGCGTATACGAGAAGCGCCTCGAGCGCCGTCTCGACTCCGACCGGGTGCCGAAGCACATCGGTGTCATCCTCGACGGCAACCGTCGCTGGGCCCGCGCCGCGGGCGGTACGACCACGCAGGGCCACCGGGCCGGCGCCGAGAAGATCCACGAGCTGATCCGCTGGTGCCGCGAGACCGACGTCGAGGTGCTCACGCTCTGGCTGCTGTCCACCGACAACCTGGACCGGCCGGAGCCCGAACTGAACCCGCTGCTCGCCATCATCGAGGAGGCCGTCGCGGGCGTCGCCGTGCGCGGGGGTGCGCGGGTGCACCACGTCGGCAACCTCGACCTGCTGCCCATGCAGACCCAGCGCATCCTCAAAGAGGCCGAGGAGGCCACCCGCGACGTGGTCACGGGGCCCGGCGGCGGCACCGTCCTGGTCAACGTCGCCGTCGCCTACGGCGGCCGGCAGGAGATCGCCGACGCCGTCCGCTCCATGCTCGCCGACGCCGCCGACCAGGGCCGTACGCTCGCCGACGTGGCCGAGACCGTCGAGGTGGAGCACATCGCGCAGCACCTCTACACCCGCGGCCAGCCCGACCCCGACCTGGTGATCCGCACCAGCGGCGAACAACGGCTGTCCGGGTTCATGCTGTGGCAGTCGGCGCACTCCGAGTACTACTTCTGCGAGGTGTTCTGGCCCGCGTTCCGCCGCGTCGACTTCCTGCGCGCCCTGCGCGACTACGCGGCACGCCACCGCCGCTTCGGCGGCTGAAACCTCCCAGGCGCACCTTTTGGCCCCCTCTACCAGGTAACCCCCGTTTCGGCCCGTCGGTCACAGGCATTGCATGCCCCGGGGTCCGCGAGGGAATATCCGTGCTAGCGGGCGGTCCACCGCACCGCCCGCCCGGGAGGCCCTTTGCACCACGTGCCGCATCACGAGGTCCGTGCGGAGCGCACCATCGCACGTACGGACGGAGCGGAGGGCCGGGGTCCGGTCCTGCGCGCCCGCGTGGCCGCACGGGGCCGGACGCCCGGCCCGATGCCCGCGACTCCGTCGCGTGCCGACCTCATCCGAGGGGGTTCGTCCATCCGTGGTGAACAGCAAGAAGCCTGACCGGCGCACCTACGTCCTCGACACGAGCGTCCTGCTGGCCGACCCCATGGCCATCGCGCGGTTCGACGAGCACGAGGTGGTGCTGCCCGTCGTGGTGGTCACCGAGCTCGAAGCCAAGCGGCATCATCCGGAGCTGGGCTACTTCGCCCGCCAGGCCCTCCGCCAGCTCGACGAGTACCGGGTCAAGCACGGCCGGCTCGACGCGCCGATCCCGATGGGGGACATCGGCGGCACCCTGCGCGTGGAGCTGAACCACACCGACATCGGGGTGCTCCCCGCCGGTTTCCGCCTGGGGGACAACGACTCCCGCATCCTGGCCGTCGCGCGCAATCTCCAGGCCGAGGGGCAGGACGTCACCGTCGTCTCCAAGGACCTGCCACTGCGCATCAAGGCGTCGTCCGTGGGTCTGGCCGCGGAGGAGTACCGCGCGGAGCTGGCCATCACGGACTCCGGCTGGACCGGGATGTCCGAGCTGATGCTCACCGGCGAGCAGATCGACGAACTCTTCGCGGCGGAGGTCGTCTCGGTGCCGGAGGCGGACGAGCTGCCGGTGCACACCGGTCTCGTGCTGCAGTCCGAGCGCGGCCGGGCCCTGGGCCGGGTCACCCCGGACGGGCGGATCCGGCTGGTGCGCGGCGACCGGGAGGTCTTCGGGATCCACGGCCGCAGCGCCGAGCAGCGGATCGCGCTGGACCTGCTGGTGGACGAGTCCGTCGGTATCGTCTCGATGGGCGGACGCGCCGGTACGGGCAAGTCCGCGCTGGCGCTCTGCGCGGGCCTGGAGTCGGTGCTGGAGCGGCGGCAGCACCAGAAGGTGATGGTCTTCCGCCCGCTGTACGCCGTCGGCGGCCAGGAGCTCGGCTATCTGCCGGGTACCGAGGCCGAGAAGATGAGCCCGTGGGCGCAGGCCGTCTTCGACACCCTGTCCGCGGTCACCTCGCGCGAGGTGATCGAGGAGGTCATCGCGCGCGGCATGCTCGAAGTGCTGCCGCTGACCCACATCCGGGGCCGCTCGCTGCACGACGCGTTCGTGATCGTCGACGAGGCGCAGTCGCTGGAGCGGAACGTCCTGCTGACGGTGCTCTCGCGGATCGGGACGAACTCCCGCGTCGTCCTCACCCATGACGTGGCACAGCGGGACAATCTGCGCGTCGGCCGGTACGACGGTGTGGTGGCCGTCGTCGAAAAGCTGAAGGGGCACCCGCTCTTCGCCCATGTGACGCTCAACCGCTCCGAGCGGTCGCCGATCGCCGCGCTGGTGACCGAAATGCTGGAAGAGGGCCGGGTATAGCGGGATACTGCTCCCTGTGCTTCTTCCCTGTCGTATGAACTGGGCGCAGCAGCTTAGCTGTTGCGCCCAGTGCTACGCACGGGTTTCCGTCGACGCCGAGGGGCAAACGTGGTGTGAGCTTTCCCACTGGACGGGGAATTGCGTCCGGGTGTCCGTCTCCGGCAGAGTCTGGGACTCGTCAGGCCCTGCGTACGGCCCCGCACCGACCCCGGTGCAGCACGACTCAACTGAACAGAGCCGCCGTACGCCGCCCGAGCGCAGTACCGGCCCCCGCGGACGCGGGGGCTGCCGGGCCCGCGCCTCCCGTGACCAGTCGGTCCGCCGCAGTCGGCGGTCCGGAACAAGGGGGGGCCAGTGTCAGGGGCAGGGACGCGTCCGCGAGGTCACCGAAGCGGGCGATGCTGGAAGGACTTTGTGTGAGCCGGATTTCGGTCCGGGGTTTCGCCGTGGCTTCCGCCACCGCGGTCACCTCTGTCGGCGCTGTCGTCGGCGTGGCCACGGGCGCGGAGAAGGGCGACGACTCGACGGGCAATGTCGAGGCGACCGCCGCCGACGCGACACTCCTCGCCGACGTACCCGCTGGCGCCACGGCCCAGGTGCAGACCGCCTCCCTCACGGAGCAGGCGGACGCCCAGGCGGACGCCGCACACACGGACGCCCGCAAGGCGGCCGAGGAGGCGGCGCGCAAGTCCGCCGCCCAGGCCGCGGAGGAGAAGAAGGAGGCCGCGGAGCGTAAGGCTGCCGAGGAGGCCGCGGAGAAGGAGCGGGAGGCCGCGGAGGCCGCCAGCCGCTCGGCCGCCGCGTCCGCCGACGGGAGCGACTTCGCCCCGCAGTCGTCCTACTCCGTCGCCGATGTACAGGCCATGGCCCGGCAGATGGTGCCGGCCGACCAGTACCAGTGCTTCAGCAACATCGTCGACCACGAGTCGGGCTGGGACTACACCGCCACCAACCCCAGCTCCGGTGCGTACGGGCTGATGCAGGCGCTGCCCGGCGAGAAGATGGCCTCGGCCGGCGCCGACTGGCAGACCAACCCGGCCACCCAGATCGAGTGGGGCCTGAACTACATGAACGACCGCTACGGCAGCCCTTGCGGCGGCTGGGAGTTCTGGCAGGCCAACGGCTGGTACTGAACCACGGCGCACCACCCGCCCCGCTCATGCGTGAGACGCCCCCGGCTCGCCGCCGGGGGCGTTTCGCATGCGCGAGGAACCGGCACCCGCGTCCGGAACGTCCTACGTGACCGAAGCAGACCACCCCCGCAGGTATGGGCCGTGTACGGTCGTGCGGGTGACGGACGGTACTGCGACGGGACCGTAGGCGGCGTGAGGACCAATATGTCGAAGATGACGGACTGGCTCGGCGGGGTGGGCGAGCGGGCCAGCCGGATGGCGGAGCGGCGCCGGGCCGCCGCCGCTGCCGCCGCGGCGAAGTCCGGGTCCGGACGGCCCGCGGCCGGGGACGCGCCCGAGTCGGCCGCCGCCGCCCGGCCCCCGGGACCGCCGCCGCGGCCGGCACCGGCCAGCGTGGTGCCGTGGGGGGTGCGGGTCGCGGCCGAGGTCGGCTGGCGGCTGCTGGTCCTCGCCGGTCTCATCTATGTACTGATGCAGGTCATCAGCGTCGTCAGCCTCGTCGTCATCGCCTTCGCCGTCGGCCTGCTGGTCACCGCGCTGCTGCAGCCGACGGTCGCGCGGTTGCGCCGCTGGGGCTTCAGCCAGGGGCTCGCCACCGCCACCACGTTCGTCGGCGGCTTCGTCGCGATCGGCCTCATCGGCTGGTTCGTGGTCTGGCAGATCATGGAGAACATCGACGATCTGACCGACCGCATCCAGCAGGGCATCGACGACGCGCAGGAATGGCTCATCGACGGGCCGTTCCACGTGCAGGAAAAGCAGATCAACAACATCGGCAACGAGATAAGCGACTGGCTGGGCGAGAACTCCAGCGAGGTCACCTCGGCCGGCCTCGAAGGCGTCTCGTACGTGCTGGAGTTCTTCTCCGGCGCCGCCATCGCCGCCTTCGTCACCATCTTCCTGCTCTACGACGGCGAGCGCATCTGGCGGTGGTGCCTGAACTTCGTGCCCGCCGACGCCCGCGACGCCGTGGCGGGCGCGGGCCCGAAGGTGTGGGCCACGCTCACCGGTTACGTGCGCGGCACGGTGCTGGTGGCGCTCATCGACGCGGTGTTCATCGGCGTCGGCATCTTCATCCTGGACGTGCCCATGGCCGTGCCGCTGGCCGTGCTGATCTTCCTCTTCGCGTTCGTGCCACTCGTCGGTGCGCTGGTCTCCGGCGCGCTCGCGGTGGTCGTGGCGTTCGTGACGAACGGAATGATCACGGCCCTGCTGGTGCTCGGCGTGGTGCTGCTGGTGCAGCAGATCGAGGGGCACATCCTGCAGCCGTTCATCCTCGGCCGTATGGTGCGGGTGCACCCGCTGGCGGTGGTCCTCTCGGTGGCCATCGGCACGCTCGTCGCGGGCATCCCGGGCGCGGTGGTGGCGGTGCCGCTCATCGCGGTCCTCAACACGGCCGTCGGGTATCTCAAGGCGTACCACCGCGAGCACATGACCGATCCGGGACCGCCGCCGCACGGGGCGACGGCGCTCGAAGTCTCACCGGCCGCCCCGACGGACACCCCCGCGCCGGGCACGGACGCGGAGGCACAGGGGACGGGGGCGGGCGGCGGGCCGGAGGCCGAGGGCGGCGACACGAAGGGCTGACGACGCCAGGGGCCCGGCGCAACGGCGCGCGTACAAGACACCCGGCGGCGCCCGCCCGCGCTCAGCCGCCGCCGAGCGCCGCCTCCGCGTCCAGGACCGTGCCCGCGGCCTGGACGACCGCGGCGACCTTCAGCGCCTCCTGCACCGTCTCCCGGTCCGCGCCGGTCCGCCGCAGCGCGCGCTCGTGCTCGTCCAGGCATGCCCCGCAGCCGCCCACGGCGGACACGGCGACGCACCACAGCTCGTAGTCCGCCTTCGGTACGCCCCGGGCCCCCAGCACGTTCGTCCGCAGCCCGGTGCGCAGATGCCCGTACCCGGGGTCGGAGAGCAGATGCCGGGCGCGGAAGAAGACGTTGTTCGCCGCCATCGCCGCGGCGGCCGCCCGGGCGGCGTCGTACGCCTCGGCCGACAGGCGTTCCCGCGCCTCCGGCGCCACCGCGCGCAGCACGGCGGGGGAGCGTACGGCGATGGCGCAGGCGAGCAGGGCGCCCCACAACTGCCCCTCCGGCAGGCGGCCGTCGTCGACGACCGAGGCGAGGTTGCGGCGCAGGTCCCCGGCGTAGCCGGGAAGGGCCGACTGGAGCGCGTCGAGTGCCACGCGCCCGACCTTACAGAACCGCACGTCCCGCGCCTTGCGGCTCGTCCGGGACCGGCCCGGCGCGCCCCTCCCGGACGCGCCCCCGGCCGGTCCCGGGCCCGCTACTCGGTGCGCAGTCCGTCCGGGCGCATCAGCCGGATCAGCAGCGGCATGCTCAGCGCCGTGACCGCGGCCACCACCCCGGTGCCCGCCCCCGCCATCGTCAGCACCGAGGCCCAGTCGACGGCGACGGGCGTGGCCGTCATGCGCATCAGTACCGTGCCCAGCGCGAGCCCGAACCCGGTCGACAGGGTCATGCCCAGCGCCACCGGGATCGCGGTCTGCCAGAGCACGGACAGGCTGAGCGTGGAGCGCCGGGTGCCGAAGGCGACCAGGGACGACAGCAGCTTGCGCCGCTCCCGCAGTTGTTCGAGCTGGCCGACGAGCAGGCTGCTGCCGATCAGCACCAGCACGCACGCGGCGCCCACCGCGAGACCGGTGCGGATGCCGGCGAAGTCCTCCGAGACGATCTCGTTGTTCAGGGTGTGGACGGACACCAGCGGGTCGACGGCGGCGACCTCGTTGCGTACGCGCTCGGCCGCGTCCGGCACGGCCGGGTCGAGCCGCACGTCGACCCAGGCGGTGAACGCGCCGGAGTCGTGGACGTCGGGGACGGCGCCGGGGGTGGCGACGATGCCGCCGTAGGGGTTGCCGTCCGCGTCGCGCAGGGCCTTGGCGGGACGGGTGCCGGCCGGCGGGGTCCAGGGGATCGCCTCGCCCCGCAGGCCCTTGTACGACGGGTCCAGGTACAGCGGTTCGCCGGTGGCCATCAGGCGCTTGCTGTCGGCGTCGCTGTACGTGCCGGTGAGGCGGAAGACGTCGCCGTCGCGGCAGTCGGGGAGCTTCGCCATCTCGCGCAGCTCCGCGCAGGAGCCGACGGTCAGCGTGGCGTAGTTCTCGGGAATGCGCGCGGTGTCGCCCACCTCGGCGGTGATCCGGCTGACCGTCTCGCGGACCCCTTCGCTCCCGGCGACCCGGTCGCCGATGCCGAGGTCCTGGCCGGCGGCCACGCGGATGCCGATCTGGTAGCGGCCGTCGTGGCCGGTCGACGAGCTGAAGTCGTCCTCGACGCCGGTGAAGACCATCTGCAGGGCGATGGCCCCGGCGACGGCGACGGCGATGCCGTTGACCAGCCGGGCGGCGGTGCCGCTGCTGAGCTGGAGCCGGCGGACCGCCAGTTGCCAGGACGTCGGGCCGCGGCCCAGGCGGGCGACCACGGCCTCCACCAGCCAGGGCAGCAACGCGGTGATGCCGGTCAGCAGCAGAACCGTACCGCCGATGACCTGCCACTCCGGGAACGCACCGGCGCTGTCGCCGCGGCCCATCATCGGCGCGAGCATGCCGAGTCCGCCGGCGGGCAGCAGCAGCCGCCACCAGATGCGCCGCCGGCCCGGCCGCGCCGACCGTACGACGCCCAGTGGCTCGATGACGACGCCGCGCAGCGCGAGCAGCGTGACGCCGACGGCCGCGGCGGGCACGGCCACGGCGATCAGCAGGGCGAGCATGGGCGAGGGGTTCAGATCGGCGGCGAAGACGCTCATGTCGTAGACCGTCACGCCGCCCGCGAGCTGCCGGCCGGCCAGGAACAGCACCGTGCCGACGGCGAGTCCGAGCAGCGCCCCCGCCAGCGCCTCGCCGGCGGCGATCCGGCGCACGGCGCGGCCGTCGGCCCCGACGAGACGGAGCGCGGCGAGGCGGCGGTCGCGGCGCTCGCCGCCGAAGCGTACGGCCGCGATGAGGAAGACGGCGACGGGCATCAGCAGTGCGATGAACACGATCATCGCGAGCAGCAGCAGCACCGGATCCATGGACCCGCCGTGCGACTCCTGGCCGAAGGCGGCGACGCGGCTGACGTTGGCGTCGGCGGCGGCGATGTCGTCGCTGCCGGCGTAGTACGCCAGCTCGCCGGGGTCGATCAGCCCGGAGTCGGCGACGGTTCCGGTGATGCCGTAGTCCAGGCGCTCGCGCAGCAGGTCCCCGTCGTCGTCGTGGAGCAGATCGGCGAGCGCGGGGGAGACGACCATCTCGCCGGGCTCCGGGAAGCGGTCGAGGCCCGGGGGCAGCGGGGCGTCGGGGCCCTCGGGGAGCAGCAGCCGGCCGCGGACCACGGTGTCGTGGTACTCGGTGTCGGCGGTGCCCACCAGCACGGTGGAGCCCGCGTCCCCGGCCTGGGAGGCGTGGACCTCGCCACGGGCCAGCTCGCGATCGTCGCGGTTGGCCAGGGCGCCGGGGACGGCGGTGGTGAGCAGCAGCAGCGCCACCCCCAGGCCGACGCCGATCGAGGTGAGCACGGTGCGCATCCAGCCCTCGCGCCCGCCGCGGAGCGCGAAGGCCAGTCCCATGCGCAGGTCGTCGGCCCAGGTGCGCAGCGGGCCCCGGGGGTCGGGCGCTCCCGCGGGCCGAGCGCCGGTCGCCTTCTGGGCGTAGGTCTCGTCGCTCATCGGCCTGCGGGCTCCAGACTGCGGGTACGCCCGTCGCGTACGACGACCTCGCGGTCCGCGTACGCCGCGACGCGCGCCTCGTGGGTGACCAGGACGACGGCCGCGCCGCTGTCCTGCGCGGCGCCGGTGAGCAGTTCCATGACGCGCTCGCCGTTGAGGGAGTCCAGCGCCCCGGTCGGCTCGTCGGCGAAGAGCACCCGCGGTGTCGTCGCCAGCGCGCGGGCGACCGCGACGCGCTGGCCCTGCCCGCCGGAGACCTCGCCGGGCCGCTGGTGCGCGATGTCGTCCACCTCCAGGCGCTCCAGCCACGGCCGGGCGGCGCGTTCGGCGTCGCGGCGGCCCAGGCCGGTCAGGCGCAGCGGAAGGGCGACGTTCTCCACGCAGGTCAGCTCCGGTACGAGCTGGCCGAACTGGAAGACGAAGCCGAACTCCCGGCGGCGCAGGGCGCTGCGCTCGGCGTCGGAGAGGCGGGCGAGGTCGCGGCCCGCGTACGTCACGGTGCCCTCGTCTGCCGGGACGATGCCGGCGAGGCAGTGCAGCAGCGTGGACTTGCCGGAGCCGGAGGGGCCCATGACGGCGACGGTCTCGCCGGCCGCGATGGCGAAGTCGGCGCCGTCGAGGGCGGGGGTGCCGGCGTAGACCTTGCGCAGGGCGGTGGCGGCGAGGATCGGCGCCGGCCCGGTGTCCGCGGCGAGCGGGTCGTTGGGGGGTGTGGTGCTCATGCGCGTACCTCCGCGGCGAGTTTGCCGAGGCGCGCGGCGGCCAGCTCCAGCCACCGCAGGTCTGCCTCGAGATGGAACAGGGCGTGGTCGCAGATGAGCTGGTCGGCGAGGTCGCCGCCCTTCTTGCGACGGGTCAGCTCGCGCATCAGGCGCAGATGTTCCGCGCGCTGTACGTCGAGCAGCTCGGCCGCGTCGCGGCCGGTGAGGAGTGCGAGGACGACCTTGGTGTACAGGGTCGACTGCAGATAGGGCTCGGGTTTCTCCGGAGTGGCGAGCCAGCCGGCGACGTCGGTGACGCCGGCGTCGGTGATCGCGTAGCGCTTGCGCTCCGGACCGCCGCCCGGCTCGATGCCGTCGACCTCGACGAGGCCGTTCTTCAGCAGCCGGGACATCGTGGAGTAGACCTGCCCGTAGTGCAGCGGGCGGTCGTGACCGAAGCGCTCGTCGAAGGCGCGCTTGAGGTCGTAGCCGTGGCGGGGTCCCGACTCCAGGAGCCCGAGGAGGGTATGGCCGATCGTCATGCCGAGGACTCTACACGGTGTGTATACGTGCTGTGTATAGAGAGGGTGTGTAGTACGTCACCGCTGGTGGGAGCGGTGTCGGGGCGGACGCCCCGGTGGGGCTCGCGCGGCGGCGCCCGCGCCGCGGGCGCGGGCGGGCGTCCTGCGACAGCCGTTGAGCGGCGGTCCTGTCATGCCCTCTTCCGGTGGGTGGTCGACGCCGGTCAGAATGGAGCCGCCTGCGGGAGCAGACGCCGGCATCACCGTCCCCGTGTCACCCCCACGAACGACAGGAGACAGCGATGTCCACCATTCGAGCCGTGTCCGCAGCCGGAGCGGGCGGGCTGCTCGTCGCCGCCCTCGCGCTCACCGGCGGCCCCGCGCAGGCCGCCGAGCCGGCACCGGCCGCCGGCGCCGCGGCGGCCGGTGCGTACAAGGAGCGCACCGACACCCTGCCCCCCGAGCGGCTGACGGCCGGGCAGCAGCGGCTGCTCGCCGAGAAGTCGGCGGCGGCGAAGGGCGCGGCGCAGCGGTCCGCCGCGCGCGAAGACGCCGGGGCGATGGCGATCGTCTCCTCCGGCGCCGTGCAGCAGTCCCAGATCAACTCCTTCTACTGCGGCCCCGCCACCCTCGTGATCACGCAGTCCGCGCGCGACGAGGTCGGCAACCGGTCCCAGACACAGGCCGGCAGCGAGCTGCGGACGAACACCTCCGGCACGGCCTGGTACGGCATCAACGCGAACGTCCCCGACCCGACCGGCTACCCCATGCCCGACGTGCTCAACTACCGCCTTCCCGGCGCGGGCTACGTGCCGAAGGCGCTGCCGTACACCCCGAGCGCGACGGACAAGGCCGACTTCCGCGACCACATCGTGCACAACACGTCCTACGACTACGCCATCGCGGGCAACGCCTGGGAGGTCGTCGGCGGCCCGCACCTCGTCGGCCACCCGAACCGGGAGATATTCCACTGGGTGTCCGTCGACGGCCACAGCGACGACGGCGCGGGCACCGTGCAGTACCGCGACCCGGTCGGCGGCGTGCCGACGAGCGTCATCTCGTGGGCCGGCAGCGTGCCGCGCACCGCGACCATCTCCTCGGACACCCTCACCACCATCATGGGCGGTCGTGGGTACGTCTGGTGAGCCCCGGCCCGCCCGCCTCCGCGCCCGCGGCGCGGTCGCCGCGCTGGGCGCGGTCCTCCTCCTGGCGGGCACGCCCGCGTGCTCGTCGGGAGGCGGTGGCGACGGGTCGCGTACGCCCACGCCCACTCCCACCGCGGCGCCGCCGACCGGAGGTCCCGTGGGGGACCGGGCGTGCGAGGTGGCGCTGCCGGACGAGTGGTCGGACGCCCTGGAGGACGGACGGGTGCCGGTGCCGGAGGGCGAGCGGGCGGTGCTCACGGAGGTCGGCCCGGGGGCGGGGTGGGCGGTGCTGCAGTCCTCGGGGCCGGAGCCGGGATCGGGGCCGGTCGGGGAGCGATCGGTCGTGCTGCGCGAGGGGGACGAGGAGCAGCCGGTGATGCGGCTCGCGGACCCGGTGGAACACCAGGTGGGCAGCGCGGACTTCGACGGACGGTGGCTGGTTTTCGACGTTGTCGAGGGCCGGCAGGTGGAGAGCCCCTGGACGCTCTACGCCTGGGACGCGACCACCGGGCGGCGGCAGACGGTCGCGGAGTCGCGGACCGCGGCGGACGGGCAGAGCGCGGTGCCGGGCCCGTTCGTGCAGGCCATGGTGCGCTCGGGGCGGCTGTTCTGGGCGCAGGGCACCGGCGGCGGCCGGTCGGCGGTGTACGCGCGGGACCTGAGCGGCGGCGGCGAGCGGCGGACGGTGTACGAGGGCGTCGTGGAGACGCCGTTCGCGGCCGGCGGGCTGCTGGTGTGGCTGCGCCAGGGCGAGTCGCCGGCCGGCCGCCCGGAGACCCGCCTCGCGGCGGTCTCGGCGGACACGCTGCGGCGGGCGGAACTGCCGGGCCCGATCGCGGACCTGCGCAACGTCAGGTACGTGGCGTCGGACGGCCGCACGTGGGCGTGGGCGGGCGGCGACGCGGACCGGCCGCGGCTGTACGTGTGGCGGACGGGCTGGCCGGAGCCGCTGGCGCTGGTCCGGGCCGAGGGCGCCGGGGCGGTGCCGGAGCCGGAACTGGGCGGCATCGACCAGGTGCAGGTGACCGGGGAGGTGGTGACGTGGCGTACGACGGAGGCGGCGTGGGCGCTGGACCTGCGGTCGCGGTCCTACACACGGGTCACCCCGCGGTACGGGTACGCGCTGGCCCGGGACGGAGGGCTGGGGGTGGCGTACCCGGAGGGTGAGGCGAAGGCGGCGGAGGCGGAGGACGTCATCCAGCTCGCGCGGACCGCGACGCTGCCGCCGCTTCCCCGCTGCGCCTGAGGGCTGCTCCCCGGACCGGGACACCGCCCCGGGCCGTCGGCGCCTGCGCCGCCGGACCCGTCAGATCTCGAACCACACCACCTTGCCCACACTCAGGCGCTCCGCGCCCCAGTGCCGGGCCAGCTTGTTCACGAGGAACATGCCCCGGCCGCCCTCGTCCGCCGGCCCCGCCCGCCGCATCCGCGGCAACTGCGGGACGTCGTCCACGACCTCGCACCGGAGCTGGTCCGTGTGCACCAGGCGCAGCGTGACCGGTCGCTGGGCGTAGCGGACCGCGTTCGTGACCACCTCGCTCACCAGCAGCTCCACGATGTCCGTCAGCTCCTCCAGGCCCCAGCCGGCCAGCGCTCCGCGCGCCAGCGACCGCGCCTCGCGCGGCGCCTGCGCCCGCGGGTCCAGGGACCACTGCGCCGCCGCGCTCGGCGCTATGCCGTCCAGGCGCGCCGCCAGCAGGGCGATGTCGTCGTCGCGGTCGCCCGGGCCGAGGACGTCCAGCACCTCGTCGCACAGCGGCTCCAGCGGCGGCGGGTTGCCCGGCCCGGTGAGCGCCGCCGTGCGGGACAGGCGGGCGCAGAGCTGGTCGATGCCCGTCGAGACGTCCATCAGCCGGGACTCGACCAGGCCGTCGGTGTAGAGCAACAGCGTCGAGCCTTGCGGCGCCTGCAGCTCCACGGCCTCGAAGCCCACGCCGCCCACCCCGATCGGCGCCCCGGGCGGCACGTCGAGCACCTCGCTGGCGCCGTCGCGGCGGAGCAGGACCGGCGGCGGGTGGCCGGCGTTGGAGGCGGTGAGGGTGTGGGCGATGGGGTCGTAGACCGCGTACAGGCACGTGGCCATGCGATCGTCGCCGAGGCGCTGCGCCTGCTCGTCGAGGTGGTGCAGCACCTCCTGCGGCGGCAGATCGAGCTGGGCCAGCGTCTGCGCCGCGGTGCGCAACTGGCCCATGATCGCCGCGGAGGTCACCGAGTGGCCCATGACGTCACCGACGACCAGCGCGACCCGGCTGCCGGGCAGAGGGATCGCGTCGTACCAGTCGCCGCCGACGCGCGCGGTCTCGGCCGCGGGCCGGTAGCGGCTGGCGAGGCGGACGCCGGTGGGCTCCGGCAGGTACTCGGGCAGCATCGTGCGCTGCAACTGGTCGGCGATGTACGCCTCGCGGTCGTAGATCACCGCCTTGTCGACGCCGAGAGCCGTGTGCGTGGCCAGTTGGGCGGCGATGAGCAGGTCGTCCTGGCCGTACGCGGGCCGCGCCGGACCCCGTACGAGCACCGCCACCCCGATCACCCGGCGCCGGCCGCGCAGCGGGGCGACGATCGTGCGCTTGTCGGCGGGCGCGTTCGCCAGCGGGCTCTCGCGGCCCAGCAGTTCGATGAGGGCGGCGCGGGCGGCCAGGGTCTCGCCGAACACCGGGCGGACGCCGCGCAGCACTTCGAGGAGCGCCCCGGCCCGTACGACGTCGACCTGCTCGGCCGCGCCCAGACCCGGAGAATCCGGCTCCGCCGCCGCGGGCAGTAGCCGGCTGCCGCCCATGCTGTCGACGTCCTCGACGCCGTCGGTGATCCGGTCCGTACGCCGCAGTCGCAGCCGGAACGGCTCCGTCGGCTGCTCGTCGCCGACCGGCAGCGGGTCGCGGAGGTAGACGAGGATCGCGTCGGCGAAGGACGGGACGACCGAGCGGCACAGGCCGAGGACGATCTCGTCCAGGTCGATGCCGCGGGCGATCCGGCGGGTCGCCGCACCGAGGAACCGCAGCCGCGTGGACGCGGCGTCCTCCTCGGGCTGCCGGCCCCTCACCCGGCCCGGGTCGGCGTCCTGGCCCGCGCCCGGCTGGGGGCGCGGCCGGCCGCCGCTGGGGGTGTCGTCGGCGCCCTGGTGTGCGGGCACGCCACCGGTGGCGTCCGCCGGGGCTTTCGCGGGCTTCGCGTGGTGCAGGGCGTCACGCGGGTCGGGGATGGCGTCGGCCGCGTCCGCTGTGGCCGCGGCCGGCGACAACGCCTCGTCCGTGCCGGAGGCGGCAAGGGTGTTGCCGGGCTCCGTTCGCTCGGCGGCTGCCCGCCGCCTGTCGCGCTCCGTCACGTGTCGGTACCGTCCATCCGGCCGTATCCACCCAAGTCTCCACAGGGCGGGTTGAGTTGTGGGCACTGCGGTGCTGTGGACGTCGATCCTACGTTTGACCTACCGGGGCGCAGCAAGAGGCTCATGAAGACAAGCGCGCCGGTGTGCGATCCCAATCCGCCGGAAGAAGCGGAACTGTCCACTTCGGGTCGGGGCGCCAGCGCTCCCATCCGGCGGAGAACGGCGGCCCCCACGCCCCGACGGCGTCGACCGCCCGCCGGCCGGCGTCCCGTACGGCCGCGGCCCGCGCGGCCGGCATCAGCCCCGCCCGCTGCGCGGCGGCGAACTCGTCCTCGTCCCGCCACTCCCACGAGCGGTCCGGGTGGACGACGAGATCCAGGTAGTGGTCCTCGGAGTCGACGCCCCCGGCCCAGCGCACCCGGGGCGCTTCGAGGTTGACGTAGAAGGACTTGAAGGTCCAGTCGGTTTCCCAGAAGAGCCAGACGGACCACGGCTCGCCGGGCCGGGCCAGCTTGAGCACGCCGGCGCCGAACCAGCGGGTCCGGTGCGGGCGGTGCGGCTTGGTGTAGCGGGTGGCCAGCGGCTCCTGGTGTAACTCCGTGCCGTCGGTGAGCACCGGGCGTACGCACTCGGTGTCCGGCGCCACCCAGACGGCGAGCGTCTCGGCGTCGTCGCGGACGACGGTGACCGGGCGGCAGACGGTGACGAGACGACCCAGCCGGCCCGTGCCGCCGGAGTCGCCGGTACCGGCGGGCGCGTCGGCACCCGCGGGCGCCGCGTGGGCGCGGTAGCGCCACAGGATGTGGTCCCCGGGCGTCCACCGGCCGCCTGAGACGTTCTTGTCGCTGTCAAGCGTCGCGTCTGGCCCGTGCATCCGATGATGGTATCCAGCGCCGCCTCACGGCCGGGTCATCCTCAGCACGTCCAGGGCCCGGTCCAACTGCTCCTCGGTGAGCAGCCCGCGTTCGACGTACCCGTTTTCGAGGACGACCTCGCGGATCGTCTTGCGCTCGGCCAGCGACTTCTTCGCCACCCTGGCCGCCTCCTCGTAGCCGAGGTACCTGTTGAGCGGCGTGACGACGGACGGCGACGACTCCGCGTACTCCCGGGCGCGCCCGGCGTGCGCCGTGATGCCGTCGACCGTGCGATCGGCGAGCAGGCGTGCGGCGTTGGCCAGCAGCCGGACGGACTCCAGCACGTTGCGGGCGAGGACGGGCAGCATCACGTTCAGCTCGAAGTTGCCGGAGGCGCCGGCGGTGGTGACCGTCACGTCGTTCCCGACGACCTGGGCGCAGACCATCAGGACCGCCTCGGGGATCACCGGGTTCACCTTGCCCGGCATGATCGACGAGCCGGGCTGGAGGTCGGGCAGGGCGATCTCGGCGAGGCCGGTGCGCGGTCCCGAGCCCATCCAGCGCAGATCGTTGCAGATCTTGGTGAGCCCGACCGCGACCGTACGCAACTGGCCCGAGACCTCCACCAGGCCGTCGCGGGCGCCCTGCGCCTCGAAGTGGTCGCGGGCCTCCGTCAGCGGCAGCCCGGTGGCCCGCGCGACCTCGGCGATGACGGCGGCGGCGAAGCCGGGCGGGGTGTTGATGCCCGTACCGACCGCGGTGCCGCCGAGAGGCAGCTCCGCCAGCCGCGGCAGCGAGGCGTGCAGCCGCTCGACGCCGGTGCCGACCTGGGCGGCGTAGCCCGCGAACTCCTGCCCGAGGGTGACCGGCGTGGCGTCCATCAGATGCGTCCGTCCCGCCTTCACCACCTCCGCGAACTCCTCGGCCTTGCCCGCGAGCGCGGCCTGAAGATGCGTCAGCGCCGGGATCAGGTCCTGCACGACCGCGCCGGTGGCGGCGATGTGGATGGAGGAGGGGAACGTGTCGTTCGACGACTGACTGGCGTTGACGTGGTCATTGGGGTGGACCACCGGTCCGTCGGCGCCCAGCTTCTCCTGCGCGAGGGTGGCCAGCACCTCGTTCATGTTCATGTTCGACGACGTGCCGGAGCCGGTCTGGAAGACGTCGACCGGGAACTCGCCGTCCCAGCGACCCGCCGCGACCTCCTCCGCCGCCTCCTGCACGGCCGCGGCGATGCCCGCGTCCAGCACGCCCAGCTCGGCGTTGACCTTCGCCGCGGCGGCCTTGATCCGGGCCAGCGCGGCGATGTGCGCGGACTCCAGGCGCAGCCCGGAGACCGGGAAATTCTCCACGGCACGCTGCGTCTGGGCGCGCCACTTGGCGCCGGCGGGCACGCGGACCTCGCCCATCGAGTCGTGCTCGATGCGGAAGCGGTCGGATGCGGGGCGTTCTGCGGGGGACCGGTCGGCGGGCTGGCTCATGCTGCCGAGGATACGACCGCCCACCGACACCGCCCGTGCGCCGAACGGTGGATTCGGCGGGGAAGGACCGGGACTTGCCGCCGCGGCTGCCGCGGGCGCGGGCGGCGGCGCGATGGAATCGACAGGGACCGGAGACGTCCGGAGAGTCCGGCGGCGGCCTGGGGAGAGCGGAAGCGACCAGGAGCCGCCGGCGGAGACCGGCGGAGAACAGAAGAGACCGGCCGGACCACGGCCGGGTGGGGCCCGAGGAGTGACGTGACGACCAGCCTTCGCACCCGTCGTTTCCGCAGCGGAGCGCGCGCCGCCGCGCTGGCCTGCGCCCTGCTCGCAGCCGCGGCGCAGCCCGCGGGGGCCGTCCGGCCGCAGGACGACGACGGAAGGGACCTGCCGGGGGTGACCGGCCCCGCGATGAAGATCGCCATCGACAACGGGCGCAAGACCTCCGGTCCGGGTCAGGAGGCCACGTACACGGTCCGCGTCTCCAGCCTGCAGGACGGGCCGATCGAGGGCATCGTGGTCCGCCAGACGCTGCCGGAGGGCATGAACCTGGTCGAGCCGGGCGCGGGGGGAAAGGTGCGCGGTGGCCGCGAGGTGCACTGGACGGCGGATCTGAAGGGGCACAAGTCGGCGGAGTTCACCGCGCGGACGCGGCTGGCGAAGGAGGCACCGACCGCGGGCGAGCTGGCCGCGACGGCGTGCGCGTACGAGAAGGGCGCGAAGACCGCGGTGGTGTGCGCGCCGGACATCGACGAGCTGACCGTCGCGCCGGCGCGCACCGGCGCCGGCGACCGCGACGACGGACACGGCGGCGACCGCGAGGCCCGGCCGCAGGCCGCCGGCGGCTCCGGGACCACCACGTCCTACGCGCTGGGCGCCGGCGTGCTGCTGCTGGGCGTCGGTGGCCTGGTGTTCGCCCTGCGGCGCCGGGCGGTCGCCACGCGGCGCGGCTGAGGGCGCCGGCGCCCCTACGGCTTCGCCGCGCCCCGCACCGGGATGCTCGTCACGAACGGCTTCGCGGGGCCCGGGTCGGTGAAGAAGTCGTTCCCCTTGTCGTCGACCACGATGAACGCCGGGAAGTCCTCGACCTCGATCTTCCAGACCGCCTCCATGCCCAGCTCCTCGTACTCCAGGACCTCGACCTTCTTGATGCAGTCCTGCGCCAGCCGCGCCGCCGGCCCGCCGATCGAGCCCAGGTAGAAGCCGCCGTGCGCGGCGCAGGCGTCGGTGACCTGCCGGGACCGGTTGCCCTTGGCCAGCATCACCATCGACCCGCCCGCCGCCTGGAACTGCTCGACGTACGCGTCCATGCGCCCCGCCGTCGTCGGCCCGAAGGAGCCGGAGGCGTAGCCCTCGGGGGTCTTGGCGGGGCCGGCGTAGTACACGGGGTGGTCCTTGAGGTACTGCGGCATCTCCTCGCCCGCGTCCAGCCGCTCCTTGATCTTCGCGTGCGCGATGTCGCGCGCCACGACGAGCGGGCCGGTCAGCGACAGCCGCGTCTTGACCGGGTACTTCGTCAGCTCCGCCTGCACCTCGGCCATCGGCCGGGCGAGGTCGATCCGTACGGCGTCGTCCATGGAGCCCGGGGAGTCCGCGGAGCCGGTGGAACCCGCGGTCAGCTCCGCCGCGGTGGTGTCCGGCAGGAAGCGCGCCGGGTCGTGCTCCAGTTGCTCCAGGAAGACGCCCTCCGCCGTGATCTTCGCCAGCGCCTGCCGGTCCGCGGAGCAGGAGACCGCGAGGGCCACCGGGCAGGACGCGCCGTGCCGCGGCAGCCGGACGACGCGCACGTCGTGGCAGAAGTACTTGCCGCCGAACTGGGCCCCGATACCGAGGGTCTGCGTCAGCTCGAAGACCCTGGCCTCCAGCTCGGTGTCGCGGAAGCCGTGGCCGGCGGGGGAGCCCTCGGTGGGCAGCGAGTCGAGATAGTGCGCGGAGGCGTACTTCGCGGTCTTCAGCGCGTACTCGGCGGAGGTGCCGCCGACGACGATCGCGAGGTGGTACGGCGGGCAGGCGGCCGTGCCCAGCGAGCGGATCTTCTCCTCCAGGAAGCGCAGCATCGACGCCTCGTTCAGGACCGCCTTCGTCTCCTGGTAGAGGAACGACTTGTTGGCGCTGCCGCCGCCCTTGGCCATGAAGAGGAACTTGTACGCGTCCCCGTCGGCGGCGTAGAGCTCCACCTGCGCCGGCAGGTTGGTGCCGGTGTTCTTCTCGTCCCACATGGTCAGCGGCGCCATCTGGGAGTAGCGCAGGTTGAGCTTGGTGTACGCGTCGTACACCCCGAGCGACAGCGCCTCCTCGTCCCGCCCCTCGGTCAGCACCTGCTGCCCGCGCTTGCCCATGACGATCGCCGTGCCCGTGTCCTGGCACATGGGGAGCACGCCCGCCGCCGAGATGTTGGCGTTCTTCAGCAGGTCGAGCGCCACGAACTTGTCGTTGGGCGACGCCTCCGGGTCGTCGCAGATGGCCCGGAGCTGGGCGAGGTGGGCGGGGCGCAGATAGTGCGAGATGTCGTGCATCGCCTCGGCGGCGAGCAGCCGCAGCGCCTCGGGTGCGACCTCCAGGAACGTACGGCCGCCGGCCTCGACCGTGCGTACGCCCTCTTGTGTCAGCAGGCGGTACGCCGTGGTGTCCGCGCCGAGCGGGAGGAGGTCCGTGTACTGGAACGCGGGGCTGGCGGGGCGGGCGGTGGCGGTCATCGCGTTCCTTCGTCGTCGGTCGGCGGCGGCTGTGCGTCTCCCAGGTTAGGACGGCCGCGCGGGGGCGGTGCCGTGAGGTGCCCTCGGCCGCCGGCCGGGGCCTAGTCACGATGTATCGCGTTTGGTTACGCTGGGCCCGTGGACGAGACCTCGCGCGACAACGCCCCCGTGCCCGCCGCCCAGCCGTCGCTGTCGAAGAAGCCGGTCGCGGAGGGAGAGCTGCGCGCCTCCGACGCGGACCGCGACCGGGTGGCCGACATCCTCCGCGAGGCGCTCGCCGAGGGGCGGTTGGACCCGGAGGAGCACGCCGAGCGGATCGACGGCGTCTACAACGCCAAGACCGTGGGCGAGCTGGAGCCGCTCGTACGCGACCTGCCGGTCGGCCGCCGCGCGGCCGGGCCCGCGGCGGCCCCGCCCCCGCCGTCGTACCCGCAGCCGCAGTCGCAGACCCTCGTGGCGATCTTCAGCGGCTCCACGCGCAAGGGGCGCTGGAGCGTGGGGCGCAGGACGTCGGCGTTCGCGCTCTTCGGGGGCGTGGACATCGACCTGACCGAGGCGGTCTTCCACCAGCAGGAGATCGTCATCAACGCGACCGCCATCTTCGGCGGCGTCGACATCAAGGTGCCCGCCAACGTCTCGCTGCGCGGCTCCGGCACGGCCGTCTTCGGCGGCTTCGACGTGCACGCGCAGGAGGCGGAGGACCCGCGTGCGCCGGTGGTGGTCGTCACCGGCTTCGCGCTCTTCGGCGGCGTGGACGCAAAGGGTAAAAAGGGCAAGTTTCTGAAGAACCTGACCGACCGGATGCGCAAGCACGGCCTCGGTCACTGACCCCGTTTCCACCGCCCTCAACTGCCTCCGAAGACCCGGAAGGAGCACCTCCATCCCGGGTGGCCACGAGGCGCATAAGCGCGCGCACAGCGGGTAGAGCACGTGCATCGTCTCCTCCGTACGGCTGCAGGTGCGAACGGCCGTACGCCTTACGAGACAGCTTGTGTGTCCCTGATCCGCCAACGCCGTCGTCAGGAGTGGACCGTGCTGCAGTCCCACCAGCAGTCCCTGCAGGAAGCCCGGGTGCCGATCCAGCGCTCCGGCCGGCGGGAAGAGGGGGATCCCTGGCACACGGAGGCGGTGTGCCGGCGGGACGAGGCCGCGCTGTTCTTTGCTCCCTCGAAGGAGCCCACCGCCGACCGGCTCTCGCGCGAGGCCGCCGCGAAGCGGGTCTGCGCGCGCTGCCCCGTGATGGTCGAGTGCCGGGAGCACGCGCTGCTGCTGCCCGAGCCGTACGGCGTGTGGGGCGGGCTCACCGCGGCGGAGCGGCGGGTCGTGCAGGCGCGGCGCAGGCGGCGGGAGACGGCGGAGAAGCTGACCGCCCCGCGGGGGATAGCGCAGGCGGGCTGAACCCCGCTACGGGGGCGTGGACAAACGGTTCTGCGTACGGGTGGTCGTCGTCCGTACGCACCCGCCGCCCGCCCGCGGGCCGCTACCCGGCCCGATCGAAGTCGATCGAGCTGTACGCGCGCAGTTTCGACAGCCGGTGCTCCGACTCGATCTGCCGGATCGTGCCGCTCTTCGACCGCATCACCAGTGACTGCGTGAACGCCCGGTCCGCGCGGTAGCGCACGCCGCGCAGCAGCTCCCCGTCCGTGATCCCGGTGGCGACGAAGAACACGTTCTCGCCGCTGACCAGGTCGTCGATCAGCAGCGTACGGTCCAGGTCGTGCCCGGCGTCGAGCGCCCGCCGCCGCTCCGCGTCGTCCCGCGGCCACAGCCGGCCCTGGAACGTACCGCCGAGGCACTTCATCGCGCAGGCCGCGATGACGGCCTCCGGGGTGCCGCCGACGCCCAGCAGCAGATCGACGCCGGTGCCCTCGCGGGCGGTCATGATGGCGCCGGCGACGTCGCCGTCCGAGATGAACTTGATCCGCGCCCCCGCCTCGCGGACCTCCTGCACCAGCCCGTCATGGCGCGGCCGGTCCAGCACGCAGACGGTGACGTCCTGCGCGTTGCCGCCCTTGGCCTTGGCGACGCGGCGGATGTTGGCGGCGACGGGGGCGTTGATGTCGACGAACTCGGCGGCCTCGGGGCCGGTGGCCAGCTTGTCCATGTAGAAGACCGCGGACGGGTCGAACATGCCGCCCCGCTCGGCGACGGCGAGCACGGAGACGGCGTTGCCCATGCCCTTGGCGGTGAGCGTGGTGCCGTCGACCGGGTCGACGGCCACGTCGCACTCCGGTCCGGTGCCGTCGCCGACGTGCTCGCCGTTGAAGAGCATCGGGGCGTGGTCCTTCTCGCCCTCGCCGATGACGACGACACCGTTCATCGAGACGGTGCTGACCAGGGTGCGCATGGCGCGGACGGCGGCGCCGTCGGCGCCGTTCTTGTCGCCGCGGCCGACCCAGCGGCCGGAGGCCATCGCGCCGGCCTCGGTGACCCGGACCAGCTCCAGGGCGAGGTTGCGGTCGGGGGCCTCGGGGGCCACCTCCAGTGGCTCGGGGAGGTGGTGGGGCGTCTCGTGGGACTGCGGCATCCGTGAGGACCTTTCCGCTCGGTCGACGGCTCGGTCGACGGCCGGAGGGGTGGCGGGGGGCGGTCAGAGCCTATCCGTTTATCGCCATTATGAGCACACCGCCTCTCGGATGAGCGGGTCGATTCCTCCCTTCCCCGCCGGATATCCGCCCCCGGCGAAGAGACCGCTCCGCGATGAGGGACGATGGAGGGGTGGCAGACAGGAACAGTATGCGGACTGTGCGCAATCTGGTGGGCTCACTGACGGTCACCTGCGGAGTGTCGCTGATCGTCTACTGGGGAGTCCTCCCACGCGAGGGCGACGGCAACGAGATGGAGGCCGTCTCCTACAGCCAGGAACTGGGGCAGGCCCGCCGCTCCGCGCCGTTCCCGGTCGTCGCGCCGGTGGGGCTGCCGGACGACTGGCGGGCCAACTCCGTGACGTACCGCGGGACCGGCGACCACGGCGCGACATGGCACCTGGGCTTCGTCACGCCCGACGACGAGTACGTCGCGGTGGAACAGGGGAGCAAGAAGCCCGACTCGTTCATCCGCAAGGTCACCCAGAACGCCCGGGCGACGGGCGAGAGCAGCCAGGTGGCGGGCGAGGAATGGGCGCACTACGAGGGCAGGGAGTACGACGCGCTGGTGTTCAAGGACGACAGCGTGACGACCGTGGTCACCGGCACGGGGAGCCGGGAGCAGATGGAGCGGATGGCGTCGGCGCTGAAGGAGAAGTGAGCCGGCGGACGCCCGTGGGAAGCCCGGACCGGGCCCGTACGGAACGGGAAGGGACCGGGTCCCTGCGAAGGCGCCGTGGACAGGCCGCCCGGGCCTGCGCGCGCGAAGCCGCCGGCTCCTGAGCCCGCACGGCCGGACGGCCGTCGGCCCTCACGGCCCGCAGGGCCGGAGGCGTGGTCCGGCTCGGCTCAGCCCTCTCTCCCCGCCTCTTCCGCTTCCCCGTCCCTCTCGGCGCCTCCGGCCTCGTCCCCCGACTCCGCCAGCGCCGCGTCGAGCCGCTCGCGGGCGCCGTCCAGCCACTGCCGGCAGATCCGCGCCAGCTCCTCCCCGCGCTCCCACAGCGCCAGGGACTCCTCCAGGGTCGAACCGCCGGACTCCAGCCGGCGCACGACCTCCATCAGCTCGTCGCGCGCCTGCTCGTAGCCGAGAGTCCCCCGGTCCTTCGTCTCTGCCATGGCCCCCACCTTAGGACCCGCCTACGACACCGGGCCGACCGTGACACCGAACTCCCCGTCGGCGACCCGGGCGCGCAGCTCCTCGCCCGGGCTCACCTCGTCCGCAGCGCGCACCGCCGCGCCGTCCTGCCGCTGCAGCACCGCATAACCGCGCTTGAGCGTGGAGGCGGGGGAGAGGGCGATGACCCGGGCGCGGGTGTGCTCCACCTCGGAGTCCGCACGGTCCAGCAGATGCGCCAGCGTGCGCCGCCCGCGCGCGAGAACCGCGTCCACGACCTCCGCGCGCTCGTCCACGATCGCGTACGGCTCGGCCATCGCCGGCCGGCTCAGCCACGCCGCGAGCCCGCGCTCCTCGCGGTCGAGCACCCCCGTCAGCACGCGCAGCGCGCGCAGCCGGAGCTGCTCTATCCGCGCGTGCTCCTCGCCGACGTCCGGCACCGCGTCCTTGGCGGCGTGCGTGGGCGTACGGGAACGGAGATCCGCCACAAAGTCCAGCAGGGGGTTGTCCGGCTCGTGGCCGATGGCGGAGACGACCGGCGTCTCGCAGGCGGCGACGGCCCGCACGAGCTGCTCGTCCGAGAACGGCAGCAGGTCCTCCACGCTGCCGCCGCCCCGCGCGACGATGATGACGTCCACCTCCGGCAGGCTGTCCAACTCCTGCACCGCCTTGACGATCTGCGGCACCGCGTGCACCCCCTGCACCGCGACCGGCCGCACCTCGAACCGCACCGCGGGCCACCGGTGCCGCGCCGTCTCCAGCACGTCCCGCTCCGCCGCCGACGCCCGCCCCGTCACCAGCCCGATGCGGCGCGGCAGAAACGGCAGCGGCTTCTTGCGCTCCGGTGCGAACAGCCCCTCGGCGGCCAGCGCCTTCTTCAACCGCTCCAGCCGCACGAGCAGTTCACCGACGCCCACCGGGCGGATCTCGGCGGCGCGCAGGGAGAGCTGGCCGCTCGGCGCGTACCAGACCGGCTTGGCGAAGACGACGACGCGGGCGCCCTCCTGTATGACATCCGCCACCTTGTCGAACACGTCGCGGAAGCACGTCACCGTCAAGGAGACCTCCTGCGCCGGGTCGCGCAGCGTCATGAAGACCACGCCGGCCCCCGGCCGCCGCGACAACTGGGTGATCTGCCCCTCCACCCACAGCGCGCCGAGCCGGTCGATCCAGCCGCCGATCTTCCGCGAGACGACCCCGACGGGCATGGGCGTCTCGGCCGTGTTCACCGCCATGGGCCCGAGCCTAACGGCGGGGTACGACACCCGGGCGGCTCCGGCGGACGGGTCGCGGGCCGCTGCGCCCTCGAATCGCGGACGGGGCGTTCCGTACCATGGCGGCATGACTGCTTCGAGCGCACCGCAGCCCGCCCGCCGCGTCCTCCTCGCCGCTCCCCGGGGCTACTGCGCCGGCGTCGACCGGGCGGTGATCGCGGTGGAGCAGGCGCTTGAGCAGTACGGTGCGCCGGTGTACGTGCGGCACGAGATCGTGCACAACAAGTACGTCGTCAAGACGCTGGAGCGCAAGGGCGCGATCTTCGTCGAGGAGACCGCCGAGGTACCGCCCGGCAACATCGTGATCTTCTCCGCGCACGGCGTCGCACCCGTCGTCCACGAGGAGGCGAAGCAGGGCCGGCTCGCCTCGATCGACGCGACCTGCCCGCTGGTGACGAAGGTGCACAAGGAGGCCGTCCGCTTCGCCAAGGACGACTTCGACATCCTGCTCATCGGCCACGAGGGCCACGAGGAGGTCATCGGCACGTCGGGCGAGGCACCGGAGCACATCCAGCTCGTCGACGGGCCGGAGGGCGCCGAGCAGATCGAGGTGCGCGACCCCGACAAGGTCGTCTGGCTCTCGCAGACCACGCTGTCGGTGGACGAGACGATGGAGACCGTCGACCGGCTCAAGAGCCGCTTCCCGAACCTGCTGGACCCGCCGAGCGACGACATCTGTTACGCGACGCAGAACCGGCAGGTCGCGGTCAAGCAGGTGGGCGCGGAGTCCGACCTCGTGATCGTCGTCGGCTCGCAGAACTCGTCGAACTCGCAGCGGCTGGTCGAGGTCGCCCTCGACGCGGGCGCCAAGGCGTCGTATCTGATCGACGGCGCCGAGGAGATCGACGAGGCGTGGCTGGACGGCGTGACGACGGTGGGCGTGACGTCGGGGGCCTCGGTGCCGGAGGTACTCGTCGACGGCGTGCTGGAGTGGCTCGCGGAGCGGGGCTACGCGGACGTGGATCTGGTGCAGCCGGTGGACGAGCGGCTCACCTTCTCCTTGCCGAAGGAGCTCCGCCGCGACCTGCGCGCCGAGGCGGCGGCGCTGGGCCGCGGCGCGGCGGACTGACCGCAGCGGCCCGGCCGCCGGCCCGCGGCCGTGCCGCCCCGCCCGCGCCGGAGGACGGCCGGGCCGCAGGCTCCCCGGCGGGACTGCGCTCCACGGCGAGCAGGGCGAAGTGCCGCAGCAGGGCGAAGACGGCCGCCAGCAGCGTGCCCCCGTAGAGCCACGGTGCCTCCAGGGCCAGGGTCGTACCGGCCGCCATCAGACGGGAGGAGATCCCGCCCGAGCCCTCGCCGAGGGCCAGGGTCCCGGCGGCGAAGGCGATCGGCATGGCGATCGGCGCGGCGATGACGTCCGCGGGCCGGACCCACAGCGCGCAGCACACCGACAGCACCAGGAACACCACCCCGTAGAACACCGGCGCGGTCCCCATCACCATCTGCACGAACGTCCCCGTGGCCAGCATCGCCACCACCGCCAGCACCCCTCCGCCGGCCGCCGTCAGCCGCGGCCCGGCGGGCCGCAGCAGCGCCCGCAACACCGGCGGCACGGGCCGCCCCACCGCGGCCCGGTACACCACGGCCCTCTCCTCCGGCCCACCGGCCCCGGCGGGATCGGGCGCGCGGGCCGGTCGCGGGACGTGAGCCCCGCGTCGCTCTCCGTCGGGGCCCGTGTTCGTACGGTGATGCTGCATCGCTCTACGTTAGGCCCCACGGCAGGTGAAACCCGGGGAGGGGCACAGAATGCGCTCATTCGGAGTGCCGAAGTCCCACGGGACGCACACACCGCGCGCGCAGGGGCACCCGTAGAATCGTCGACGGGGTCCACAGCCATGCCGCGACCCCGTCCCCGTACCTCGTACCGGAAGTCGTTCACGTGTCGCTCACGATCGGAATCGTCGGCCTGCCGAATGTCGGCAAGTCCACCCTCTTCAACGCCCTGACCAAGAACGAGGTGCTGGCGGCCAACTACCCGTTCGCCACCATCGAGCCCAACGTCGGCGTCGTCGGCGTCCCCGACCCCCGCCTCGACACCCTGGCGGGCATCTTCGGCTCCCAGCGCGTCCTCCCGGCGACGGTCGACTTCGTCGACATCGCCGGCATCGTGCGCGGCGCGAGCGAAGGCGAGGGCCTGGGCAACAAGTTCCTGGCCAACATCCGCGAGTCCGACGCGATCTGCCAGGTCATCCGCGCCTTCCGGGACGAGAACGTGGTCCACGTGGACGGCAAGGTCTCACCCAAGGACGACATCGAGACCATCAACACCGAGCTGATCCTCGCCGACCTCCAGACCATCGAGAAGGTCCTCCCGCGGCTCCAGAAGGAATCCCGCATCAAGAAGGACCTGGCCCCCAAGCTCACCGCCATCGAGGAGGCCAAGGCCATCCTCGACGCCGGCCAGACCCTCTTCGCCGCCGGCATCGCCCAGGGCACCGAGCGCGCCGCACTCCTCCACGACCTCCACCTGCTGACGGCCAAGCCCTTCCTCTACGTCCTCAACGTCGACGAGGACGAACTGGCCGACGAGTCCTTCAAGGACGAACAGCGCGCCCTGGTCGCCCCGGCCGAGGCCATCTTCCTCAACGCCAAACTCGAATCCGAACTCGCCGAACTCGACGAGGCCGACGCCCTGGAACTCCTCCAGTCCGTCGGCCAGCAGGAACCGGGCCTGGTCACCCTGGCCCGCGTCGGCTTCGACACCCTGGGCCTCCAGACCTACCTGACCGCAGGCCCCAAAGAGGCCCGCGCCTGGACCATCAAAAAGGGCGCCACGGCCCCGGAGGCGGCGGGCGTGATCCACACGGACTTCCAGAAGGGCTTCATCAAGGCGGAGGTCATCTCCTTCGACGACCTGGTCGCCACGGGCTCGGTCCCGGAAGCCCGCGCCGCGGGCAAGGCCCGCATGGAGGGCAAGGACTACGTGATGCGCGACGGCGACGTGGTGGAATTCCGCTTCAATGTATGAATGATTCCGTCCCTGGCCCCGCGCGATGAATTCGCAGGTCAGGGGGTGTTTTGTGGGTTGTGCGGATGGTGTGTCGTCGCGGTCCCGCGGAATGTGTGAGTAGCTGGGTGATAGCTGCGGGTTTCACGTGTTCGCAGGTCGGGGGCGTGGGAGGGCTGCCGGGAGCGGTGTGTGACGGTGCGGTCACCGTCACGGTGGCTGGATCGTGGCTGGATGAGCTGACGTTCCGTCATATCCATCGTGGAGCGTGCGCGCACGGGAGAGGGCGTCCCAGTCGTGGTGTGGCGGATCCGGCATCACGACTCCGCAGGTCGAGGGCTGCCTTGTTGGCAGCCCTCACCGGCGGTTCGGAGAGATTCTCGGTTTAGCCGAGCGTTTGGTAGTTGGCGAACTGTTCGGAGGCTACGGTGACGGCTCCGGGTCCGTCTGGGGTGAAGTCGGCGAAGAATCGGAGTCTGCCGCTGTTGGGGGTGGTGGTCCAGAGGTCGAATGTGCCGTTGTTGTTGGCGTCGGGTGCGGCGGTGAGTAGCGGCACGGTGTTCGGTCCGAAGTTGTTGGCGATGAGGGTCCGGTGGGTGGGGTCTATCTGGCCGGGCCAGGTGGAGGCGTCGGGGTTGATGGCGTCGTAGAGGAACAGGCCGCTGCCGTCGTTGTCGAATCGGACGGTGAGGTCCGCGTAGCCATCTGCGTTGAAGTCGCCGGGTGCGGTCATGGTGATGTTGTCGAGGGTGTTGGTGCCGGTGCTCATGTCGTCGCCGGCGGCGAGGAGGACGGGGTCGCGGAAGGCGTCGAGGTAGGTGCTTCCGCCGGGGTCGCCGTAGTAGAGCCACAGGTGCTGGCCGTCGTTGACGAGGAGGTCGGGGTGGCCGGGGGTGTCGATCTGGCCGTCGTCGTCGGTGTCGAGTGGGCCGTCGACGTCGCCGACGGCGAGGATCTGTTTGACCCCCGTCTGCCAGTGGTTATTGGTCTCTTCCAGGACGGTCATTTCCTGGCGTTCGTAGGCGGTGGTGCGGCAGGAGGTGCAGGCGAAGCCGAAGCCGTTGTTCGGGTTGATCCACATTCGCTTCTGGCCGGTGGCGGGGTCGTCCCGGAGAGCGAGGAGGTCTTCGTAGCCGTCGCCGGTCCAGTCTCCGTGGTGGGTGATCGGCGTGTTGGTCCAGTCGGTGCTGCTGGCGAGGCTTTGTTGGTCGGTGGCGGTTCCGTCACCGTTTCCGTAGTGGCGGTGGAGTTTTCCGTCGCCGTCGACGGCCCAGAGGTCGGCGTTGCCGTCGCCGTTGAGGTCGCCGGGTTTGTCGGGGTTGGACAGTCCGTTGACGTAGAAGAGGTAGGTGGCGACGTCGGAGCGGTTTCCTGCTTTGTCGAGGCTGCGGACGTACAGGTTGATCGGGCCGGTGAGCGTGGGTGTGACCTTGATGGACACGCCGGCGCCTGGTGACGGTGCGTTGACGGTGACGGGATCGGGGCTGGTGTCCAGCCAGTACTCGTAGGCGGTGACGTCGTTGACGCCGTTGGCGGCGAAGGTGAAGGTGCCTTCGGTACGTGCCTCGCCGGTGTCGGCGGGCCATCCTTCCGCACCGTCGGGGAACTGGGCGGAGGTGACGGCCGGGGGAGTGGACGGGCGGTTGGGGTCGAAGACGAAGCGGCAGCCGGGTGCGCCGCGGGTGGGGTTCCAGTCCGAGGTGGCTTTGCCGTCGTCGGCCTGGGCTTTCCAGGAGAAGTTGCCGTTCGCGGTGCCCAGGTGCGGGGTCAGGGCGGACTTGGACACTTTGACGCGCGCGACGGTGCCGGAGGTGACTGACACCGTCTGGTTGATGATCAGTGTGCCGTTGGGGTCGTCGTTGGGGTGGTGGCCGGTGGGCCACAGGTGGAAGCGGGCCTTCACGGTGCCGCCGTCGCGGTCTTTGACCTTGGCGGTGAGGTAGAAGTCGGTGTTGCCGATCAGCCCGTGAGGGGACTGGTCTCCGCAGCCCTTGCTGTTACGGGTGGATACCGGCGCGGTGTCCAGGGAACTGGGCACGTTGGGGCGGGTGTTGTACTGGGTGGACAGCACGGAGGACTTGGCGGCGAACTTCTTCCAGCCGTAGACGTCGGATTCGTCGGTGGCCTTGAGGCCGAGGGTGATGCTGTTCCACTTGCTGCTGGCGGCGTCCTTGGCCGCGGCGGTCGTGTCGAAGGCCAGGTTGCCGGCAGGGCAGTCGGACGACCAGCCCTTGGCGTCGTTGACGATGTCGAGGGTCTCGCGCCTGTCCGGGCGGTTGTTCCAGGTGGTGTTCTCATTCATCGGCGCGGTGCGCCAGAGTTCGACCTTGCGCGCATTGCAGGACCAGGACCAGGTGTTCTTGATCCTGAAGGTGGACTTGGTGACGATCTTGTCGGTGGACCAGAGGTTCGCGGTGCGGAAGCGGAAGTAGGAGCGGGCCAGTCCGTTGGTTTCGTTCTCGTATCCGACGCGGGCGGTGGAGGTGCCTCCGTCGAATCCCGAGCCGTTGTAGAAGGAGGTGTTGGGGTACTTTTTGTAGGCGATGGTCCAGGCGACTCGTGATCCGGAGACGGAGGGGTCGAGGTAGACCGGATATTGGGTGTCCGCGCCGGTGAGCAGGTCCTGGTCCGGGGTGAGGGTGACCGTGTCCTCGGTCACCTGCAGGCCCATGGCGGCGTCGCGGCCGCCGACGGGCACCTCGAAGTCGCTGGTGGTCCGGGGCCGTTCCTCATCCCCGGTGGTGTGTGAGGTGGTCGCGGGGGAACTGCTGTCCCACATGAGTGGGGTGGGCGCGGTGAACACCGTTTGTCCGGCCGGGTTGACGGCCTTCAGGTTGCCGTGATCATCGGTGCTGACGTCGACGCCGTTGGTGTCGAGGGCGAAGGTGATCTCCCTCAGCTCCGGACTGGCCGCAGCTTCCGCGGTCTTGACCACGAGGAGTTGGCTGAAGCCGGCCGAGGTGGCTTTGAGCTTGAGGTCGACGTCGTTGAGCACGTTCGGGTAGGTGGCGGTGTCGCCGGCCACGGTGGGCTCGGGCAGGCTTTCCGGCCACGTCCACGACATGCTGCGGCCGTCGCGCAGCACGGTGACCGCGGGGGTGTCGCCGCCGCCGGAGAACCGCACGCCGACTTCTGCGGCTTGGGGGGAGAAGGTGCCGTCAGGGTTGGCCGCGAGTTCCGTGCTGATAGGCACGAGCCTGCTGCGCTGACGCACGAACTGGGGCAGCACATAGGTGTCTTCGGTGAAGGAGCCGTCCGGATTGGCGAACACCTGGCTGGTCTCGGTGCGCCAGGACACGATCTCCACCTGGTCGCCGCTCGCGGCGGCGGACTCCAGGGCCCGTGCTTCCTCACTCTGGGCTTCCTCGTACGGAGACTCGGCTGTCTCTGCGGCAGCGGAAGCGCCGCCGAGCAGCGGCGCGAGGACGGCCAGCGCCACGGTGGTGGTGAGCGTTCTGAGTTTTCGTCTCACGTAGAGGACCTCGCCCTTCATCGACGACAGATGAGTGCTCGGTGCGCCGAGACAGCGCAGGCCGTGGAAGGGTTGTACGCCAATCCGGAAGATCCTCAAAAGTCCTCTATGAGAACCGAAAGGTACATAACGAATCGATGAAGATGGGCAGGTCAGAGCTACCGAAGTCAGTTAAGTCCGGGGTAACTTCACCGTCACTTTGCGTGTTTGGATCTCGGTGGTGGGGAGACGTATGTCTTCGGGCGGGGACGGCTGTAGACGGCGCTTGGGCTGGGTGGGCACGCTGTGCGCGATGCTCGCCGGGCTGTTGCTGACCTCCTTCCTGGGCGGACCGGTGGCCGCAGCGGCGGAGCTCTCGCTCCCCGGCTTGCAGGACACCAAGCCGGTTCCGGTGGACGAGGTAGAGCGCAACGCGCTCAAACGAACCGACGAGACCGCCGAGCACGCACGCAAGACGCTGCCGGACAGCGCGTGGCCGAAGGCCGGCACAGACGAGGCGACCCTGCCCGCGGCGGGGGCCGGTGCCGTCGACCTCAAGGCCGGCTCCGTGCCGATGAGCCTGAAGTCGTTGGCCGGCGACCGCGGCCCGCAGCGCGTGAAGGCGCAGGTACTGGACCGGTCCGCGACACAGGCACTCGGTGTCGACGGTGTCGCGGTCGCCCTCCGGGGCACCGGCGGTGACGGCACCGGTCCGGTGCGACTGGAAGTGGACTACGGCAGCTTCGCGCATCGCTTCGGCGGCGCGTGGGCCTCCCGACTCACCCTCCGGCAGATACCGGTCTGTGCGCTCCTGACGCCCGGCAAGGCCGGTTGCTCCTCCCGGGGGAAGCTGGTCCCGTCGAGCAACGACCCCGTGGCCGGCACCCTGACGGCCCGCAGCGAACTCGACGCCGTACCGGGCGCGGCCGGCGCGCCGGTCGCGCCCGCGGCAGCCGCCCAGCGTTCGGCAACCGGCTACACCGCCGGCGAAGGAACGGTGCTGCTTGCCCTGACGGCGGCGGCCTCCGGAGCCTCCGGTGATTTCTCCGCAACGCCGCTGTCGCCGTCGGGCAAGTGGAGCGCCGGCGGCTCCTCGGGCGGTTTCTCCTGGTCGTACGGGCTGGATGTGCCCGAGATAGCGGGCGACCTGCAGCCCGACCTGGCGCTGGACTACTCCTCGCAGTCCGTCGACGGCCGCACTGCTGCGACCAACAACCAGGCCAACTGGGCCGGCGACGGCTGGACGATGTCGGCCGGTGCCGTCGAGCGCCGGTTCGTGGCATGTGAGGACGACCGCTCCGGTGGCAACAACCCGTCCTCGAAGGTCGGGGACCTGTGCTGGAAGACCGACAACGCGACCCTTACCCTCAACGGCCAGACCCACGAGCTGGTCAAGGACGACGGCAGCGGTGAGTGGCGTTTCAAGGACGACGACGGCACCCGGGTCGAGTTGATGTCCTCGTCGAAGCGGGCCAACGGTGACAACAACAACGAGTACTGGCGGGTCACCGCCCCCGACGGGGTGCGCTACTACTTCGGCACCCACCGGCTGCCCGGCTGGCAGGATGGCGACGCCAGGACGCAGTCGGTGTGGACGGT